>NZ_JBKEIS010000004.1:0-140279 GCF_046365365.1 Oribacterium sp. P9 | reverse complement strand
GCTGAGTTTTCATAAAGAAAACTCAGTGATTGCAGAGGGCCTAGTGCCGCTTAGGGTCCCCGGTTTAGATTGAACCGGTCTCGGAGTACTGTGCCTCCGTTGCCGCCCCTCTGGGTCCCCTGCCTGAACTGTTACACTAAATTAAAACTTTTTTTAGGAGGTATGAACCCTTGACTGGTTTTCTCACAGCGGGCATCATCCGCACGGCACTGGAGGTAGGTCTCGTCTACTCACTGGTGGCGCTTTCACTGTTTATCAGCTATTCCATCCTGAATATCTGTGATCTCTCGACCGACGGCTGCTACACCCTCGGCTGCGCGGTGGGCGCGGTCGTGACGATCGCAGGTCATCCCTTCCTCGCGATTTTCGCGGCGATGGCAGCGGGTGTCTGCTCGGGCTTTGTAACGGCGTTTCTGCAGACGAAGCTCGGTGTCGAGAGCATCCTCGCGGGGATCATCGTGAACACGGGCCTGTATACCGTGAATCTGGCCGTCATGGGCTTCAGCTCAAACGTCTCTATCTTCGGCACGGACACGATCTTCACGCTCTTCGGAAAGCTGAGCAGCAGTAAGGCCTTCGCGAGCTGGAGCAAGCTGATCCTCCTTGCGGCGATCGTCCTCGTGGTCTGCCTGCTGATCCGCTGGTTCCTGAGCACGACCCTCGGTCTCTCGATTCGTGCGACGGGTGACAGCCCGGCGATGGTCCGTGCATCCTCCATCAACCCGGCGTTCACGATCACGGTCGGTCTCTGTGTGGCCAATGCCATCACCGGTCTTTCTGGATGCCTCATCGCGCAGTACAACAAAACCTGTGACATCAACCTGGGTACCGGCATGGTCACGATCGCCCTCGCGTCCCTCGTCATCGGCGAAACCCTCTTCGGAAAGCGGAAGATGATGGCGCGAATCCTCGGTATGGTCGTGGGCTCCTGCCTCTACCGCTTCATCATTTCCGTCGCGCTGCGTCTCAATGTTCCGACTGAGGCCTTCAAGCTGGTGTCGGCGGTGATCGTCGCGGTGGCGATCGCTGCACCGCGTGCGAAGGAGCTCGTCGCATTCAAGCATAAGCAGCTGAACGCGATCCGTGAACGTAAGTCCATGCAGGGAGGTAGATGAGATGCTGAAAATCGAACATATCTTTAAGACCTTCAATGCAGGCACCGTCAATGAAAAGCGTGCCATCTCGGATCTGTGCCTCACCCTCGAGGATGGGGATTTCGCCACCATCGTCGGTTCGAACGGCGCCGGCAAGTCAACGCTGTTCAATGCCATCGCCGGAACCTTCTACACGGACTCCGGCTATATCGAACTCGACGGGGAGGACATCACCTTCGTTCCGGAACATGTCCGCAGCCGCTATATCGGACGCCTCTTTCAGGATCCGCTGATGGGCACGGCACCCCACATGACGATCGAGGAGAACCTCTCGGTGGCCTATCTTCGGGCCAGCGAGCATAAGAAGGGACTCTTCAGCTATGTGACGAAGAAGGACCGCGAAGCCTTCCGGGAGCAGCTGTCGCTCCTCGACATGGGACTTGAGGACCGGATGAGCCAGCCGGTGGGACTGCTGTCCGGCGGTCAGCGCCAGGCGCTGACCCTGCTGATGGCCACCATGGTCACGCCGAAGATTCTTATGCTCGATGAGCATACGGCGGCTCTCGACCCGTCGACGGCGAAGAAGGTGCTGGAGCTCACGAAGAAGATTGTGAAGGAGCGGAACATCAGCTGCCTCATGGTCACCCACAACATGAACCAGGCGCTGGAGCTCGGGAACAGGACACTGATGATGAACAGCGGAAACATTGTCTTCGACGTACGTGGCGAGGAAAGAGCGAGCATGAGTGTCAACGATCTCCTCGAGCGTTTCGCCGAGGGTGCCGGTAAGGAGATGAACAACGACCGTATCCTCCTTTCGACGAAGGAAGGTATCTGATACATATTGTAACGCGGGTTTCAAATGGTATATAATTATAGTATCAACAGGTAATCACATCAGGAGGCAACTATGATTAAGAAGCAATTCGTCATTACGATCGGCAGACAGTATGGTTCCGGCGGACGCCTCGTAGGTAAGCGTCTCGCGGAGGATCTCGGCATTCATTTTTATGATGATGATATTCTGAAGCTCACCTCGGAGAAGACCGCGATCGGTGAGCAGTATTTCCGTATGGCAGACGAGAAGGCCGGACGGAACTTCCTGTTTAAGGCCCTGTACGGTCTGAAGCCGGACATCGGGAAGCCGAACACCCAGGAGAATATCGTTTCTCCGGAGAATCTGTTTCGCTTCCAGGCAGAGGTGATCCGTGATATCGCCTCGAAGGAGAGCTGCATCATCGCCGGACGCTGCAGTAATTACATCCTGACCGAGGCGGATATGGAGAACCATGTCGATTTCTTCGTCTATGCAGATCTTGTAACCCGTACGAAGCGCGTCATGGACTACGATAAGGTCAACGAAGAGGAGGCCCTCCGTCGCATCCGTAAGATCGATAAGGAGCGGAAGGACTACCATAAGTACTACACCGGTGAGGACTGGATGCAGCCGGATAATTATGATCTGATGATCAACGCGAGCCGCATCGACTTCGACGAGATGGAAGTCCTGATGAAGAACTACATGACGATGAGAGGATTTATCGACTGATGAAGAAAACCATACATGCAGCACAGCATCCCCTGAAGGGGAGCCTGACGGTGCCGGGAGACAAGAGCATTTCGCATCGTGCCGTCATGCTGGGTGCCCTCAGCGAGGGTGACACCCACGTGAGCGGTTTCCTGAATGGTGCGGACTGTCTATCGACGATTGACTGCTTCCGACATATGGGTATCGCCATCGAGCTTGACCAGCGTGAGACCGAGGTCGTGATTCACGGCCGCGGTCTTCGTGGTTTACAGAAGCCGGATGGAATGCTCGACTGCGGAAACTCGGGTACCACGACGAGACTTATTTCCGGCATCCTGGCCGCGCAGGACTTCGATTCCGAGCTGACGGGAGATGAGAGCATACAGAAGCGCCCGATGAAGCGCATCATGATCCCGCTTCAGGCGATGGGGGCGGATATCCGCTCGATTCGAGAGAACGGCTGTGCACCGCTCGCGATCCACGGGCAGAAGCTGCACGGGATCCGCTACAACTCCCCGGTTGCCAGTGCCCAGGTGAAGTCCTCGATCCTGTTCGCCGGCCTCTACGCGGAGCGTCCGACCACGGTGATCGAGCCGGCCCTGTCCCGCGACCACAGTGAGCGCATGCTGCGTGCGCTGGGGGCGGATGTCTCCACCCGGCTGCTTCCGGATGGACGGGCGGAGATCACGCTGCAGCCGGGTGCGAAGCTCGCTGCGCTGCCGGAGACACTGGAGGTACCGGGTGATATCTCCTCGGCAGCCTACTTCATCTCGGCGGCGCTGCTCGTGCCGGGCTCGGATGTGCTCATTCGAAACGTTGGCATCAACGAAACGCGTGCGGGTATCCTCGATGCCTATGCTGCGATGGGTGCGGACATCACACTGGAGAATCGTCGTCTCGCCGGCTTCGAGGACGTCGCAGATCTCCATGTCCGCTACAGTGCCTCGCTGCACGGCACCGAAATTTCTGGTGCGATGATCCCACGTCTCATCGATGAGCTCCCGGTCATCGCCGCGGTCGCCGCGGGTGCGGACGGTCGCACGGTCTTCCGTGATGCGCAGGAGCTGAAGGTAAAGGAGTCAAACCGCATCGCTGTGATGGTCGAGGGCCTGCGTGCGCTTGGTATCTCTGCAGAGGAGACGGAAGACGGCATGATCATCGAGGGACGGGGCAGTGACCTTCGTGTTGGCTCCGGCACCATCGACACGCATAAGGACCACCGCATCGCGATGACCTTCGCGGTCCTCGCCCTCGCCGGTGATGAGCGCACCGCCGTCGAGCTCCTCGACGCGGACTGCATCAATATTTCATATCCGACGTTCTACGACGACCTGAAGGATCTGCTGTGACGAACATCGAGCCCCTCCGGGGGCTCGAAAAAAATATAAAAAAGTAGTTGACTTTCGGGAGGGTGACTGTTATAGTAATCGAGTCGCCTTGAGCGACACAAATATGGCGGATTGGTCAAGAGGCTAAGACGCAGCCCTCTCACGGCTGAATCCCGGGTTCGATTCCCGGATCCGTCACTTAAAACTTTATATAGCATGGCGGATTGGTCAAGAGGCTAAGACGCAGCCCTCTCACGGCTGAATCCCGGGTTCGATTCCCGGATCCGTCACTTCATGAGCTTCAGGTTTTCCTGGAGCTTTTTGTTCGCTCATTTTTATTCCAGTTGGTCCCGGATTCGCCGAGGAAAGGATGCTCATCTACAGACGGTATATCATCCAGACCACGATTGTTTTCCGTAAATAGCGTAAATGCTAAAATAGAAGAAATGTTAACACAAAAGAAATGTGGGAACAGATCCGGGATATATGATAGAATTTAATGAGAATCAGGAAATGGATCCCTTGCGTATGGATTTGAGGATTACGTATGTCGGATGAAAGATCTATGAGTATCCTGGCCGATCGATGAGTTGTTGGAGGTAGAAGTATGGTCAAGAACGAGAAACTGAAGCTTCCGGTAGGAATTGATGGATTCGAGAAGATCCGTCGTAACGGTTTTTACTATATCGACAAAACAAAATTAATCGAACAGTTATTTTTTAACTGGGGCGAGGTGAATTTATTCACACGTCCGCGCCGTTTCGGAAAGACGCTTAATATGAGTATGCTGAAGTGCTTTTTTGAAATCGGAATGGATCCGTCGCTTTTTGATGGGCTTTATATTACTGAGAATAAGGAACTGTGCGAGCAACATCAGGGACAGTATCCGGTCATTTTTCTTTCTCTGAAAAATGTCGAAGGCAATGACTTCGAGAGCGCAAAGTACCAGATGATGGAATTGATCTCGAAGGAAGCTATACGACATAGCTCTTTAAGAGAAAGCGAAGCCATGGATGAAAATGCGAAAAAGGCATATGAAGCACTGACCACGTTTTCAGACGGGCGATATCAAATGACGGAGGAATCACTGCTTAGCTCATTACAGACGCTTTCCGAGCTATTATCGACACATTATCATAAAAAGACGGTTATCCTGATTGATGAATACGATGTACCGTTAGACAAGGCATTCCAGCATGGTTACTATAAGGATATGGTTTCGCTTATCAGGACGATGTTCGGGAAGGCGCTGAAAAGCAATTCTGCACTCGCATTCGCGGTATTGACAGGTTGCCTCCGCGTTTCAAAGGAAAGTATCTTTACCGGCCTCAACAATTTTAAGATCCTGTCGATCACGGATACGCGTTTTGATGAGCAGTTCGGTTTTACGGATACGGAAGTACGGAAACTGCTTTTCGATTATCATCTGGAAGATCGCTTCGAAGAAGTGAAGGAGTGGTACGATGGATACAGATTCGGAAATGCAGACGTGTACTGTCCGTGGGATGTAATAAATTTTGTGGACCGCGCGAAGGATGACAAAGAAGCGAAACCGGAAGCGTACTGGATCAACACGAGCGGAAATGACCTCGTAAAGCGCTTCATCGATAAAGCAAATAAAACAACAAAGAGTGAGATCGAACGCCTGATAAATGGCGAAGCCATCGAAAAGGAGCTTCGACTGGATCTCACGTATGAAGAGATCGATCAGAGCATCGAGAATCTATGGAGTGTACTTTTTACGACCGGGTATTTGACGCAGAGTGGAAGAGACGAAAGCGGAGCCTATCGGCTGATTATTCCAAACCGGGAAGTGCGTGAAGTATTCAGACTTCAAATCAACGAATGGTTTAAAAAGTCGATCTTCAGTAACACGGCGCGTCTCACAGCATTCTGGAAAGCTTTTGAAGAAGGAGATACCGAAGGTATCGAGCAGTATTTAAACCGCATACTAAGTAATTCCATCAGTGTTTTTGACACGAAAGCAAGAAAAGAAGAGAAGGAAATCTCTTATCATAATCTTCTCGTTGGTATCCTTACCGGAAACGCAGACTGGCTTGTGAAGTCAAACGTCGAAGCCGGAGAAGGATTTGCAGATATCATCGTAGAAACGGATGATCCGGATGCGGGAATCGTCGTAGAGCTAAAATATACGAAAAACTTTGACGATATGAAGATGACTTGCCAAAAGGCCATCGATCAGATCAGGGATCGCCGTTATCAGGAGTATCTATTGAACGATGACCGGAAGAACATCCGGCTGTATGGCATTACCTTCTGTAAAAAACGGTGCTGTGCAATCAGTGAAAAACTGTGAGAGGTTGAGATTTATGATGGTCACGCGATCACTTTGTAATTTTCTCAAAAATATGTATCTGACCTGTGGAATGTTAACTGTACCCTAACCCGCGCATTTATGCTAAAGTATGCTCTATGTTGAAGATCAGGCGGACGGGCGCAGCGCCCGTCATGGATATCATAAAAACGGAAAACCCGGATGGGAGTGCGCTCCTCTATATGCAGATTCCGGCGATCCGGGCGACGGGGATCGTCGAGCATGCGTTTTCCACACGAATCGGCGGGACGAGCCAGGGCATCTTTAGCTCGATGAATCTGCGCTTCGGGCATGGCGATGAGGATGCGCGGGTGCGCGAGAACTTTCACCGGATGGCGTCGGTGCTGGGGACTGATGAGGCACACATGGTGCTCACGAAGCAGACGCATACGACGAACGTCCGGGTCGTCACCGCGGCGGATGCGGGCTACGGCGTCGTGCGGGAGCGTCCGTACGATGACGTCGATGGTCTGATCACGGATGTGCCGGGGCTCGCCCTCGGGATCTTCGCGGCGGACTGTGTGCCGTTGCTGTTCGTCGATCCGGTGCACCACGTGATCGGCGCGAGTCACTCCGGCTGGCGCGGGACGGTGGCGCGTATGGGCGAGGTCACGATTCGGGCAATGCAGTCGACCTACGGGACAGTACCTTCGGATCTCATCTGTGCCATCGGTCCGAGTATCTGCCGGGACTGCTATGAGATCTCGGAGGATGTGGCGCAGCATTTCATGTCTGCCTATCCGGGGCATGCAAGGGAGATCCTGCGTGACGATGGGCTCAATGCAGCCGGCGAGCATAAGTATCATCTCGATCTCTGGGCGGCGAACCGGATCGTGCTCGAGGAAGCGGGTGTGCCGGCGTCACAGATCAGCACGACGGATATCTGTACAAACTGTAATCCAGAGCTGCTGTTCAGCCATCGCTACACGCATGGGTTCCGGGGAAACAATGGTGTATTTATCATGCTGAAGTAGAGGTGTTATTATGAATTTACCGATTGCAATTTTACTGATCGTGGGGATCGTGGCGCTGACGGTCTATATCTTCCGTCATGCGATGAAGAAGGAGGATCTCGGGAAGGATGGCTGCTCCGGCTACAAGGGCTGCGCGTCCTGCGCGGCGTCCGAGTACTGCAACCATATCACGAGCCTCGAGAAGTTCGCGGATGAGCGGGACAAGGAAAAGAAGACGAAGAAGTAAAGATCGTTTATCCGACGGCGGCGTCCGTAGATGAGCGGGACAGGGAAAGAAGTAAAGATCGTTTATCCGAGGGTGGCGTCCCCGGATGAGCAGGACAGAGAAAAGAAGACGAGGACATGAAGATCATTCATAAGACAGCGGAGTATACGGTCGTCTGCAAGGCGGCCGGTGAGGATTCGGAGCATGATCTGCCGGAGATGCTTGCGGAGCAGAACGGCGATCGGGCGACGGATTATTATGTCGTGCACCGGCTTGATAAAGCGGCGTCTGGACTGCTCGTGCTGGCACGGGATCGTCAGACGGCGGGCGAGCTCAGCCGCCAGCTGACGGAGAACCGTCTTCGGAAGACCTACCTCTGTGTCGTCCCGGGGGTGCCGGCGCCGGTGAGTGGGGAGATGCAGGACCTTCTTTATCAGGATAAGATGAAGAAGAAAATGTTTCCGGTGAAGCGGAAGCGCGCCGGCGTGAAGGAGGCTTCGCTTACATACAGGGTACTGGAGACACAGGCACCGCTCACGCTCGTCGAGGTGGAGCTTCAGACGGGACGCTTCCATCAGATCCGCTGTCAGTTTGCGGCGCGGAAGCTGCCGCTCGTCGGAGACGGGAAGTATGGCTCGCGGGTGCGGAGTCCGCATCTCGCGCTGTTCTGCCGTCAGCTTTCGTTTTATGATGCGAAGGAGAAGAAGGAGTGTTCCTTCACGGCAGCGCCAGCGGCGGAGTTTCCATGGACGGCGTTTTCCTGCGCTTCCGATGAAGTGAAGTGAGGTCATCTGAAAACGGGGCGGAAGCATTGGCCTGACGAGTACGAGCGCTGGGAATCGAGCCTGCGGAGGGAAATCGCCTGAGCTGCGTTTGGACCGTCGGGAAGATGAGGGAGAGATATGACGGAATTCGAATTTCTGGATATTATGCATCGGGCGGAGATGCTGAAAAATAATACACGGCACAGCTGGACCTCGCAGGACCGGCATGAGTCGGTGGCAGAGCACAGCTGGCGGCTTGCGTTCATGGTGCTCATGTACAGCTACGAGCTGAAGAAGGAGTTTCCGGAGGTCGACATCGATAAGGTGCTTCGGATGTGTATCATCCATGACCTCGGGGAAGCCTTCACCGGCGATATCCCGTCGTTCTACAAGACGGACGCGGATTCGGTGAAGGAGTCGGACATCCTGCTTGACTGGTTCCGCTCGATGCCGGCGCCGTTTGACACGGAGCTTCCGGCGCTCTGGGAGGAGATGGAGGCGCTTGAGACGACCGAGGCGCGCATCTACAAAGCCTTCGATAAGATCGAGGCGGTGGTGCAGCACGATGAGGCGAAGCTCAGCACCTGGCTCCCGCTCGAGCGCGAGCTGCAGCTCACGTACGGCGCGGAGAATATGAAGTTTTCGAGGAAGCTTCAGAAGCTTCGCGCTGTGATCGATGAGGAAACACGGAAGAAGATCGCAGAGGGCAGGTAAGACCAGCAGCCGCGCTGGACAGGATCGATAGAAGTGGCCCGGCGGCGGACATGGTTGACAGAAGCGGGCAGCGAGCGGAGATGTTTTCGCCCGCGCGGACAGCACGCGATACGCATCAGCGATGAGAGGATGTACATATGAAGGATTACGAGCCGGAACGGCAGCCATCGATTGAAATCTCAACACAGGCGTCGGCAGATCAGCATTGGCAGACGCTCGACAGGAGCACGCTCGCACCGCGCTCCGTGCTGCTCTACGCGGAGCGGCTGTCGGAGGCGGTCGATCTCAGGCCAATGCTGTCGACCGGTCTGATCATGGCGGTGCAGGTGGCGGGTGATCCCGCGGAGGATGGTGCCGTACTGGATTTTGCTTACGTGCAGGGTCTTCGGAAGCAGTGCATCGCGGCAGATGTGCCGTTTCACTTTGCGGGCACCGGCGCGAACTTTCAGATGAAGGGGCGGATGTTCCACATTCCGGCGAAGCTGCAGGCCTCGCAGGCGGCGAAGGCGGAGCTGGAGTATTTCCCGATCTGCCTCGCGATGAACGCACCGGTGCCGGCATTGGCCCAGGACTTATCAGAGGATGCAGGGAAGGCGGCGAAGATCGACACGACGTCCGTGGAGACGCGTAAGCCGCAGCGAAGCTACGCAGGCAGAAGGTCCGTACAGACCGGTGGATGGGAAGCAATGGGCCATGCACCGTCGATGTTTGATCAGATGTCGGGTGGTCAGGATCGTGGAAGATCGATGCCCGGTGTCGCAGTTGCGCTGCCGGATGCGGATGGCTTTGCGCCGGTGAGCTTCAATCCTTTCGAGGATGGGGAGGATACGGCGCAGGAAAATGCGCATCCGGAGGACGAGGACCCGACGTTTTTCGGCTCGCCGGAGCATCCGAGTGTGAAAAATCTGCACTATACGATCGAGGTCTCGGATGACGATGATGATTATCAGGGGGCCAGTGCCGAGGATCATCGGCAGCTCGAGGAGAGTGAGCGGGCGCGGAAATCCGGTGCCCAGGTGCAGTTTCTTCAGGAGTCGCTGCGACTCACCGAGGATGGAGGTCATCCCTGACCAGGCGATGGCGCGCCTCTTCGAGCGCCTCGCACAGAGTAAATTCCGGTCCGGCTTCCATCTTCGGGCGCAGGAGCGCGCCTACTTCGAGAAGCAGGGGCGTGCGAAGATCGAGGAGCATGCGCGGGATTTCATCCGGGAGCGTCTGGCACCGGCAGAACCGCGTAACGATGGGAAGCAGACCCCGTGGCGGGGGCACCCGGTCTTCATCGCGCAGCATGCCACCGGCTGCTGCTGTCGCGGCTGCCTCAGTAAGTGGCATCACATCCCGCCGCATCGGGCGCTCCGTGAGGACGAGCAGCGCTACATCGTTTCGGTGCTGATGTGCTGGATCGACCGGGAGATGAAAGCGTAAAAGCGAGGCCCCGGAGGGGCGGCGACGGAGGCACAGTACTCCGAGACCGGTTCAATCTAAGCCGGGGACCCTAAGCGGCACTAGGCCCTCTGCCTGAACGATACAGCAACGTTTCAGGTGTCACGAAAAGAACTTGCATATACAGGTCGTGCGTGCTACATTTTTTAATTATTGAAATGAACTGGGCGGTGTCAGCATCACTGGCAGTATGTCCAGATTTAGGGGGTAAGTATGGGACTGATCATTCCAAAGGATTATGATCCGCGTCTTTCTGTGCGTGAGACACAGGAGGCAATCAAGTATATCAGAGATACATTTCAGAAGGAGTTCGGTCGGGAGATGAATCTCAGCCGTATCTCTGCGCCGCTTTTCGTGCCGAAGAGCTCGGGTCTCAATGATAATCTGAACGGTTATGAGCGTCCGGTCAGCTTCGATGTTCCATGGTGGCCGGATGAGACGATCGAGGTCGTGCATTCGCTGGCGAAGTGGAAGAGAATGGCACTGAAGAAGTACGGCTTCAAGCCGGGCGAGGGTCTCTATACCAACATGAACGCGATTCGTCGCGATGAGGAGCTCGATAATCTGCACAGTTGCTATGTCGATCAGTGGGACTGGGAGATGGTCATCAACAAGGAGGACCGGAACACCACGACCCTCGAGGGTACGGTACGTATGATCTTCCGTATCATCAAGCACATGGAGCATGAGGTATGGTACAAGTATCCGAATGCGGTCAACAAGCTGCCGGATGATATTTACTTCATCGATTCCGAGACACTGCTTCAGATGTACCCGGATAAGACGCCGAAGGAGCGCGAGAACGCAATCTGTAAGGAGCATGGCTGTGTGTTCATCAGTCGCATCGGTGATAAGCTGTCAAACGGGGAGCCGCACGATGGTCGTGCACCGGACTATGATGACTGGGCACTGAACGGCGACATCCTGTTCTGGTATCCGACGCTCGACTGTGCACTGGAGATCAGCTCCATGGGTATTCGTGTCGACGAGATGTCGCTGCGTGCGCAGCTGAAGAAGGCCGGCTGTGAGGAGCGTGCAAATCTTCCATACCATAAGATGCTGCTCGAGGGTGAGCTTCCGTACACCATCGGTGGTGGTATCGGTCAGTCGCGTCTCTGCATGCTTCTGCTGAATCGTGCGCACGTCGGTGAGGTACAGGCCAGCATCTGGCCGCAGGAGATGATCGATACCTGCCGTGAGCATAACATCATCCTGCTTTGATTCTGATTTTGAGAGCCTGCTTTCAGCAGGCTCTTTTCATATTTGAATTCTGGCAGGACTCGATGCTATAATGGAATGGCAGTAAAGCGGTTTAGAAAGGAGGGCAGAGTGATGGCGACGAGGAGAATGCAGAAGCTGAGTGCGGTATGGATGCTGCTGGCTGTGCTCTGTCTTTTACTGATCACGCCTTTTCGTAATATCTCTGCACTTCGTGTGAACGGGGAAAGCCGTGTGGCTACGCATCAGATTTCTGCGGAGGATTCACTGACGGCGCGGATCGAGGAGGGGAAGCTTTCGGATATGGCGGAGCTTCGTCACTTTCTGAATGTGACGATCGAGAAAAGCGGCAGCAGAACGCGTATGGCCCAGCGCTTCGATGAGGGTAGTGATGCGCTGCTTCGTCGTGATTTTGCGCTGAAAGCTGTGAATGCTTTTCGATGTCATGAATTTCTCGAGCACGGGGCTTCACGTTCACCGCTGTCCATCCTGACGGTTCTGGATTCGGTTCGACTTCTGAATTAAATACTCTTTTCAATTTCGTGCGATAAAGTACCGGACGATGATCGATACATACAGGCTTATCCAGTCTATGTATAGGGGTTCGGTCGATACGATCATGCACTGCATGTCCGTCGAGTGGGGCAGGCATGATGATGTAAACATTGAAAAGAGGTTCTATATGAAGGAAACGCGTAGAGCGTTCATGCATCGTCACCCGATCATGTACGCCATCATGACGGCGCTTTCCTTTCTTCTGATTTTATATTTCACGGCACATGTTACACAGGGAATCGAGATCCCGGGCTATGGCGGACTGCTTCTTCGTGAAGAGTCGGCGCTGATTCTCACCATGCTCGTACTGGCGGGCTTCGGTATGCTGCAGGAGATTCCGTGGGAGCAGGATAATTTCATGGATACGCTGAAGGCGGGTGGTTTCGTCCTTCTGCTGGATGCGCTTCTTCTTCAGTATGAGCGTATCCTGATGATCGAGAATGACGCCCTGCCATGGACACAGATACTGATTTTCCTCGCCTTTATCTTCCTGGTGGGGCTCCTGGAGGAGACGGTCTTCCGGGGCATCATCGAGGAAACACTGATCCGCAGCTTCCGACCGACCGCGCTCGGACGGCTGCAGGCAGCCTATCTGACCGGGCTCCTTTTCGGCCTCGCCCATGCCATCAACATGAGCTGGGCAGTGGATCCGATGGCCGTCGTTTTCCAGATGGTGCAGAATGTAGTCATTGGCATCTATCTGAGTCTCATCTATGCTCGTGCGCGGAACGTTCTCGCGATGATTTTCCTGCACGCCTTTTATGATTTCACTTCCCTCATGATGTCCGGTATTTATGGGATCGGCAGCATGCAGCAGGGAGTCGAGGCGATGAACGCGACGAGCCTCTGGGTGCTCCTCATCTATCTCGGACCGATCGTCTACCTCACGATCCGGATCCTCGTCGATGTACATCGGCAGAAGCTTCACGAGCGTGGCACGGAGGTGGCGGAGCGCAGTCACGAAAGTAAGCAGGCCTACGCGTGAGCTGATTCATACATAATATCAGAAGAAAAAACGTCGTCAGCAAAAAGCTGCCGTTCTGCCCCGGGATTTCGGAGTGGGACGACAGCTTTTTCAGTGCAGATAAGCTTAAGAATTTCGTAAGGGGGTCTGACCCCATTAAATTTTTATAAACAGAATCTAAACAGAAGTTTATGGGGTCAGACCCCATAAACTGCCGTCAGGCGATGCCGACGGAGGCCTTCGCGAGCTGGTCGACGAGCTCGTTGAAGCGGACGCCGGTGTGTGCCGCAACCTTCTGGAAACGGATCTCGATGCGTGGTCGGATCGCCTCGATGAAGGCCTTGTATGCACGTGTGCCTTCCTTGTTCGTTTTCCACTGGCCGTTCGCCCACATCTCGATGCCCATATAATCATAGAAGATCGTGATGCTCGCGATGCCGGCATCGGCTGCCGCCTGTATCGCCGCCATCGAGCCATGAATCTCGCCCGCGACGTTCCGCATCGTACGTAAGGTCTCGTCCCGTCCGTGCCCCTGAAGCGGGCGAATGCTTCCGTCCCGACACAGCAGCACCCCGCCATAACCATAGACACCCGTCGAGAGATTGAAGCTGCCATCAACGTACGCGAGCGCCTCGGTCTCGACCGCTGAAAGCTCCTGCAGCACATCCTCCCGCGTCACATCCGAGACGGAATGGAAGAGCGGGCCCTTCGGAGCGATGGCCGTTCGGCTGGAAGAGGCCTTCGCACCGCCTGCAGACGATGGGATCGCGCTTCGTCTGGAAATGGACGTTTTCGCAGATTCGGTAGAACGTTGAGGTTTCATACTTCTGGAAGCGACAGAAGCGGAAACAGACGACGAATCCGAAACTTCCGGCACATCAAACGGCAATTGCAGATCATAGCCATCTGCCTTCACAAATGCCTCTGCCTCCGCCCGGGTTTTAAACTTCTTAAAGACCGCACCGGCTGCACCGGTCACCTCTCTCTGGCAGTCACTCCAGTTCTCATAAACACCCGGATGACGCCCCTTCTGCACTGCATAATAAAACTTCATATTTAGATGAACTCCATTTTCTGATTTCGTATTCCGTTATTCTAGCATGGTTTCGCTTGAACTGCAGATAAAAAACGAAGGCCCTCCGGTTCCCTGCTTGATCAGTACACGTGTGAACAGTAACGGCTCCCCTTTCGTAAACACTCAGTTTATACGAATTTAATACTGCAGTGCCGCCTTTCGTGCTATAATTTCCATGTTTTAAACACAGGAGGTTGCTATGTCTCAGAAATACAGTGCACTATTAATGGATCTCGATGGAACGCTCGTGAACACGCTCTACAGTCTCCAGGACACCATGAATAAAACCATGGATGAGCTGGGCCTCGACCGCATCACGCTCGAGCAGACGAAGAAGTTCGTCGGAAACGGCGGTGGGAAGTTCGTCGAGCGCGCCCTGGCGGCCACGGCGGACCGTTACTATAGAGAAGCGGAGAAGTGGGAGGAGAAGGACGAGGACCGGGCGATCGATCTCGACCAGAAGGCGGATGAGGTGATGGAGCTTTTCGATGACGCCTGGAACCTGTACATGGATTTCTTCCAGGAGAACTGCACCTACAAGGCGGAGCCGTATCCGGGGCTGAAGGCCTGTCTCGATGAACTGAAGGCGGAGGGCTGGAAGCTCGCCTGTATCACGAACAAGTCGCTGCATGAAGCCATCAAGGTCCTCGATACTGCCTATGGCGCCGGCTACTTCGATTATATCTCGGGCGATGACGGCACCCATCCGCTGAAGCCGGACACCGGCGTCGTCGATGATGCCCTCGCGCACATCGGAAAGACTGCAGCGGACTGCCTCTATGTCGGCGACACGAACACGGATATGGAAACGGCGAAGCGCGCAGGCATCCCGTCCATCGGCTGCATCTACGGCTTCCGGACGCAGGAGGAGCTCGAGGAGAGTGGCGCAGCGATCTGTATCGAGCAGGCCGCAGACCTTCGGAAGGCGATCGACTACCTTTCTGAGTGAGCCCTTTCTTCCACTGTACGATCGCTTCCGCATCCGAAGGAGAGGCCAATGCAGGCGGCCTCAACTCTTAAATCTTTCGAAACTCTTCGGATTGCGGATCTGCTTGATTGACAAGCGGAAATGCACTGACTATACTTAGCAGTGTTATAAAGAGAGTGCTAATAAACCGTGAGGTACGATTGTATTATGCTACCGGAGCTTATGGGCCGGGTATGTACCGTACGGTCGTTTGCATTGTCCTGATAAATGACATGATGACTGGAAGGAGTAATCATATGACACGTATAGATATCGTATCCGGTTTCCTCGGAGCCGGAAAGACCACCTTCATTCAGCGCCTGCTGGATGAGGCCTTAAAGACGGAGAAGGTTGTGCTGATCGAGAACGAGTTTGGTGAGATCGGCATCGACGGCGGTTTCCTGAAGGATGCCGGCATCGAGATCCGTGAGATGAACCAGGGCTGCATCTGCTGCTCACTGGTTGGTAATTTTGAGAAGTCTCTGCAGGAGGTTGTGGAGACATATAAGCCGGATCGTATCATCATCGAGCCGTCTGGTGTCGGCAAGCTGTCGGACATCATCGGTGCGGTGAAGGCGGTTTCCGCTAACCTCGATGTCGAGCTGGATGCGGCGGTGACCATCGTGGATGCACAGAAGGCGAAGCTCTACTCGAAGAACTTCGGCGAGTTCTTTAACAACCAGATTCTCTATGCAGGTACCGTCGTGCTGTCGAGAACCGATATTGCAGCCGAGGAGAAGGTCGATACTGCGGTGAAGATCGTGAAGGAGATCAATCCGAAGGCACAGGTCGTGACGACCCCGGAGGCACAGCTCAGCGGTGAGCAGCTCATCCGTATCATCTCCGGTAAGGATGATCTCGAGGAGTCCATGATGAAGGAAGTCATGGAGAGAGTCCATGCACATGAGGGTGAGGAAGAGGACGACGATGATCACGATGTGATCGAGACCCTCGATAATGGCATCACCATCCACCATCATCACGATCACCATCACCATCATCACCATCACCATGATCACGATCACGAGCATGAGCATGACGAGGACGAGCACTGCTGCCACCACGGCCATGACGATGAGGACCATGATCATGAGGAGCACGAGCACCATCACCACGATCATGATGAGGACGAGCACTGCTGCTGCCACCACGATCACGAGGATGAGGACCATGATCACGAGGAGCACGAGCACCATCACCACGAGCATGACGAGCACGGCCACTGCTGCTGCCATGACCATGACGCGGACGAAGTATTCACGAACTGGGGCATGGAAACCCCGCATCCGTTTAGTAAGTCGAAGCTCGAGTCCATCCTTCACGAGATGGCCGAGGGTGAGACCTACGGCACCGTCATCCGCTGCAAGGGTATGCTCGAGGATGCGGAGAACCGTGGTCACTGGATGTACTTCGACCTCGTACCGGGTCAGACCGATGTACGGGAGGGCTCTCCGGAGTTCACCGGTAAGGTCGTCGTGATCGGCGCTCATCTCGATGAAGAAGCACTGAAGCACGCATTCTGCGAATAAATAGGAGTTTTTATGGCAACAAGTGATAATTACGAGTTACAGGATGATCAGATTCCTGTATTCCTGATCAACGGCTTCCTCGAGGCCGGCAAGACCGAGTTCATCAAGTACACCATGGCCCAGGATTATTTCCAGACCGAGGGCACGACCCTGCTTCTCCTCTGCGAGGAGGGTGAGTCCGAGTACGAGGAGGCAGAGCTCCTGAAGTACCATACGGTCGCGATCCGCATGGAGAAGGAGACCGACTTCAACGAGGCGTACCTCTCGAAGCTGCAGGCAGAGTATAAACCGGAGCGTATCATCATCGAGTGGAACGGTATGTGGAACCAGGATGATCTCTACGACGGTCCGATGTCCGAGCAGGAGCTCGCGAAGGATCAGGGACGTCCGGCGAACTACGCGCTGTCGATGCCGGAGAGCTGGGTGATTTACCAGGTCATCACCATCATGGATGGATCCACCCTCGGCATCTACATCAATAACAACAATATGCGCAGCTTCCTCGGACAGATGCTCCGGGAGGCGGAGCTCGCGATCGTGAACCGCTGTGATGACGTTTCCAGCGATCAGCTGGTGGACTTCCGTCGTAAGATCCGTGCGATGGGACAGGGGGCAATGCTGATCCTCGAGGACAAGAATGGCGAGATCCAGCAGGACATGCTCCCGGAGGATCTGCCATATAACCTCGCGGCCGACAGCATTGACCTGAAGCCGGAGGACTACGGCATCTGGTTCGTCGACTGCATGGATAACCCGGAGCGCTATATCGGAAAGAAGATCACGTTCACCGGTATGGTTCTGAAGCGCCGCGGTATGCCGTCGAACGAGTTCATCCCAGGCCGTATGGCGATGACCTGCTGCGCACAGGATATGACCTTCCTCGGCTTCGTGACGAAGGGCGATCCGGCCGTGATCGCGCCGTATAACACGAGAGACTGGGCGAAGCTCACGGCGACTGTTTCGATGGAAGAGCGGGAGGAGTACAGCGGCGAGGGCCCTGTGCTGGAGCTCGAGTCGATCGTTCGGACCGGTCCGATCGATGATGTCGTCACATTCTAATAAAGATTCTGAAACGAAAACTTCTGAAATCAGGAGTGAGTTTAAAACGAAAGCCGTGGCAGATGCTGCGGCTTTTATTTATGTTTTGAGCCGGGCGGTTAAACGATCAGAGCTATAGAAGATATAAACACAGGTGATTGCCTGCGCCTTTTCTATAATTTATCCTTGCATTTGAAAAAATACGCGCTATAATACATTCATAACTAATCTGCTTTAAAGTGTTAAAGCTTCTAAGACTTTAAAGAATAAAAGCGGATGAGAAAGAGGAGATGCATTATGAAAAAGATGAACAGATTTACAGCGATTTCCATGGTCGCGATGATGGCTGTGGCTTCCTTAAGTGCCTGTGGCTCCAGCTCCACACCGACCGCGACGACCGCGGCAGCAGCAGAGACGACGGCAGCCGCAGCAGAGACCGATGCGACGACCGCAGCGGCAGCCGAGGGGACCGACGGTAAGACCTATAAGATCGGCGTACTCCAGCTCGTACAGCATGCGGCGCTCGATAAGGCAAACGAGGGCTTCGTAAAGGCTCTCGATGATTCGGGTATTTCCTATGAAATCGATCAGCAGAACGCGTCCGGTGAGCAGTCTGCCTGCCAGACCATCGCTGAGAAGTTCGTAAATGATGGAGATGACCTTATCTATGCGATCGCGACGCCGGCAGCACAGGCCGCTTCCGCGGCGACGACCACCATCCCGATCGTTCTTTCCGCGGTAACCGATCCGGCAGAGTCCGGCCTCGTAGCTTCGAACGACGCGCCTGGCGGAAATGTCACCGGTACCTCTGATCTGACCCCGGTAGCGGAGCAGATCGATCTTCTGAAGCAGCTGCTTCCGGATGCGAAGACCGTCGGTATCCTTTTCTGTACCGCGGAGTCGAACTCCGAGATTCAGGCACAGATGGCGAGGGACGCCTGCGATAAGGCCGGCCTCGCACATGCGGATTACACCGTTTCCAGCTCGAACGAGATCCAGACCGTCGTGGAGTCTATGATCGGTAAGGTTGACGTCATCTACGCACCGACCGATAACACCATCGCAGCCGGCATGGCGACCGTCGCTTCTGTCGCAACCGACAACAAGATCCCGATCATCTGTGGTGAGGAGAACATGGTCAATGAAGGCGGCCTCGCAACCTATGGCATCGACTACTACCAGCTCGGCTACATGGCAGGTGAGCAGGCTGTGGAGATCCTGAAGGATGGCAAGAATCCTGCAGATATCCCGATCGGCTACCTCAGCGCGGATAAGTGCACGATCGCTGTCAATCAGGAAACCGCTGATACGCTCGGCATCGATGTTTCTTCTGTCAAGAAGTAAGTCGCTTTTCAGCCTTCTGTGCCGGGCGGTGGATATAAAGACTTCGTTCTTCGCATCATCGCAGGGGCGTCACGGATGAGGATGAAAACGAAATTTATTTTTCAGAACCGAGGGCGGAGCAGAGGCTTCGCCCTTTTTATATTCCTTGTTGACTTTAAAGTACTAAAGTCCTATGATTATGAAAGTTGTATCAGCGCTTTAAAGCGTCTATGTGACAGAATGTGTAGACCGCTTGGGAGGATGCTTTCTTGCGCAGGATACAACCTTATTTTTTATTACAGGAGGAAACCTCATGAACGGTTTACTTGCATCCATGCTGGGCGCGGTTTCACAGGGACTCATCTGGTCGATGATGGTGCTCGGCGTCTATATCACCTTTAAGCTTTTAAATATCGCCGATATGACGACGGACGGTGCCTTCGCACTGGGCGGCTGTGTGTGCGCGACGATGATGCTCGCGGGACTCGATCCGACCCTCGCACTGATCTGCGGTTCACTGGCAGGTGGCGTGGCAGGTGCGGTGACCGGTGTTTTACATACCTTCTTCGGTATTCCGGCGATCCTCGCTGGAATCCTGACCCAGATCTCACTCTGGTCCATCAATCTCCGGATCATGTCGGATAAGTCGAATCAGTCGGTGAATAAGATTGCGTCCGACATCACCTTCTGGGTGGATAAGCTCGGCATCACCCAGTCGCAGGCGACGCTGATCGTCGGACTCATCGTCGCGATCGCACTGATCGCCATTCTCTACTGGTTTTTCGGTACCGAACTCGGTGCGGCACTGCGTGCAACGGGTAACAACGAGGATATGATCCGGGCCCTCGGCGTAGATACGAACCATGCGAAGCTGCTCGGCCTCGTCATCGCGAACGTCCTCTGCGGCCTGTCCGGCGCCCTCGTCTGCCAGTCCACGAAGTATGCGGATGTCGGTATGGGTACCGGTGCGATCGTCATCGGCCTCGCGTCCATCGTCATCGGTGAAGTCATTTTCGCCCATGCACGTAATTTCGCAATGCGTTTAAGCTCGGCGGTCATCGGCTGTGTCATTTACTTCGTTATCCGTGCCGTCGTGCTCCGTCTCGGTATGAAGGCGAACGACATGAAGCTTCTGTCGGCGGTTATCGTCGCCCTCGCGCTCTGTATCCCGGTAGCGATGCAGAAGTATCGTGCAGCGAAGAGCTATCGTGAGCGTGTATCCGAGGATGAGGAAGCGACGGATGCACTCGAGCAGAAGGAGGCATAAGCGATGTTAGTGATCAAGAACGTACGAAAGACCTTTAACAAGGGAACCGTCAATGAAAAGAAGGCACTGCGTGGCATCAACCTGACCCTGAACGATGGTGATTTCGTGACCATCATCGGCGGTAACGGTGCCGGCAAGTCGACCCTTCTCAATATGATCGCCGGTGCCTATCCGGTCGATTCCGGCATCATCGAGATCGATGGTGAGAACATCACGAAGCAGCCGGAGTGCAAGCGCGCGAAGTACATCGGACGTGTATTCCAGGATCCGATGAAGGGCACGGCTGCCGACATGCAGATCGAGGAGAATATGGCGCTCGCCTTCCGAAGAGGAGAGCGCAGACGTCTCCGCTGGGCGGTTACCCAGAAGGAGCGTGAGTTCTATAAGGATGCGCTCGAGCGTCTCGGCCTCGGTCTGCAGAGCCGTATGACCAGTAAGGTCGGACTCCTGTCCGGTGGTCAGCGCCAGGCCCTGACCCTGCTGATGGCGACGCTCAAGCGTCCGCATCTGCTCCTGCTGGACGAGCATACCGCGGCCCTCGATCCGAAGACCGCCTCGAAGGTCCTGGCTCTCACCGAGGAAATCGTCGGGGAGAACCATCTGACGGCCCTCATGGTTACCCACAACATGAACGACGCGATCCGCATCGGAAACCGCCTCATCATGATGGATAACGGAAAGATCATCTATGATGTCGCCGGGGAAGAGAAGAAAAAGCTCACCGTCGAGGATCTGCTCCAGAAGTTCGAGGAGGCCTCCGGTGGAACCTTCGCGAACGACCGTATGATGCTTGCGCGATGATGTGACGGACGGAAGCATTGGCGCAGGGCAATGCAGGCGGCTGTGCCGTGCGCTTCTGAAAAAAATAATGTAAATACAGGACCCCTATGCTATAATGCTCGTGATTTTGAGTATATAGAATAGGGGCATTTTTATGGGAAAGCCTGGAAGAAGCAGAAAAAAACAGGGTATGGGAAGTGAGGCGAAGCAGAGGATCCTTCTGATTTCGGTACTTATTTTCTGTGTCCTGATCATGGGCCTCCTGATCCGCGTACTGGTGCGCGGCGGGAAGCAGGAGGCCGTCGTGGAAGAGCAGCAGCTGAGCTCGGAAAGTGAGTGTACGGCGGTCCCGGAGACGATTTCGACGGAATCACAGATTCAGCGTCTCACCGATCAGATACAGGCGGATACGTTGCAGCGGGTGCTGCAGCAGTATGCGACGCTCGGCATCGTGAAGTGTGACAGCTACATCAATTTCCGTTCGGCACCGAACCAGAACGATCTCACGAACATCATGGGTGAGCTTACGAACGGTGCGGCCGTGAACATCCTCGAGATGGATCCGGAGGGGGCCGAGGGCTGGGCACATGTCGAGTCCGGCGGAATGGATGGCTATATGTCGAAGCGCTATCTCGTGACCGGCGAGGAGGCGGTCGCGATGGTGCCGGAGCTGATCCGCGTGCGTGCGACCGTCATCACCGATCATCTCCGGATGCGTTCGGGACCGGTCATCGAGGACGGCAATACGGTCGGCTCCGCGGCGAAGGGCGAGAAGTATGAGGTGCTCGAGCGTGCCGGTCAGAGCTGGATCAAGATCGCACCGGATAACATCGATACCATCGACACCTGCTATATGTCGGCGGATCCTCAGTATGTGACGATCGACTACGGCCTCGACGAGGCGCGCACCCTGAACCTGAAGGCGAAGGTGCTCAATATGTACGATCATCTCGGTGTGTCCCTCGCAAGCGACTACATCAACGTGCGCTCCTCACCGAAGGAGGACGGAATCAATAATATCGTCGGTAAGTTCCCGGGCTATGCCGGCTGCAATATCCTCGGCGAGGAGGACGGCTGGTATAAGATCAAGTCCGGTCCGGTCACCGGCTATGTGCGGAAGGACCTCATCGCGACGGGCGATACGGCGCAGAATCTCGCCGTGCAGCACGCGCAGGTCATGGCGATCGTAAACACGGAGTCTCTGAACGTCCGCTCAGAGGCCTCGACCGATTCGAAGGCCTGGACGGCGGTCACCTCCGGTCAGCGCTATAATGTACTGAATCAGCTCGACGGCTGGGTACAGCTCGAGCTGGACGCGGGTGATGATGACGGTGAAGACCAGGGCGCGTTCGTCTCGACGCGAGACAACAACGTCACCGTGCAGTATGCACTGCAGGAGGCCATCGAGTACTATCCGGCGGTCGAGGCGGCGAACGCGGCCATGGCCTTCCGAAACAAGATCGTCAACTTCGCCTGTCAGTTCGTCGGGAACCGCTATGTCTGGGGCGGCACCTCGCTCACCCATGGCTGTGACTGCTCCGGCTTCACACAGTCGGTACTGAAGAACTTCGGCATCTCTGTCCCACGTGTATCCCGTGATCAGGCGCGGACCGGATCGAAGGTGACGAGTGCGAATATGCGCCCGGGCGACCTCATTTTCTACGCAAACCGCAGTGGTACGATCAACCACGTCGGCATGTACATCGGAAATGGCCAGGTGGTCAACGCCGCTTCCACCCGCTCCGGTATCCGCATCTACCGCTGGAACTACCGGACCCCGGTGGCCATCCGAAACGTCATCGGCGACTGACCCACCGCGCCAGAATTAATGGGGTCTGACCCCATTAAATTTTTATAAACTTTTAGAGGAGAAGAAACATCTATGCAGAATAACAAGATCAGTGCAAGCCGCATCGCCGGTATGCTCCTCGGCTGTGTCGTGATTTCCCTCGGCATCGCCTTCTTCAAGCAGTCCGGGCTGGGCAATGACTCCATCACGGCGCTTAACCTCCGGACATCGGAGCTCCTCGGGATCTCCCTCGGCACCATGAATCTGATGGCGAACACGCTCTTTTTCATCGTCGAGATCCTCTGGGGCCGGAAATACATCGGTCTCGGCACCTTCTTTAACTGGGTGACCATCGGCTACATCGTGACCTTCTTTTATCAGCACATCGAACAGATCTTCGGCGTGGCGTCGTCCTTTCCGGTACAGCTGATCTTCGTGATTCTCGGTGTCGTGATCACCTCCGTCGGTGTTTCAATGTACCAGACCGCGAACCTCGGCATCGCCCCGTACGATTATCTCGCCATCGGTCTCGCCGACCATACCCCATTTCCATACTTCGGCTGCCGCGTCTTCACGGACGCCCTGACCGCGCTCATCACCTTCCTGCTCGGCGGACTTATCGGCCTCGGTACCCTGATCTGCGCCTTCGGCCTCGGCCCCTTCATCAGCTTCTTTGATACCCATTTCTCAAAGAAGTGGATTCGCTGAAACAATGATGCCCTCCTGGGCCTCACTTTAATCGAAACAAATTGTTTTAACGAACATGCAACGTGGTTATGGAGAATTTTACAAGTAGTTATTGAAACTATGTGCATGCGGGTGTATGATAGGCTCAATGTTTCAAAAGGAGTGATCATACTATGCATTCTTATATACTCAGCTGTTGCTCAACGGCGGATATGCCGGAGTCCTGGTACCAGGAGCGCGAGGTCAATGTCTGCTACTTCCACCTTCGTGTCGGAGACGATGAGTACCTCGACGATTTCGGACACTCGATTTCCTCGTCCGAGGTATATCGCCGTATGCTGGCCGGTGAACGTTCGCAGACCTCACAGGTCAATGTCGAGGAGTACGTCGAGCGTTTCCGCCCATACCTCGAGGCAGGAAAGGATATCCTGCATGTCACGCTTTCGAGCGGTATTTCCGGTACCCTCAACTCTGCACGGATCGCAGCCGAGGATCTGCAGGAAGCCTTCCCGGAGCGGAAAATCTACATCGTGGATTCCCTCTGCGCATCCTCTGGCTACGGACTGCTTATGGATAAGCTCTGCGATTTACGGGATGAAGGGATGGACATCGACGCACTTCGTGACTACGCAGAGACGGAGAAGCATAAGGTGCAGCACCTGGTACTGACGACGAACCTTAAGTTCCTCATCATGGGTGGTCGTGTATCGAAGGCCTCCGGTGCGATCGGTACGATCCTCAATATCTGTCCGATGATCGAGCTCGTGAAGGATGGATCCCTCAAGGTGAAGGAAAAGCTTCGTGGAAAACGGAAGGCCATCGCACGGCTCGAAGAGAAGATGGAGGAGCTTGCGGAGAACGGACTTCAGTACAGCGATACCTGCTTCGTCGGAAATTCCGAGTGCGAGGAGGATGCCGAGAAGCTGCGGGAGATGATCGAGTCCCGTTTCGAGCATCTGAAGGGGAAAATCCGAATCTATCCGATCGGCCCGACCATTGGATGTCATACCGGCCCTGGAACCCTGACGGTGTTCTTCTTCGGAAAAGAACGAACTGAATAAAACGAAATATACGATGAGATCGTAAGTGTTCAGCCAGGGGCTCCTGGCTGAACACTTACGACATAAGGGGACTGCCTGTGCGCAGCCCTCTTTTTGATTGACTTTCGCGATGTGCAGTGCTAATCTCCACATAAAAGACGCAAGTCTTAATTTACAGTATCGCGCAGAACGAAGCCCAGCGTATGCATCCGTTGAAGCATCCACTGAGCGGTCAAAGGTATCCGTGTCATGAAGGATGCATCTGATGTTCGCGCGGTCGAAGAGTATGGAGCAGATCTATGATTAATGTTGCAATTGTAAGCCCGGATCATTCGCTGGAGCCTGTAGAGAAGGTCATCGCAGAGCATGATTTCGGCTGTCAGTTTTTTCAGTATATCTATCGAAAGATGAGTGACATCGATGCCATCTACCAGGATGTGAAGGGAAAGTGCGATGTCATTTTCTTCTCTGGCGAGCTGGGCTATCACTATATCAAGAACAAGTTTCCGGATAACCGCATCCCATGTACTTTCACGGCATATGAGCCGATCGATGTGCTGTCGATCCTGCTGCAGTTTCAGATCGACCATCCGGAGACGAAGCTGAATCGTGTTTTCTGTGATTTCCTGACGACGACAAACAACTATATGGAAGTGCCGCAGTATGTAAAGAAGGAGAACTGTCCGTACTTTTTCGAGGACACGCACTACGACTACCGGCATATCACCGCGTATGCGAAGAAGCTCTGGGATGAAGGAAAGATCGATCTGATCCTGTCCCGGTCCATCAATAACCTGACCCGCCTCGATGAGCTGCATATCCCGTATGTTGCCGTGTTCCCTTCGGAGGATATGATCGTGAAGTCGATCCGCTCCGCACTGAACGAGCTCCGTCTGGACTCGATCAATCTGAAGGATGAGCTCAGCATCCTGATGCGTCTGCCGTTTGACGAGGATGTCGAGCAGGAGGAGCAGGAGTACCGTGAGGCGACGGTCTACAAGCTGCTGGCGGACTACCGGAAGGCGAATCATCTGCACTTCCGTATCTCCCAGGGCTTCAACCAGTTCGAGATCCATGTGCAGGTCCCGTCCGGTGCGCCACAGCTCGATACGATCCGTACACTGCTGCTGATCCTGAAGAAGGAGCTGAACTTCCCGTTCCGCATCGGTGCCGGTGTCAGTCCGTCCTATGAGCGCTCACGTTACTTCGCGGAGCACGCCCTCATGGAGGCGGATCGCTATGGCCGCAATGATGCCTTCTTCATGGACGAAGAGGATAAGATCACCGGACCGCTCAGTGCGGATAATCAGCTGATGTACAACTACTCGAATGAAAAGGCACTTGCGTTTGCAAGAGAGAACGGGATCAACGAGACCAATATCCTGAAGCTGATCAGCATCTTCGAGCAGAATGAGGCGCAGCTGATCAGCTCCCATGCGCTCTCCGAGAAGCTTGGCATCACGATGCGTTCCGCGAGCCGTATCCTCGCGAAGCTCTACGATCTCGATATGATCCGCTTCCGTGATACCGCTCCGGATACCAAAACGCCGCGTCAGGGTCGACCGTCGCATTATTATCACTTTAATCCGTCTGCGTTCAAGGAAGCGCTGCTCTGAACGAGCACGCACAAGTATCGATATAGACGCAAACGCCTGTTTTAGATATAGATTTTGCTGGAGTTTTGGAGTATAATACTAAAGTTACATTCAGATATTACGACCAGGTGAGGTGATATGGGTAGACCGAAGGGCAGCAAGAATAAACCGAAGACGACAGCAAATACCAGGGCGCGCTCCAGCAGTAAGGCACAGGAGTATGATGCACCCTTGATGGGGGACGAGGCCGCGATCATCATCACCTTCGCCGTCTCGCTTTTTCTGTTTCTGTCGAATCTGGGTCTCTGTGGTCCGATCGGCGCAGCACTGAAGGCTGTGCAGCTCGGACTTTTCGGCGTGGTCGGCTATCTCTTTCCGATCGTGCTGTGCTTCGTGGTGGCCTTCATCCTCTCGAACATCGATAACCCGCACGCAACGCTCCGTATGAGCTCGGCGCTGTTCATGCTGGTGTTCCTGTCGGCGCTTTTCCAGCTGTTTACCGCAGGTGGCGTGCAGGACATGAGCCTGATGGATTTTTACAGTGAGGGCGCGGAGCTCGGCATCGGCGGCGGTATCGTCGGCGGTGCCCTCGCGATGGTGCTGCATACGATCGCCGGTACGGTCGGCGCGGCCCTGATCCTCATCGTGGCCAGCTTCGTGTGCCTCATCTATACCACCGGAAAGCCACTCGCACGTATCATCGCGAAGCATTCCGCACGTGCCGCTTCCCATGCCCGTGATCGTGCGCGGGAGGACTTCTCACAGGTGGCGGAGTCTGCACGTCTCCACCGGGAGGAGCGTCGTCTCGCCCGGGAGGAGGAGCTGCGTGCACGTCGGGCCGGTGTTGATATGCAGGCGATCGATCTTTCTGCACATCAGTCCCTCTCCGAGATGAGTGCAGGGGCGACGGTGTCTGCGGAGGCCAATGCTGCCGATCAGACCACCGCCCGGCAGACAGCGGTGCCGGAGGATCCGTTTACGATCCCGGCACTCGACGACACGACCGCCTATGAGGCAGCCCTCGGGGCGGGTGCTGATGTGAAGCAGCCTGTCTCGGTTGAGCCGAAGCTGAACGCCGAGCCGACGATCACCGGCATGGGTGCGATCCTCGGTCCGGATGAAAATGCAGCGAACAGTGTCGAGCTGCCGCTGAACGTCCGTCATACCCCGGTGACACGGGACGACCGCGCGACGATGCCGGGCAGTCCGGACATCTGGGATGACCAGAACCTCATGGACAGCTACATGGACGATGAGGCGGACGTGGTGCAGGTGGATGATGAGTTGCATTCCGAAGCTGAGGACGCGATGGATGCAGAGCTGCACCCGCTCGCGGACAGCGATGATACAGAGTCGGCCGCGGCCTATGCGGGTGATGATGAGGTAAGCGTCGCTCGCAACGGCGTGGCCACCATCGGCCGCGGTGATATGGAGCAGGGAACACGGCGCATCGTGGCCTCGAACGGTCAGGTGATTGACGCGGATGTTGAGCCGATCAAAAAGAAAATCGAGTCACAGCTCGACCGTGAGAAGAAGGAAAATACACCGACGGATGCGGATAACGCGAAGGTCCAGCAGGAGATTCTCGAGAAAAAGAAGCCTAAGAAGCCTTACGTGATCCCGCCGCTCAGCCTCCTGCAGAAGCCGGCACGTCAGGACTTCGATACGAGAGAGGAAATCCGCCAGAACGCGCTGACCCTCCAGGAAACCCTGAAGAGCTTCGGTGTCAATGTCACGATCACGAACATCTCGATCGGCCCGGCCGTCACGCGGTATGAGCTGCAGCCGGAGATCGGTGTGAAGGTGTCGAAGATCGTGTCGCTCACAAACGATATCAAGATGCGTCTCGCCGCGGCGGATATCCGTATCGAGGCGCCGATCCCGGGCAAGTCGGCAGTCGGCATCGAGGTGCCGAACAAGCACGGTGCGACCGTCTACCTCGGGGATGTGCTCGGCAGCAGTGAGTTCCAGGGAGCGAAGGCGAAGCTCGCGTTCGGTGTCGGTAAGGACATCGCCGGTAAGACCATCGTCACCGACATCGCGAAGATGCCGCATCTGCTCATCGCAGGTGCCACCGGCTCCGGTAAGTCGGTCTGCATCAACACCCTGATCATGTCCCTCCTCTTCAAGTATAAGCCGGAGGATGTCCGCATGATCATGGTTGATCCGAAGGTCGTGGAGCTCTCCGTCTACAACGGCATCCCGCACCTGCTGATTCCGGTCGTGACCGATCCGAAGAAGGCAGCCTCCGCGCTGAACTGGGCGGTCGCCGAGATGACGGATCGATATAAGAAGTTCGCTGAGAGCGGCTCCCGTGATCTCAAGGGATACAACGAGAAAATCATGGCCGTGCGGAATGATCCGGAGATCCCAGAGGATCAGAAGCCGGAGAAGCTGCCGCAGATCGTCATCATCATCGATGAGCTCGCCGACCTTATGATGGTGTCGAGCCAGGAGGTAGAGGACGCCATCTGCCGTATCGCGCAGCTTGCACGTGCCGCCGGCATGCACCTCGTCATCGCGACCCAGCGTCCGACGGTGGATGTCATCACGGGTCTGATTAAGGCCAATGTTCCGAGCCGTATCGCCTTCGCCGTCTCGTCCGGTACCGACAGCCGTACCATCATCGACATGAACGGTGCCGAGAAGCTGCTCGGAAAGGGCGATATGCTCTTCTTCCCGCAGGGCATCCCGAAGCCGGTGCGTGTGCAGGGTGCCTTCGTCTCCGATCAGGAGGTATCCGATGTCGTCGATTTCATCAAGCAGGAGATGGGCGAGGTCGAGTACAGTGAACGCATACAGCAGCAGGTACAGGCCGGTGGTGGCGGCGAGGGCAGTCTCGGCGGTGCCGGAAACCAGGACGAGCTTTTCGTCGAGGCCGGCCAGCTGATCATCGAGACCGAGAAGGCCTCGATCGGTATGCTCCAGCGAAAGTTCCGCATCGGCTTTAACCGTGCAGCCCGCATCATGGACCAGCTCGCCGAGGCCGGCGTGGTCGGTCCGGAGGAGGGCACGAAGCCACGGAAGATCATCATGACGCTCGCCGAGTTCGACGAACTGATCTCGAACGGATGACGTCACAGGTCGTTCGTGCTCCGGTTGGGATGTGACGATGCGCCGTCGGATGCATTGTTCTCCTGAAAAAGCACCGGAGGCGTAAATGACCGCTTTGCCACAGTTTTCGAGGGCGCGTCCCTGAAAATACAACACTTAGAAGCTATGAGAGAAAGAGGTAAGAGATGAAGTCTGATATTGAGATTGCACAGGAATCTACGATGAATCGCATCACAGACGTAGCGGCTGCGTATGGTATCGAGGCGGATGAACTCGAGCAGTACGGAAAGTACAAGGCGAAGCTGAGCGACGATCTCTGGGATAAGATCAAGGATCGTCCGAATGGAAAGCTCGTTCTGGTCACCGCGATTAATCCGACACCGGCCGGGGAGGGGAAGACCACCACATCGATCGGTCTCGCCGACGCACTGAATCTGCTCGGAAAGAAGACCGTGGTCGCACTGCGTGAGCCGTCCCTCGGACCGTGCTTCGGCATCAAGGGTGGCGCGGCCGGCGGCGGATATGCGCAGGTCGTTCCGATGGAGGATCTGAACCTTCATTTCACCGGTGACTTCCATGCCATCACGAGCGCAAACAACCTGCTCGCCGCACTCCTCGATAATCATATCAAGCAGGGCAACGAGCTTCGCATCGACCTGAAGGCCATAAACTGGAAGCGCTGCGTCGATATGAACGATCGTCAGCTCCGAAACATCGTGATCGGACTCGGCGGAAAGGCCGACGGCGTCGTACGTGAGGATCATTTCGTCATCACCGTGGCGTCCGAAATCATGGCAATCCTCTGCCTCGCAGACGATATGGAGGATCTCAAGAAGCGTCTCGCCCGCATCATCGTGGCCTACGATGTCGATGGGAAACCGGTCACCGCAGCGGATCTGCAGGCGGTCGGCTCCATGGCTGCACTGCTGAAGGATGCCATCAAGCCGAACATCATCCAGACCCTCGAACACAACATGGCCCTCGTGCATGGCGGCCCGTTCGCGAACATCGCGCATGGCTGCAACTCCGTCCAGGCGACCCGCTTCGCACTGAAGCTCGGTGAGATCGCGGTGACGGAGGCCGGCTTCGGTGCCGATCTCGGTGCTGAGAAGTTCTTCGACATCAAGTGCCAGATGGCCGGCTTCCAGCCGGATGCAGCGGTACTGGTTGCCACCGTACGCGCACTGAAGTACAACGGCGGTGTGCCGAAGACAGAGCTTGCCGGGGAAAACCTCGATGCACTCGCAAAGGGCATCGTGAACCTCGAGAAGCACATCGAGAACCTGCAGAGCTATGGTATCCCGGTTGTGGTAGCCATCAATCAGTTCGCGACGGATACCGAGGCGGAGCTTCAGTTCGTCGAGAACTTCTGCCGTGAGCGTGGTGCAGAGTTCGCACTCTCCAAGGTACATGGGGAAGGCGGCAAGGGCGGCGTCGAGCTGGCAAAGACCCTGCTGGAGACCCTCGAGAAGAAGGAGGCGCACTTCACGCCGGTACAGAAGCTTGAGGATAATCTCTATCAGAAGATCGAGGCCGTGGCGACAAAGATTTACGGTGCGGATGGTGTAAACTACGAGCCGAAGGCACGGAAGGCCCTCGATAAGCTCACCGAGCTCGGCTTCGGTCAGGTTCCGGTCTGCATGGCGAAGACGCAGTACAGTCTGAGCGATGATGCGAAGAAGCTCGGCCGTCCGACCGGCTTCCGTATCACGGTTCGTGATGCCTATGTATCGGCGGGTGCCGGTTTCGTGGTCTGCCTCACCGGTGACATCATGACCATGCCGGGTCTCCCGAAGAAGCCGGCGGCGTTCGGCATCGATGTAAAGGACGGAAAGATCACCGGACTCTTCTGATGATCTCTGTTGCGGCCCTCTGGTATCCCTGGAGGGCCGATCTACTTTTAAGACGAAAAGAGAAAGATTATGGCAAAATTTGCAGACTGGCTGAATGACATACAGTATGAGACCGTCCATGGTGACACTTCGGTGCCGGATGTCCGGGAGGTCGTGTTTGATTCGAGAAAAGCAGTGCAGGGAACCGTCTTTAATGCGATGAAGGGTGCCAATGTCGATGCGCATCGCTTCATCCCGGCGGTCATCGCGCAGGGCTGTCAGGCGATCGTGATCGAGGAGGATCCTTCTGCGTTTGGTCTCGCGCTTGAGACCGTGCCGGCGGAGGTTGCGATCATCCGTGTGGAGAATGCGCGGGCGTCCCTCGCGGCGCTCAGTGCGGCACGCTTCGATCATCCGAGCCGGGAGATGACGGTCATCGCTATCACCGGAACGAAGGGCAAGACGACCACCGCCCACATGATCCAGCAGATCCTCGAGGACGCCGGCGAGAAGGTCGGCTGCATCGGTACGACCGGTGTCGAGTATTGCGGGCATCACCTTCCGACGAAGAACACGACCCCGGAGTCCTATGACCTCCAGCACTACTTCCGTATGATGCGGGATGAGGGCTGTGATTATGTTGTGATGGAGGCCTCCAGCCAGGCCTTCAAGCTCCACCGTGTCGACGCTATCACCTTCGACTACGGCATCTTCACGAACATCGAGCCGGATCACATCGGACCGAACGAGCATGCGGATTTTGAGGAGTACAAGTACTATAAGAGCTGCATCTTCAAACAGTCCCGTGTCGGCATCATCAACCTCGATGCGGATTATGCGGATGAGCTCCTTGCCGGTGCGCCGTGCAAGATGTTCACCTATGCGATCGACCGTGCGGCCGACTTTATGGCTGACAACATCGAACACGTGAACCGTCCGGACTTCGTCGGGATCCGCTTCGATGTGAGTGGCCACACGGAGCTCGAGATTAAGATGGATATGCCGGGGAAGTACAATGTCTACAATGCGATGGCCGCGATTTCCGTTCTGTCCCTGATCGGGATCCCGCATCGCGCGATCATGAGCGCCTTCCGGCGTGTGCACGTCGACGGACGTACGCAGATCGTCTTTAAAAACGACACGATGTCGGTGCTCGTCGACTATGCGCACAACGAGATGGCGATGGAAAATCTGCTCAGTACCTTACGGGAGCTTCATCCGAAGCGTCTCGTCGTTGTCTTCGGCTGCGGCGGCAACCGTGCGAAGGACCGTCGCTACGGCATGGGCAAGGCGGCGGCCGCGTTCGCGGATTTCAGCATTCTCACGGCGGATAATTCCCGTGATGAGGAGACGACGGACATCATCGCGGATATCAAGTCCACTCTCGTGCCGGCCGGCGGACAGTATGTCGAGATTCCGGATCGCCGTGAGGCCATCGAATATGCGATGACCCACGCCGAGAAGGGCGACATGATCGCCGTGATCGGAAAGGGACATGAGGACTACCAGGAGGTGAAGGGCGTGCGTACCCACTTCCTCGACCGGGAGGTCATCCTCGAGACAGCAGCGAAGTATAAGCTTTGATGGAGAACAGTATGAATACAGCGGATATCAGTTTCGGATTCAGTGACGAGGGCATCGAGGAGATCGTGCTCGACTCGCGGAAGAAAATGCAGCATGCCCTCTTCGTGCCGATCATCGGTGAGCACAGCGATGGACATGATTATATCGATATGGCCATCGCGAACGGCGCGGTCGCCGTGCTCAGCTCCCGTCCGATCGAAGCGCTGCAGGCGAAGCATCCGGCGGTCCGCTTCTATCAGGTTACGGACACGACGAAGGCGCTGCAGGAGATCGGCTACATGGAGCGGAAGAAGTTCCACGGCACCGTCATCGGTGTCACCGGCTCGGTCGGGAAGACCACGACCCGCAGCATGATCGCGACCGCGATCGCGGCAGGAAAGAAGGTCTTTCAGACGGCGGGCAATGCGAACTCCCAGGTGGGTGTTCCGATCACCATGTTTCAGATGGCCCGCTCCGGTGCGGAGGCGGCGGTGATCGAGCTCGGCATGTCGGAGCCGGGAGAGATGACCCGGATCGCGCAGATCGCCTGTGTCGATATGGCGGTGATGACGAACATCGGCATCGCCCACATCGAGCAGCTGAAGACCCAGGAAAACATCCTCCGGGAGAAACTGCACATCCTCGACGGCATGCGGGAGGGTGGCGCACTCTACCTGAACATGGACGACGCGATCCTTTCGAAGCTGACGCTCGAGGAGATCCATGCCTTCGGGATCGCGACGGAGCAGACGATCGAGCTCCGGTCGTATGAAATGAAAGATTATGATCTTCACCTCATGGTGAAGGGCAGCCACATGCTTCAGAATGCGTCGGCCGCGATGCATATCGCGACGGCGCTCGGTGTCGATGAAGCGTCGGCGCAGCATGCGCTCGAGAACTTCTCCGGGCTCGCCGGCCGTGGAGAGACCTTCCGTACGAAGGAGGGGGTCCTCGTCATCGATGATGCCTATAACGCATCACCGGCGTCCATGAAGGCAGGGCTGGAGGCCCTCGCCGCCCTCGAGGGAAAACGTCACATCGCGGTTCTCGCCGATATGCTCGAGCTCGGTGAGAAGACGCTGGATTACCACCGCGAGGTGGGAAGCTACCTCGCGACCCTGCCGATCGATGCGGTCTTCCTGTACGGAGAGCGGGCCGCTGCCATCGGCGAGGGAATACAGAACGCGGTCGCCGAGCCGCACAAGCCGATCGGGGACGAGGCCGCACGCCGCGTGCCGACGATCGAATACTTCACGGATCTCGAGGAGCTCCGCAACACCCTTCACGCCATCGCCTGCAGCGGGGATGTCCTCCTCTTCAAGGGCTCGAACAGCATGAAGCTGTCCGAAATCGTGCGTGACTTCAGACAGAAACAGTGCTGATGTACGCAGAAATCATCATTGACATCACAAATGAAGCACTGGACCGTGCCTATACCTATCACATTCCGGAGGGCATGGACCTTCACGTAGGGGATCGTGTCACGATCCCCTTTGGTGCGTCCAATGCAGAGAAAACCGGCTATGTCGTCGGTCTTCGGGAAAACTTCGACTATGATCCGTCGAAGGTGAAGGACATCGTCGCGGTGATCCCGGATGCCATCTCCGTACAGGAGCAGCTCATCCACCTCGCCGCCTGGATGTCGACCGAATACGGGACGACGATGAACCAGTGCCTGAAGACGGTCCTGCCGGTGCGCCGGACCGTGCGAAAGAATGCCCGCCGCATCGATCCGGTCCGCATGTATCAGAACGAGCAGGATGAGTACCACGATCTGAATCCGGCACAGGCCCAGGCAGCCGCTGCCGTCATCGCGGGGTACCAGGCCTGTGTGGCGAAGCGCACGGCTTCGCCGGTCACGAGTGTGCCGGGAGATACGGAAACCGCGGAACCGGAGAGCACCGGGACGTCTGCATTGGCCGAAGCGAAGGCAGCGGGCGAAGCAGCTCCGGCGGATGGACATCCTGTGCCGCGCTATCTGCTGCACGGGATCACGGGCTCTGGAAAGACCGAGGTCTACCTCCACATCATGGAGGAGGTGATCCGGCGCGGGGATCAGGTGATCCTGCTGATTCCAGAGATCTCGCTCACCTACCAGACGGTGCGCCGCGTATCGACCCGCTTTCAGGGCCGGGTCGCGATCCTGAATTCCCGGATGAGCATCGGCGAGCGCTTCGAGCAGTATACGAAATGTGAGCGTGGCGAGGTCAATGTCCTCATCGGCCCACGTTCAGCCGTATTTGCGCCGTTCGAGCGACTCGGCCTCATCATCATGGATGAGGAGCATGAGTCGGCGTACAAGTCGGAGACGGCACCCCGCTACGAGACGCGGGATGTCGCGTATGAGCGGGCGCGTCTTGCAGGCTGTCCGGTGCTCTATGGATCAGCGACGCCGTCCCTCACGATCTACAGCGCCGCTCTCCGGGGCGAGGTGCAGCTGCTCGAGCTGCTGGAGCGGGCCCACGCCGGTGCGAAGCTCGCGGAGACCGAGATCATCGACCTGCGGGAGGAGCTGGCGAAGGGAAACCGGAGCATCCTCTCGGAGCGGCTCTATACGCTCATGCAGGAGAAGCTCGAGAAGAAGGAGCAGATCATGCTCTTCATGAACCGGCGCGGCTACTCGAATTTCGTGTCCTGCCGGAGCTGCGGTGAGGCGCTGAAGTGCCCGCACTGCGACATCACTCTGACCCTGCACCGGGATGGCTCTCTGCGTTGCCACTACTGCGGCTACCAGACACGGCTCATGAAGCTCTGCCCGAGCTGCGGCAGCCCCTACCTCGCGCCCTTCGGCTTCGGTACGGAGAAGCTTGAGAGCTATGTGAAGAAGATCTTCCCGACGGCGTCGGTGCTCCGTATGGATGCGGATACGACGAAGCGGAAGGGGGACCACGAGCGTATCCTCGAGAAGTTCCGGAAGCACCAGGCCGACATCCTGATCGGTACCCAGATGATCGTCAAGGGACATGACTTCCCGGATGTGACCCTCGTCGGGCTCATCGCGGCGGACCTCAATCTCTCGGCACCAGACTTCAAGGCCTCGGAGCGCACCTTCCAGCTGCTGACCCAGGCAGCCGGGCGGGCAGGTCGTGGTGCGCAGGCCGGTACGGTCATCATCCAGACCTATCAGCCGGATCACTATGCGATCGTGCTGTCAAAGCGGCAGGACTACAGGGCCTTCTATGAAAAGGAGTTCCGCTTCCGGAAGCTGATGGGGTATCCGCCGACGGAGCGCCTCATGACGATCCAGCTCGCCAGCAAGGATGAGGATTTTCTCTCCATGGTGAGTTCCGCTGCGGCGGAGGGCTTCCAGCTCGACTGCAGTGCCGAGGGTGCCGAGCTGATCGGACCGCTCGAGGCCTCGGTCTACCGGATCAACGACGTCTATCGAAAAATCGTCTATATCAAACACCCGTCCCATGATATAATCATCAGGTTACGGGATCGTTTTACCGAACGTGTACGTCAGCACGACCGTCGCGGCCTCGTGCTGTTGAATTTTGATTTACAGTAGTTAGGAGAGTATTATGGCATTAAGAACCATTCGTGAAATTGGAGACCCGATTCTGGAGAAGGAGTGCAAGCCGCTGAAGGCGGTGTCGGATCGTACCATCGACCTCATCAACGACATGTTTGAAACCATGTATGCGGCGAACGGTGTCGGACTCGCTGCACCGCAGGTCGGCATCCTTCGCCAGCTGTTCGTCATCGACATCGGTGATGGCCAGCGCTATATCTGCATCAATCCGACGGTGACCCCGATCGGCGACGAGACCCAGACCGGTGACGAGGGCTGTCTGTCCGTACCGGGCAAGCAGGGCGTGGTGACGAGAGCGATGAAGGTGCATGTCGAGGCACTCGATGCGAACATGCAGCCGTATGCCTTCGACTGTGAGGGTCTGCTCGCACGTGCGATGGCGCATGAGAACGACCACCTGCACGGCATCCTCTACACCTCGAAGGTCGAGGGAGAGCTCGAGGACGTGAACTACGAGAGCCTCGACGAGGAGGAGTTCGAGGACTTCGAGTGATCATCCAGGGCCCCGGAGGGCCTTCAACAGAAGCACAGTACTACGAGACCGGTGAAATCTAACCCAGGGACCCTAAGCGGCACTAGGCCCTCTGCAATCACTGAGTTTTCTTTATGAAAACTCAGCGTTGCAGAGGGTTCCAGGGAGAGATGACACCAAGTGCCGCTAAGGGGACCTGGATTGATTTCACACGGTCCCTTCGTATGGCTTCTGTTGACGGTCCTCCGGGAACCCCTGACGGATTTTGTACACTTATGATGTTGTAAATGCCCTTGGATGGAGGTAAGAGGTGAAGGTTATTTTCATGGGAACACCGGATTTTGCGGTGGCGACGCTCGATGCACTGGTGAAGGCGGGCTATGAGATCCCGCTCGTGATTACACAGCCGGATCGTCCGAAGGGACGGCATGGTGAGGCACAGAAGAGTGATGTGCGTATCGCGGCGGAGGGCTACGGAATCCGTGTAGCGACGCCGGAGCGGATCCGGAAGGATGAGGCGCTGAAGGCAGAGATGCGTGCGCTCGCACCGGATGTGATCGTCGTGACGGCATTCGGACAGATCCTGCCGAAGGATATCCTTGAGATACCGAAGTATGGCTGTGTCAATGTGCATGCCTCGCTGCTACCGAAGTACCGTGGCGCGGCGCCGGTGCAGTGGGCCGTGCTGAACGGCGATGCCGAGTCGGGCGTCACGACCATGCAGATGGATGAGGGCCTCGATACCGGTGATATCCTGATGATGAAGCGGATTCCGCTTGAGGCGAAGGAAACCGGCGGCACGCTCTTCGATAAGCTGGCGAAGCTCGGCGGGGAGCTGATCGTGGAGACCCTCGAGGGTCTCGAGGCCGGCAGCATCACGCCGGTGCCACAGGATGCATCCCAGGCGACGAAGGTCGGTCTTTTCACGAAGACCTCCGGTCGCATCGACTGGACGGAGGATGCGGTGGTCATCGAGCGGAAGATCCGCGGTCTGAATCCATGGCCATCCGCCTACAGCTTCCTCGGCGGGAAGCAGCTGAAGCTCTGGGATGCCGACGTACTGACGGACGCGGAGTGTAAGCAGTATCCGCTGCCGGAGGTGGCCGTGATGATGCCGGAGCAGGACAGAACGATGCCGGAGGGAACGAAGGCAGGGCATGTATATGCCGACCAGAAGATGCTGGTGGTGCGCTGTGGTCGGGGTGCACTTCTTATCCGGGAGCTGCAGCTCGAAGGCAAGAAGCGCATGAAGGCTGAGGATTTCCTGCGCGGACATCGTTTCTGATTCTTCAGATAAAGTTTAGACTTTTTACATACACTGATCACGAATATGTCGTACACTGTAGGGCACAGCTTTGAATACGTTCGCCACTAAGGCATCACGGGGACCCCCGCGCCCTACGGGCGGCACTCCCCCGTGATATACAAAGAAGCTGTGCATAAGGCACAGCTTTGAATACGTTCGCCACTAAGGCATCACGGGGACCCCCGCGCCCTACGGGCGGCACTCCCCCGTGATATACAAAGAAGCTGTGCATAAGGCACAGCTTTGAATACGTTCGCCACTAAGGCATCACGGGGACCCCCGCGCCCTACGGGCGGCACTCCCCCGTGATATTTAATGGCAGGAGGAAATACTATGTACGGTTACTATGGATATCCGATGTTTTATGATCCGACCTATGTACTGGTACTGATCGGCGTCATCGTCTCGATGCTGGCAAGTGCCAATGTCAACCGGACCTTTCAGAAATATGCGAAGATCGGCGCGCGTGCCGGCATTACCGGTGCGGATGCCGCACGCCTGATCCTGAGCCGGAACGACATCACGAATGTCCGTGTGCAGGGGATCGCCGGAAATCTGACGGATAATTATGTGCCGAGTAAGAAAGTTCTGAACCTGAGTGAATCAACCATCAACAGTCACTCGATCGCGGCGATCGGTGTCGCGGCCCATGAGTGCGGGCATGCGATCCAGGATCACGTCTGCTACGGGCCGCTGGTGCTGACGCGCACGATCACGCCGGCCTGTGCCGTCGCTTCGAAGATCTCGATTCCGATGATCTTTTTCGGGATCCTCATCAGCTGGTCGCCGCTCATCAAAATCGGCATCATCGCCTTTATCGTGGCGATCTCGATCCAGCTGCTGACCCTTCCGGTCGAGTTCGACGCATCCCGCCGCGCGGTGAAGACGCTGCGCGAGAATCAGGTGCTGACCGAAGAGGAGCTTGACGGCGTGAAGGCGGTTCTGACAGCGGCTGCACTTACCTATGTCGCCGCGGCGACATCGTCTCTGCTGCAGCTCCTTCGACTGCTGATCCTGACGAGGGGCAGCCGGCGAAGTGACGACTGACGCTACACGGCATATTAAAGAGAGGAAACTGCAAAGAATCATTTATGGTGAATAAGAATCAGCGAAAAAAAACGACCCGGGCAGAGGGCCCGCTGCATAAATTTATGCATGCCGGAAAGAAAAAAATATCAGAGATTTCGAGAGAAAAGACCGCAGCGACGCCGCGGTCTATTGCTGTACTTAGCCTTATGAAGATCCTTGAGGAGAAGAAGCTCTCGCATATCGTGCTGCGTGATGCACTGTCGGCGTATCCGGACTGGACGCCGCGCGACCGTGCCTTCGTGACACGACTCGTCGAGGGAACCCTCGAGTATACGATCCAGATCGACTTCATCCTGAACCAGATCAGTAAGACCCATACGAAAAACATGGAGCCCCTGGTTCGGACGGTGCTCCGCATGGGCAGCTACCAGATTCTCTACATGGATAAGGTGCCGGACAGTGCGGCCATCAACGAGGCGGTCGAGCTCGTGAAGAGCCAGGAGGACAAGGTCTTTTTCCTGAGCGGCTTCGTGAATGGCGTTCTTCGGAGTGTTTCCCGGGATAAGGAAATCATCTTCCAGAACCTCGCCCATACCGGAAAGACACCGGCCTATATCCGCTACAGTGTGCCGCTCTGGATGTACGATGCACTGAAGAAGGTCTATGGACGGGAGGAGACGGAGCGCATGCTTGCCTGGTTCCTCGAGGGTGAAAAGAAGAACTTCGTCCGCTTCCAGGATGGACACTGTGAGGAGATGGAGGGCGACATCGTGCACAGCGAGGCCTTCCAGCGCGGTGAGATCACGATTCAGGACTACGCATCACAGCAGGTCGGCATCGAAGCCGATCCGCAGCCGGGCGACCAGGTCGTCGATGTCTGCGCGGCACCGGGTGGCAAGAGCTGCCATATCGCGGCCCTCCTCGAGGGAACGGGCCATGTCGATGCGCGGGACCTCACGGAAGCGAAGGTGGCGCTCATCGAGCAGAACATCGCACGGCAGCAGCTTACGAATATCACGGCGCAAGTGCACGATGCACGCACGCCGGACCCGACGCTGCTGGATGACGCCGGACAGGGAACGGCAGATATCGTCATCGCCGATCTCCCGTGCTCCGGTCTCGGTATCCTCGGGAAGAAGCCGGATATCCGCTTCAACGCGAGCCGTGAGGGCATCCGGGAGCTGCAGAAGCTGCAGCGCGAGATCCTCGATACGGTATGTACCTATGTGAAGCCGGGCGGAAAGCTGCTGTACTCCACCTGCACACTGACGAAGGAAGAAAATGAAGACAACCGGGAGTATATCCTCGCGAAGGGCGGCTTCACCCTCCTGAAGGAGCGGAAGTTCCTGCCGGGTGCGCCATCCGACGGGTTTTATCTTACGGTATTTCGAAAAGAATGAAGAATTTACGCGATTTAGAAATTAACGATTTGAAAAAGCTGCTTGAGGAGATGGGCGAGAAGCCATTCCGTGCGAAGCAGATCTATACCTGGCTGCACCAGAATCTGGTGGAGCACTACGACGAGATGACGAACATCTCGAAGGGACTCCGCGATCGGCTGAGTGCGGAGTACAGTGTGGCCCTGCCGGAAACGGTGGAGGTGCTTACCTCAAAGATCGATGGTACGAAGAAATTTATCTTCCGTATGCAGGACGGACATGTCATCGAGTCCGTCTGGATGGAGTACCAGCACGGGCACAGTGTCTGTATCTCCTCCCAGGTCGGCTGCCGCATGGGCTGCAAGTTCTGTGCATCGACGCTCGACGGCCTCGCACGGAATCTGACGAGCGGAGAGATGCTCGGACAGATCTACCAGATCCAGCGTACGACCGGTGCCCGGGTCGATAACATCGTCATCATGGGCTCCGGCGAACCGCTTGACAACTACGATGAGTTCACCCGTTTCATCCGCATGATCTCGGATGAAAACGGACTCCATATCTCGCGACGGAACATCACGATCTCGACCTGCGGTCTGGTGCCGAAGATCCGGCAGCTGGCGGATGAAAATTACGGGATCACGCTGGCACTCAGCCTGCATGCGCCGAACGACGAGACACGGAAGACCCTGATGCCGATCGCAAACAAATATTCGCTCTCGGAGATCATGCCGGCCATCGAGTACTACTTCGAGAAGACCGGTCGACGGGTGACCTTCGAGTATTCCGTCGTCGAGGGTGTCAACGATAATAAGGCGGAAGCGATGGAGCTTGTGAAGCTCATCCGCAGCATGAAGAACGGCGGGAAGCTCCAGTGCCACGTGAACCTGATTCCGGTGAATCCGATCAAGGAGCGGGACTGGAAGCGACCGGATCGCTCGAAGGTCGAGGCCTTCCAGCATATTCTGGAGAGGAACGGCATCGCGGCGACGATCCGCCGGGAGATGGGCTCCGACATCTCGGGCTCCTGCGGTCAGCTCCGCCGGGATTACCTCGAGACGGAGGGCATCGATTCGAAGGCGTAGGGAGCGAATTAAGGCGCTGGAGGATGCGCGAAGCCTCGTATCGCCGTGGATGCCACGAGGGACTGCGAAGTGACGATGTCGAGGACGTCAGCATTGAACCACGATGATGAAGTGACGAAGTGACAGGTGAAGCATGATGGACTTTTTTGCGAAAACCGATAAGGGACAGCGGCGGCGTATGAACCAGGATTACGTCTTCGCGAGCGATCAGCCGGTGGGAACACTACCGAATCTTTTCCTGCTCGCAGACGGGATGGGCGGACATAAGGCGGGGGACTATGCCTCCCGCTATGCGGTCGATGAGCTCCGGCGTTATATCGAGAAGGCTGCGCAGCCACAGCCGGAGATCCGCCTGCTGCAGGAGGGAATACGTGACGTGAACCAGCGGCTCTACCGCCTGGCGCAGCAGAATCCGAATCTGAGCGGGATGGGCACGACGCTCGTGATCGCGCTGATCGAGGGGCCGAATCTGACCGTCGGTAATATCGGCGATTCCCGGGCATACCTCATCCATGGGAACAGCATCCGACAGATCACACGGGACCACTCCTATGTCGAGGAGATGGTACGGCGTGGTCTCATGCGGCGTGGCTCGAAGGAGTATATGGCGTCCCGCAATATCATCACGCGGGCCGTGGGCATCGAGCCGCAGGTGGAGGCTGATTTCTTCGAGATCGAGCTCAGTGAGGGCGATTATCTGCTGCTCTGCTCGGACGGTCTCTCCAACATGGTGGACAATGAAAGCATCCGAAACATCATTCGTGAGCACAGCACGGTACAGGAAAAGGTACAGGCGCTCATCGATATGGCAAACATCAACGGCGGGAAGGACAATATCGGCATCGTTCTGACCGGCCCTTACCGAGAGGAGGCGACGATATGATGCTGGAGCAGGGACAGGTGCTCGACGAACGTTATGAGATCGATACGCTGATCGGACAGGGTGGCATGAGCTATGTCTATCGTGCCAACGACCGGAAGATGGGGCGTGTGGTCGCGATCAAGGTCCTGAAGGAGGAGTACTGCGAGGATGAGGATTTCATCCGGAAGTTTCAGAATGAGGCCCAGGCAGCGGCGAAGCTGAATCATCCGAACATCGTCGCGGTGTATGACATCGTCGATAATCCGGAGACGAAGCTGCACTATATCGTGATGGAGCTCGTCGAGGGTATCACACTGAAAAACTATATCAAGCGTGCGGGACGCATGGACTCGCAGGAGACCATCGCCATCGCGCTGCAGGCGGCGGCCGGTATCGAGCTCGCGCATAAGATGGGCATCGTGCACCGGGATATCAAGCCGCAGAACATCATCGTCGACAGTGAGGGAAATGTGAAGGTGGCGGATTTCGGGATCGCCCGTGCCGCGACGCAGCAGACGGTCAATGCGACCGTCATGGGCTCTGTCCACTATATTTCGCCGGAACAGGCCCGCTCTGGGCAGTCGGATGAGCGTTCGGATATCTACAGCTTCGGCTGTACGATGTATGAGATGTTGACGGGCAAGGTGCCGTATGATGGCGACACCTCGGTGTCCGTCGTCTTCGCACACCTCGAGAATCCGATCCCGCACGTGAAGGAGCTGGTGCCGGATGTGTACCCTGCCCTCGATATGGCGGTGTACAAGTGCATGCAGAAGAAGGGAAAGCTTCGCTACCAGCACATCGGCGAGCTGATGGAGGACCTCCGGAAGGCACTGAAGGATCCGAGCGGTTCCTTCATGTCCGGGGAGATGCCGGAGGACCTCAGTGAGACCCGGGTGCTCTCTCCGCGGGAGCTGAATCAGCTGAAACACCGGCAGAAGCTTCGGAGGAAGCTCGCACATCTCGATGATACGGATGCACTTCCGCTCGATGATACGGAGGAAGATGAAACCAGCTTCCACATGACGAAGATCTACCGTGTGATCGTCGGTGTCTGTATCCTGCTGATCATCGTGCTCGTGCTGATCATCGGCCGCAATATGTTCTCCTTCTTCCGGGACAGCCGGACGGCGCTGGAAACGAGTCAGCCGATCGAGGCCTCCACCGAAACGACGGAGGCGGCGACGATCAATATCACGATCTCCGCGCTCGATAACCTGCTTCCGAACATCCTCGGAAAGACGGTGGCGGAGGCGGAGGACTATCTCGGAGACTATCATATCCATCTCCGGAGCGCGAAGGAAAGCTTCTCGGATCAGTATCCGACGGAGGGCACGATCATCGCTTACCAGAAGAAGATCCAGAACGGCAGCACCCTCGATGTGACCGTGTCGAAGGGCGCAGAGACCATCCGCTTCTATGATCCGGCAACGCCGGATAAACTGGATGCACTTCATGCCGTGAAGTGTGACACCCTGGTCGAGGCGCTGGAAAAACGAAAAATCAATTATAAGATCCAGGACGCGTTCTCCGACACGGTGCCGCTGGGCTATGTCATCAGCACGAACAAGCCGGATACCAGCGGAACATCGATGCTGATCATCACGCGTTCCGCCGGGTCTGCGAGCGAGAATGGCATGGCGCTGGTCCCGGAGCTGCGTACGCTTAGTGAGGACGATGCGCTGAGCACGCTGGAGGATGCAGGACTCACACTTGAGGGCATCGACTCTGTGCCGGATGCTGAGCATGAGGAGAATACGGTCATCGACCAGAGTCTGACACCTGGATCCGTGGTCCTGAAGGGGACGACGATCTCGCTCACGGTTTCCTCCGGCTCCGACGGAGAGACGAGTCAGAAGAGCACCACGACCGACGGTCAGGGTGACTGGTACGGCTCGATCAACACGGCCGTAAAGATCGGCGGTGAGACCAGTCCGGCGGCAGATACACGGCGGATCATCCTGATCCGTCTCTGTCAGGAAATCGATGGTGCGGAGCGCTATACGACGCTTCAGGAAGCGCGAAGCTATGAAGCCGGCACCGAGCTTCAGGTCGTGATCCCGAACATCCGGGGTGCAGCCGGCATCGGAAAGGGCACCGTCGAAATCGTCGATGCATCGAACGATACCGTCATCGCATCCTATACTGTGAATTTCGCACCACGTTCCTAGAGAGGTAATGCATGGCTTTAAAAGGTAAAATTTACAAGGGCATCGGTGGCTTCTACTATGTCCATACCCCGGAGGGCGACTATGAGTGCCGCGCGAAGGGTATCTTCCGAAACCGGAACGAGAAGCCGCTCGTCGGTGATGATGCGGAGATCGAAGCGGTACAGGATTCAGAGAAGGAGCATGAGGGCTCCGTCATCCGCATCCTTCCGCGGAAAAATCAGCTGATCCGGCCGGCCGTCGCGAACGTCGACCAGGCGGTCGTCATCTTCGCACTCCGCCATCCGGATCCGAATCTGAACCTGCTCGACCGCTTCCTCATCCATATGGAGCAGCGGGAGATCCCGGTGGTGATCTTCTTTAATAAGGTGGACCTCGTGCAGCCAGGCGAGGATCCGACAGAGGAAGAAGAAACGATGCCGGAGGAGCGCGATGCCTGGAAGAAGAAAAAGTCACGGGCGAAAACGATCCCGGAGATCCATGCGGAGCACCCGGAGATGATTCCGGAGATCTACCGCGCGGCGGGCTATCCGGTGCTCGAAATCAGCACCCGGAACGAGGACAGTCTGCCGAAGATCATGGAGGTACTGCGCGGAAAGACCACCGTTCTTTCCGGGCCGAGCGGGGTCGGCAAGTCTTCGCTCACGAACCTCATCCATCCGGCTGCAAACATGGAAACCGGGGAGCTCAGTAAGAAGATCGAGCGTGGGAAGAATACGACCCGTCACTCGGAGTTCTTTTATATCGATGACGAGACCTATGTGCTCGATACACCGGGCTTTACCTCGCTCTATGTGACGGATATCGAACCGGAGCGGCTGATGTACTACTTCCCGGAGTTTGAGGACTACCGCAGCGCGTGCCGCTTCAACACCTGCGTGCACGTCGGTGAAAAGGACTGTGCGGTGAAGCGTGCCGTCGCGGAAGGAAAGATCGCTCGCGAGCGCTATGAAAGCTATGTCATGCTCTATCAGGAGCTGAAGGAGCAGAAGCGATACTGATTATGAAACGTCGTCTTAAGACGGCAGAGGAGAATACTACTATGAATTATGATCTGTCCCCATCGATTTTATCCGCTGATTTCGGAACCCTGCGTGACGACCTCCGTGTACTCGAGGAGGCGGGCACGAAGTACCTGCATTTCGATATGATGGATGGCGATTTTGTGCCGAATATTTCCTTCGGCATGCCGGTGATCCAGTCGGTACGTAAGGATAACCACTGCTTCTTCGATGTCCATATGATGGTAACTGAGCCGGGCCGCTACATCGACGCAGTCGCCGATGCCGGTGCGGACGGCATCACCGTACACCAGGAGGCCTGCACACATCTCGACCGTACCCTTCAGCAGATTCGGGAGCGTGGCCTCAAGGCCGGTGTAGCCCTGAATCCGGCAACCCCGATCAGCACCCTGGACTGTGTCCTTCCGATGCTGGACCTGGTGCTCATCATGTCGGTCAACCCGGGCTTCGGTGGGCAGAAGCTGATCCCGTATACGATCGAGAAGATCCGTGCCCTGCGGAAGCAGACGGACGCGCTCGGCCTCGAGCTGAATATCGGCATCGATGGTGGTGTTACCCTCGACAACGTGCAGGAAATCAAGGATGCCGGTGCGAACTTCTTCATCGCCGGCTCTGCCGTCTTCAAGCCACGTGAGCGTATGGTGGAGAATGTGAAGGCATTTAACGCCATCCTGCACGCATAAAGGAGTTTTCCGTGATAAAGAAACTTGCGCTCATCAATGATTTATGCAGCGTCGGACGCTGCTCACTTTCCATCCAGATTCCAGTGGTTACAGCACTTAAGCTCAGCGCCTGCCCGATTCCGACCGCGGTGCTCAGCAACCATACGGCCTTCCCGCACGTATCCAGCACAGGACTTGGGGCGGTGATGGAAGAGCGGCTCGAGACATTGAGCGAAAATGACATCCATTTCGATGGGATCCTGATCGGCTACCTCGGTGACTGTACGGATCTCCGGGCCCTCGACGCGTATCTCGAGGCGGAGAAGCTGCGGAATCCGGCGCTGCGCATCTTCCTCGATCCGGCGATGGCGGATCATGGCCGTCTGTATCGCGGGATGACGGAGGAGCATATCGAGGCGATGCGGGCCCTCTGTCGGAAGGCGGATCTCATCTGCCCGAACCTGACGGAAGCGGCCTTCCTCGCCGACTTCGATTATGCGGGACTGAAGGAGACACTCGACCGCTGTACGAGCGCTGCGACACGCGGGATGGTGATGCACGCTCTGCTTTCGGAGCTGCATCATCTGACGGAGGGACAGATCGTCGTGACTGGTGTCGAGGCCTATCCGGAGACAGCGGAGGATAGAGCCACGACGCCGGAAGCCCTGATCAATGTCGTCTCGGAAGCGGATGGCGATCTCCGTTTCGTCGAGCATGCCCGGTCCGGCGATGCCCGTCCGGGGACCGGCGACCTCTTCAGTGCCATCGTCGCGAGTCTCTGTCTTCGCGGTGAGGAGCTCGAGAACGCCACGCGTCGCGCCGCCGACTTCGTCGCGCTCTGCATCCGACACAGCGAGGAGGAGAAGGTCCCGATCGTTTACGGCGTACAGTTTGAGGATGTCCTCGGAGCGCTGTAGATGTTCGGACGCAACTGTCCCTCCGGGTCCCCACCTGTCTGATCGGTTGCGACCCGTCCGTCAACTGTGACGGAATGACTTGAAAACAGACGTAAATAAGGCTATAGTAAATGGTGGTTTATCGCCAGAAAGATTTCGCAGAAGTGGAGAGGATCCTATGTTAGATATTAAATTTGTCAGAGAAAACCCGGAGCTTGTCAAGGAAAACATCAAGAAAAAGTTTCAGGATGAGAAGCTTCCGTTAGTCGATGAGGTCATCAAGTATGATCTCGAGGCGAGAAAGTGCCAGCAGGAGGCCGATGAGCTTCGTGCGAAGAAGAATGCGGTTTCGAAGCAGATCGGTGCGCTGATGGCGCAGGGGAAGAAGGCGGAGGCCGAAGAGGTCAAGGCCGAGGTCGGCGCATTTACCGCACGTCTCAAGGAGCTCGAGGAGCAGGAGCCGAAGCTTCAGGCGGAGGTGACGAAGCGCATGATGATCATCCCGAACATGATCGATGCATCCGTTCCGATCGGTCCGGATGATTCTCACAACGTCGAGAATGAGCGCTTCGGTGAGCCGGTCGTTCCGGCATTTGAGGTACCGTATCATACCGATATCATGGAGTCCTTCGGCGGTATCGATCTCGATGCAGCCGGACGTGTCGCAGGTAACGGCTTCTACTACCTGATCGGCGACATCGCGAGACTGCACTCTGCGGTGCTCAGCTATGCGCGCGATTTCATGATCAACCGTGGTTTTACCTATGTGATTCCGCCATATATGATTCGTTCCAAGGTTGTAGATGGTGTTATGTCCTTCGCAGAGATGGATGCCATGATGTATAAGATCGAGGGCGAGGACCTCTACCTCATCGGTACCTCGGAGCACTCGATGATCGGTCGCTTCATCGATGAGATCCTTCCGGCAGATACCCTTCCGCTTACCCTTACTTCCTATTCTCCTTGCTTCCGTAAGGAGAAGGGTGCACACGGTATCGAGGAGAGAGGCGTGTACCGTATCCACCAGTTCGAGAAGCAGGAGATGATCGTCGTCTGTGAGCCGGAGGATGCCATGGACTGGTACGAGAAGCTCTGGAAGAACACCGTTGATTTCTTCCGTTCGATGGAAATCCCGGTCAGAACACTGGAGTGCTGCTCCGGTGATCTCGCAGACCTCAAGGTGAAGTCCTGCGATGTCGAGGCGTGGTCACCACGTCAGAAGAAGTACTTCGAGGTCGGCTCCTGCTCGAACCTCGGCGATGCACAGGCGAGACGTCTGCACATCCGTATCAAGGGCAAGGATGGAAAGATCCATCTCGCAAACACCCTGAACAACACCTGTGTCGCTCCACCTCGTATGCTGATCGCGTTCCTCGAGAATCGTCTTCAGGCCGATGGCAGCATCACCATCCCGGAGGTGCTTCAGCCATACATGGGTGGTACCAAGGTGCTCATCCCGAAGTGGAACTCCATCGAAGGCAAGCCGGCAAACGCTTGATGATCGAAGACCTGTGCAGTAGCACAGGTCTTTTTATGTACATTCAGGCAGGGGCCGCGGAGGGGTGGCAATGGAGGTACAGTACTCCGCGGTCACTGCCCGAGCTGAAAGTCTTAATATTATTGACGAAGTTGTTAATGAATTCGTTTATTGTTTATAGATGGCAGCTATCATATAATGAAGGCCATGAAGCCAGTTTATGATTTGACAAGTTGTGGGAGAGATGTAGTGGAACCGATCATCAAGGTGCGGGATTTATATAAGATTTTCAAAATCGGAGACAATAAGGTCTATGCGCTGAATGGTGTGTCCTTCGATGTCTACCAGGGGGAGTTCGTCGCGATCGTCGGCACCTCCGGCTCCGGTAAATCGACCTGTCTCAATATGCTGGCCGGTCTGGAAGCGCCGAGTCGAGGGGCGATTCAGATCGCGGGGAAGCGCATCGATAGGATGAGCGAAGCGGAGCTCGTCAGCTTCCGGCGTCAGAATGTCGGCTTCATCTTTCAGAGCTATAATCTGATCGGCTCGATGAATGCGGTCGAGAATGTCGCGATGCCGCTGATGTTCCGCGGGGTGCCGTATGAGAAGCGTATCCGGGAAGCAGAGAAGTATATGAAGCTGATCGGCATCGGGGATCAGGGAGAGCATATGCCGAACCAGATGTCCGGTGGACAGCAGCAGCGTGTCGGGATCGCTCGTGCGCTCGTCATCGACCCGAAGATCATCTTCGCCGATGAGCCGACGGGTAATCTTGATTCACATACGACGGAGGATGTGCTGAGCCTTCTTCGGAAAATCGTACGTGAGGAGGACCGCACGCTGATCATGGTCACCCATGATGCACACATCGCTTCCTGGGCGGATCGGCAGCTGCGTGTCGTCGATGGAAAGATCGTCGAGACCGTGATCCGTCCGGATAGCCCGATCGAACAGAAAATAGAAACAGAAACCGGAAATCCGCCTTTTGCGCAGGTGACGCCACTCGGCTGAGTACGGTGTATATAGAGGGGTATAAAATCATGAATCATTTTCACACACAAAAGCATACGATCCTTCGGCGTTTTCTGTGCGGCGCGATGGTGCTCGCGCTCCTGTCGCCGGCATTGACCTTCGTACAGCCGATGGAGGCCCAGGCGTCCTACGTCGATACGAATATGAACACCTTCATCCATGATGCGGCAGACACACCGGTTGCGGGGATCGGGCAGGATTTCCAGCTGACCGTGAAGGTCGGCTTCAACGGCGTGAACGGTCTCTATAATCCGACCGGTGACGTCATCAACAACGTGCGCGTGCGCCTGAGTCAGGACCAGAATCTCTTAAATACGAAGGGCATCGTGCCGAATTCAAAAAAGTCGAATCCGTATGATGAAGACTCGGACAACGAGCAGGAGTCCCTGCAGCATGATGCGTACAATGAAGGCTACCAGGCGGGGGCGCAGCGTGCCTATAATGCGTCGCTGGGCCTTACCTATCCGGTGGACGGTGGTACCTATCCGCTCGAGATCGGCACATCGACGATGAACCAGGAGAAGAACCTTGGCTCGCTGCAGAAGGGCGAGTACAAGGAGGTGACCTTCAATGTAAAGATCCGGAACGATATCAAGGAAGGCTACTATGCGATCCCGATTTCGATGAACTATGATGTGCCGTACAACTCGACGGGGCAGTACGGCAGTCTCAGCCGCGCCGAGTTCATCAATATCTATGTGCAGGACCTCGGAACGATTTCGAATCCGACCAGCGCGACGAAGGATCAGGCCTTCGTGCTCGGCGAGGGACAGTCGACACCGAGCGGTACCTATCCGGGAACCGTACAGTTCGCCGTGAACCTTCGGAATAAGAAGGGACGGGCCCTCTATGATGTCGTCGTGAAGATGAATAAGGGAAACGGTGGTGCAGCCTCGGGTGATTCGTCTTCGACGGCGGCCGCTGGAAAGGTCGACTACAGCAGCTTCCCGTTCCGTGTGACGGAGGAGAACTATGACCGCAGCTTCGCCAGTGTCGAGGCGGATCAGACGATCTCGGCTCCGTACTCGATGGCCATCGCGAAGGATTCGAAGAGCGGTGACCATGCCATCGGCTTCACGGTGAGCTATAAGGAGACGCCGAACGCGACCATCACGAAGACAGAGCAGTATACCTACTACGTACATATCAGCAACCCGACCACGGATGAAACCGACAGTCAGCGTGATTTCAATGCTAACGACCGTTCGAAGGCACGACTCGTCGTGGCGGGCTATCATACCGAACCGGAGAAGGTGTTTGCCGGTCAGCCGTTTAAGCTGGTGGTGCAGATGCAGAACGCAAGTACCGGCATCAGTGCCAGCAACATCCTGCTTTCCCTCGAGTCGGAAAAGGTGAATGAGTCCTCGGCACTGTCGACGGAGAACGGCGCGAACTCCTATGTCATCAACAGCCTCGCGGCCGGGGAGACGAAGGAAATCGCCTGGAATATGGTGGCGGAACCGGGGGTCGACCCGCGGTCCTATGCGCTGACCATCAATGAAAAGTATGACTCCCCGGATTTCAAAAATGCCGAGGAGAAGGTGACGCTGAATATCATGGTCAATCAGGAGGCACGACTTTCGGTTTCCAACTACGATGTGATGCCCGAAAGCATTGACGTCGGCAGTGAATCTAACGTGATGTTCAATATCAACAACACCGGCAAGGTGATTCTCTATAATGTCACTGCGGAGTTTAAGGCGGATTCCATCAATGATACCAGCAGCTACGTCGGCAACATCAAGCCGGGTGAGTCGGGCTCCGTGGATGCGATGATCACGGGTGCGGCTCCGACCATGGATGATGGTACGATCCAGGTCATCATCAGCTACGAGGATGTGAACGGAGAGGTGCATACCTCCGAGCAGACGGTGAACCTCATGGTGAACGAGCCGATGGAAAGCACGGATGACATGAACGGCATGGATATGATGCCGGAAGAAACGCCTGGATTTTTCCAGCGCTTCCGACTCCCGATCATCGGTGGGGGCGTCGTTCTGCTGGCGGCAGCTGCGGTTTTCGTGAAGAAGCATAAGGATAAGAAGAAGCAGGAAAAGGAAAACGATGAGACTATTTGATCTTATCAAGCTCGCAACGAGTAACCTGAAGCGACGAAAGATGCGAACCGTACTTACGGTCCTCGGTGTCGCTATCGGTACGGCGTCCATCGTGGTCATGGTGAGTCTCGGCATCGGGATGAGTGCGATGATGCTGAAGTCCTACCAGAGCATGGGCTCGCTGACCCGGATCGACGTATACGAGGGTGGTTATGGCGGCGGCACGAATGGCGATCAGTCCATGATGCTGACCGACGAGACCGTGGAGAGCTTTAAGCATATCCCCCATGTGACCGGCGTGAGTCCGTCCATCGAGGTGAATATCGAGGCGAAGTGCAAGGGCGTCAGCGGCTCCTTCAGCATTGTGGGTGTCACCCAGGATTATCTTCAGCAGCTTGAGCTCCGGGACGGCGGACATCTGCCGGCGGCGAACTCGGATACGCTGGAGCTCCTGTATGGTAATCAGATTCTGTACAGCAGCTTCTATAAGCAGAAAACCTGGGAGAATGTCGAGATCGACCCGGAGAAGGATACGGTATTCATCACCTTCCCGCAGCCGAGCACCTCGCAGGGAACACAAAGCAGTGAGGGCAGTACGCAGGAGCCGAAGCAGAAGAAGTACATCTTCCCGGTGGCCGGGATCATGAAGGGCGGCGCTGAGGACTGGTCGGATGGCTCGTATAATGTCTACACGGACATCGACAGTCTGAAGCGTTTTCTGAAGAAAATCTATAAGAAGGCGCTGGTGCCGAATCCGAGGACGAATAAAAACGGGAAGCCGTATCCGTACTATGTATACAATAATGTCTATGTTTTCGTCGATGACATGGATAACGTCAGTGCAGTACAGAAGCAGATCTCGGACATGGGCTTCAGTGTGAGTTCCAGTATGGAGTGGCTGAAGCAGGCGCAGCAGCAGCTCAATATGGTGCAGCTCGTGCTCGGCGGTATCGGCGGTGTATCGCTTCTCGTCGCGGCGATCGGTATCATGAATACCATGATGATGTCGATCTATGAGCGGACGAAGGAAATCGGTGTTATGAAGGTGCTGGGCTGTGCGATGCCGGATATCCGGAACATGTTCCTCTGTGAATCCGGTATGATCGGGCTCATGGGTGGTATCGCGGGACTCGCTGTCAGCTATCTGATTTCCTATATCATCAATTCCTTTACGAAAAATGCCGGTTCGATGATGTTCGGCTCCGGCTCGACGGGCGGGCTGTCCAGCATTCCGCTCTGGCTCGCGGCCTTCGCGATCGGCTTCGCCATCGCGGTCGGCACGATCGCCGGCTATGTTCCGGCGGCGCGTGCGATGAAGCTGAGTCCGCTGGCAGCGATCCGAAATGAATGATTCTATAGCCGGTCTTCCGACGCCCTTCTATACTTCTCATGATTATTAATTATATTGAGTATTTTGAAGCACGATGATATAATGCGGCAAAATGCCAAATTTGGAGGGAGTACGAAATGATCAAGGTTGCAAAATTTGGCGGAAGCTCCTGCGCCTCCGCGGAACAGTTCAGAAAAGTAAAGGACATCGTTCTTTCTGATAAGTCGAGACACTATATCGTGGTTTCGGCACCAGGTAAGCGGGCTTCCGGCGATACGAAGGTGACCGATCTTCTCTATCGTCTCCAGGATGCAGTCGAAGATGAGAAGAAGTTCCAGGAGACGCTTCAGACGATCAAGGATCGTTATCAGGAGATCATTGACGGCCTCGGGCTCGATTTCAGTCTGGCAGCGGACTTCGATCGGATCGAGCAGGATCTCAAGGCTGGTGCAGATCGTGATTATGCGGCTTCCCGCGGTGAGTTTCTGAATGCGAAGCTGATGGCGGCCTATCTCGGCTTCAGCTTCATCGATTCTGCAAGCTGCTTTGTCTTCAAGGAGGACCGGTGCTGTGATTACCAGAAGACGGAAGAGGGCATCCGCGCAGCACTGAAGGATATCGATTATGCGGTATTCCCGGGCTTCTATGGTGCGAACGAGAAGGGTGAGGTCGTTACCTTCAGCCGTGGCGGCTCAGACGTGACCGGCTCCCTGATCGCAGCGGCGGAGCATGTCGATCTCTATGAGAACTGGACGGATGTATCCGGCTTCCTCGTTGCGGATCCACGCATCGTGCCGAATCCGGAGGTCATCGATTACATCACCTACCGTGAGCTTCGTGAGCTGAGTTACATGGGTGCCGGTGTACTGCATGAGGACGCGATCTTCCCGGTACGCCGTGAGGGTATCCCGATCCAGATCAAGAACACGAACCGTCCGGAGGATCATGGTACCCTCATCGTGCAGAATACGTTGAAGAAGCCGCGTTTCATCATCACCGGTGTCAGCGGAAAGAAGGATTTCTGTGCGATCAACATCGAAAAGGCGATGATGAACTCGGAGATCGGCTTCGCCCGGAAGCTTCTTTCCGTCCTCGAGGACAACAACATCTCCTTCGAGCACATCCCGTCCGGTATCGATACGATGACCCTCGTCATCCATCAGGAGGAGCTCGAGCACTGTGAGCAGAAGATCCTGAACGGCATCCAGCGTGCCGTGAATCCGGACCTCATCGAGCTCGAGTCGGACATCGCTCTGATCGCGGTCGTCGGACGTGGCATGAAGTCATCCCGTGGTGTGGCCGGTCGTGTATTCTCTGCACTCGCCCATGAGTACATCAACATCAAGATGATCGACCAGGGCTCCAGCGAGTACAACATCATCATCGGTGTACGGAACGAGGATTTCGAAAAAGCCATCCGTGCCATCTACAAGATGTTCGTCATGAGCGCTAAATAATATGAATGTTTGACATAAGTCCCGGGGGCAGGCTTTCAATGGCCGCCCCGGGACTTTTATCATGCCCGGACATATGATATAATGCGCGAAGCGAGGATAAAACGATGAGAATAATTGTGATCGGCGGCGGAGCTGCCGGACTGATGGCGGCGATCGCGGCGAAGGAAACCGCGGCGGACGCCGATGTGGTTTTAATAGAAAAGAATGATAAACTCGGAAAAAAGATCTTCATCACGGGAAAGGGGCGCGGCAATCTGACGAATGCGGTGGCCATCGAGGATTTCTTTCCGCAGTATGTGACGAATCCGCGTTTTCTGTACTCGGCACTGTATGACTTCACGAATCAGGATACGATCGAGCTGCTGGAGGCGCACGGCTGCCGGACGAAGGTTGAGCGTGGCGACCGAGTCTTCCCGGTATCGGATCATGCCTACAGTATCACGGATGCACTTAAGCACTCTATCAAGAAACTGGGCGTCGAGATCCGCTATAAGACCGAGGTGAAGAAGATCGAGCTTCGGGACGGGCAGGTCCGTGGTGTGGTGACGGATCGTGGCTTCCTGCCGGCGGATGCGGTGATCGTCGCGACCGGCGGCCGCAGCTATCCGTCGACCGGCTCTACCGGTGATGGCTATCGCTTCGCCGAGGAGGCTGGCCTCCAGGTGACGGAAACCTATCCGTCCCTCGTCGCCCTCGAGGTGCATGAACCGGATGCCTACCGTCTGAAGGGCTTAAGCCTCCGAAACATCGCGATCGATATCCGGGACGAGGATGGAAAAAGCTACTACCGGGACTTCGGTGAGCTCGAGTTTATGGAGAGCGGACTGCGTGGCCCGGTGATCATCTCGGCATCGGCGGTCGTAACGAAGCTCGTCAATGCTTCCGACCATAAAAAGTGGAAGCTCCTCACCGTGCACATCGACCTGAAGCCGGCGCTGGAGGATGCAGAGCTCGACCGTCGCCTGCTCCGTGATTTTGATACCTATCGGAATAAGGAGCTCCGCAATGCGTTTTCCGAGCTCCTCCCATCGCAGCTGATTCCGGTCTTCACGGCACGACTCGCCGCGCAGGGGGTCGATATCAATCGAAAGGTCACCGAGGTCGATCGCGAGACACGGAAGAAGATCGCGGGCCTCATCCGGGATTTCAGCTTCACGATCCGCGGTACCGGCAGCTTCAAGGAGGCCATCGTCACCCAGGGTGGCGTCGCTGTGAAGGAGCTGAATCCGAAAACGATGGAAGCGAAGAAGGTGAAGGGACTGTACTTCGCCGGCGAGGTCATCGACGTCGACGGCTATACCGGCGGCTTCAATATGCAGATGGCCTTCTCCACCGGCCACCTCGCCGGTAAGTCTGCCGCTGAAGCACTCAATTATAAATATTAGATAAATGGAACAATTCAGGTCACCGCCCCTGCGAGCACTGACCTGAATTGTAACAATGTGAAATATGAAGGAGGCTGTTATGCCATATAGTATTGCCATCGATGGGCCGGCGGGTGCCGGCAAGTCGACGATTGCGAAGGCCGTAGCGCGAGAACTCGGCTATGTTTATATCGATACCGGTGCCATGTATCGTGCCGTCGGTCTGTTCTGTCTCGATCAGGCTATCGCCCTCACGGATGAGGCGCGCGTGTCGGAGGCGGTGCGCGACATCGACATCACGATCGCCTATGATGAGGAAGGAGCTCAGCAGGTCTTCCTGAACGGCGCCAATGTCTCCACCCGGATTCGTACCCAGCAGGTCGGTGATGCCGCATCCACGGTGTCCCAGTATCCGGCCGTGCGGGAGAAGATGGTGAAGCTGCAGCAGAGCCTCGCGGAGCATACCTCGGTCGTGATGGATGGCCGGGATATCGCATCGAAGGTGCTTCCGCATGCGGATACGAAGATCTATCTCACTGCATCCGTCGAGGAACGCGCACATCGTCGTGCGAACGAACTCCGTGAAAAGGGAGAGACCTGTGACATCGCAGAGGTTGAGGCGGAGATCCGTGCGCGGGATGACCGCGATATGCATCGTCAGCATTCCCCACTCATCCAGGTGCCGGAGGCGGTGCTCGTCGACAGCTCGACACTGACCATCGATGAGACGATCGACCGTATCCTCGAGATCTGTATGCAGCATTGAGGTCGGCGCGATATGAAGGTAACACTTGCAAAAACCGCCGGCTTCTGCTTCGGCGTGCAGCGCGCGGTTGATACCGTGTACCGCGTACTCGAGGAGGAGCATGAAAAACCGCTCGATGAACAGCGTTCGATCTATACGTACGGACCGATCGTGCATAATGAAACCGTGATCCAGAAGCTCGCCGCAGAGGGCGTGGAGGTACTCGAATCCGAGGAGGAGCTTGCGACGCTTCACGACGGCATCGTCATCATCCGTGCACATGGGGTGCCGAAGCACATCTATGAGCTGCTTGAAAAGCAGAAGGTCGAAGCCGTCGATGCTTCGTGCCCCTTCGTCCAGAAGATCCAGCGCCTCGTGCAGCAGCACACAGCAGCCGGTGAAGAGGTCTTCGTGACCGGAAACCCGGAGCATCCGGAGGTGATCGGCATCATGGGCTGGGCGGAAGGCGGCATTTCTGCGATTCCGGACATCGAAACCGCTGAAAAATTACCAAACGGAGAGGGCAGAAGCGTGGTCGTTGTGTCACAAACCACGTTTAATATCGATAAATTCAAACTGATTATTGATATTTTGAAAAAAAAGCATTATTATGTTAATGCTATTAATACGATTTGCAACGCAACGTTTGAGCGACAGTCGGAGGCGAAGGAACTGGCGAAACAGTCCGACGCCATGATTGTCATTGGGGGACGCAGTTCCTCCAACACGAAGAAACTTTTTGAGATTTGTAAAGACCAGTGTCGTAACACCCAGTTGATACAAACGGTTGGAGATCTTAACTTCGTTCAGGATGAAGCGGTTCAAAACGTAGGTATTACAGCTGGGGCAAGCACCCCGAAAGAAATTATTGAGGAGGTTCAAAATTATGTCAGAGATGAGTTTTGAACAGATGCTTGACGCATCATTAAAGTCTATTCATGCAGGGGAGATTGTTACTGGTAAGGTTATTAGTGTAAAGCCTGACGAGATTGCACTCAACATTGGGTACAAGTCCGATGGTATCATGACCAGAAGTGATTACAGCGCAGATAACACTGTAGACCTCACCACAGTAGTCAATGTCGGCGATGAAATCGAGTGCAAGGTAAAGAAGGTAAACGATGGAGAGGGACAGGTTGTTCTTTCTCACAGAGAGGCTCTTGCTTCCAAGGCTTCCGAGGAGCTCAAGGATGCATTTGAGAACCAGACCGTTCTTACCGGCAAGGTTGTTCAGGTTGTCAAGGGCGGCCTGAATGTTGAGGTAAATGGTGCACGTGTATTTATCCCTGCATCCCTCGTATCTGATACCTTCGAGAGAGATCTCACCAAGTATCAGGGTCAGGATATCCAGTTTGTGATCACTGAGTTCAATCCGATGAAGCGCAGAGTCATCGGTGATCGTAAGCAGCTTATGGCAGCTACGAAGAAGGAGCAGCACGACAAGCTCTTCAGTGAGCTTCAGGTCGGCGATGTTCGTACCGGTGTTGTTAAGAACCTTACTGATTTCGGTGCATTCATCGATCTCGGTGGCGCTGATGGTCTCCTTCATATCTCCGAGATGTCCTGGGGCCGTATCGAGAACCCGAAGAAGCTTTTCAAGTCCGGCCAGGAGGTTAAGGTACTTGTTAAGGAGATCAACGGTGAGAGAATCGCTCTTACACGTAAGTTCCCGGATGAGAACCCGTGGAAGGATGCAGAGACCAAGTTCGCTGTTGGTACGGTTGTAAGCGGCAAGGTTGCACGTATGACCGACTTTGGCGCATTCGTAGAGCTTGAGAAGGGCATCGATGCACTTCTTCACGTATCTCAGATTTCCAGAGAGCATGTGAACAAGCCGTCAGACGTTCTCGAGGTTGGCCAGGAGATCGAGGCGAAGATCGTCGATCTCGACGTAGACAGTCACAAGATTTCCCTGAGCATGAAGGCTCTTTCTGAGCCGGAGCGCAAGGAGGATCTCGATGTTGCAGACGTTGACATCGAGGCTGTAGGCAAGGCTGAGGCTGAGCGCGTAGACGAGGAGTAATCCGCATAGACAGAGGGTCGGACAGAAATGTCCGGCTCTCTTTTTTTAAAATCCTTGCGTGGGACTTTTTTACGTGCTATACTCTTGATTCGGATATGTTGACTCATGGGAGAAGTATGCGCATTTCCCCTGTGCGTTTGCATAATATATAAAACGAAAGTTTCGGAGGTACTCTTAATGAGCGTTAAAGTTGAAAATCTTGAGAAGAATATGGCTAAGCTGACCGTTGAGGTGGACAATGCTGAGTTTTTAAAGGCCATCGATGTAGCATACAAGAAGAACCGTAACAAGTTCAATCTTCCTGGTTTCCGTAAGGGCAAGGCACCGAAGGAGATGATCATGAAGATGTACGGACCACAGGTATTCTTCGAGGATGCGCTCAATGAGATTCTTGATAAGACCTATCCGGAGGCTGCGAAGGAGTCCGGCCTCGAGATCGTTTCCAGACCGGAGATCGGCGTAGAACAGATCGGTATGGATCAGAACGTGATCTACACAGCAACCGTTGCTGTAAAGCCGGAGGTTACCCTCGGTGAGTATAAGGGCGTTACGGTAGAGAAGGCAGAGACCACGGTAAGCGCAAAGGAAGTCAACGAGAAGCTGGCTGCTGAGCTTGAGAAGAATGCACGTGTCGTTGAGGTTGATCGTGAGATCAAGAAGGATGATATCGCAAACATCGATTTCGTGGGCTCCGTAGACGGTGTTGAGTTCGAAGGTGGCAAGGGCGAGGATTACCCGCTGACCATCGGCTCTGGCACCTTCATCCCGGGCTTCGAGGATCAGCTGATCGGCCACAAGGCTGGTGAGACCGTCGATGTAAAGGTTACCTTCCCGGAGAACTACGGCGCAAAGGATCTCGCAGGTAAGGAAGCACTTTTCGTAACCACCATCAAGACGGTTAAGGAGAAGCAGGTTCCGGCTGCTGACGACGAGTTCGCATCCGAGGTTTCTGAGTTCGACACCCTCGATGAGTATAAGAAGGATCTGAAGAAGACCCTGAAGGAGGAGAAGGAGAAGGCTGCAACCACGACCAATGAGAGAAATGTCATCGCAAAGGTCGTTGAGAACGCTTCCGTAGAGATCCCGGCACCGATGCTTGAGGCACAGCTGGACAACATGCTCTATGATTACCAGACCAGACTTGCTCAGCAGGGCATCCCGATGGATCAGTATCTCAAGATCACCGGCCAGACTGTAGAGCAGATCAAGGACCAGATGAAGGAGAGCGCTGAGAAGAATCTCAAGACGTCCCTTGTGATCGAAGCCATCATGGAGAAGGAGAACATCACCGTCGCTGAAGAGCGTGTAGATGAGGAGTTCAAGAAGATCGCAGAGCAGTACAAGATGGAGTATGATGACCTCAAGAAGACGGTTTCCGAGGAGCAGAAGGAGAGCATGAAGAGAGAGATCGCTTTCCAGGAGACCATCGATATGCTCGTAGCTGAGGCGAACCTTGTAAAGGCAGAGAAGAAGTCCAAGAAGGCTGCTGAGGACGAGGAGAAGACTGAGGAGTAATTCCTGTATCGCTTCATCGAAGATTTAAAGATTTTTAGCGGTGCAGGTAACTGCACCGCCTTTTTTAAGATTCATAGGGAGGTTTCATTATGAATTTAACACCTAGAGATATTACAACGATTCCGTATGTCATTCAGTCGACATCCAGAGGAGAGCGTTCCTATGACATCTTCTCCCGTCTTCTGAATGAGCGTATCATCTTCCTCGGAGATGAAGTGAATCATGATACCGCTTCCCTCGTCGTCGCACAGCTTCTGTACCTCGAGTCCGAGGATCCGGATAAGGACATCAGCCTGTACATCAACAGCCCGGGTGGCGTGATCACGGACGGTATGGCGATCTACGATACCATGCGTTACATCAAGTGCGATGTATCCACCATCTGTGTCGGCATGGCTGCATCGATGGGTGCCTTCCTCCTGGCCGGCGGTACGAAGGGCAAGCGTATGATCCTTCCGAATGCTGAGGTCATGATTCACCAGCCGTCGGGCGGTGCACAGGGCCAGGCCACGGAGATCCAGATCACGGCAGAGTGGATCCTTCGTACGAAGAAGCACATGGCGGAGATCCTCGCAGCGAACTGCGGACAGCCGGTGGAGAAGGTGATGGAGGATACGGAGCGTGATCACTGGATGACGGCACAGCAGGCGCTGGAGTACGGCATCGTCGATCATATCTTCGAATCACGCGAAGCAGCTGAGGTACGGAACTTAGTACCGGTAGCAGCATCATCAGACTAACCAGAACGAGAGGACTGCATTCATGCAAATGAAACCAGACGATAAAATCCGCTGTTCTTTCTGCGGTAAATCGGCGAAGCAGGTACATAAGCTCATCGCCGGTTTAAATAATAATTATATCTGTGACGAGTGTGTCGAGCTCTGCGAGGAGATCCTGAACGAGCAGGATGGTGATTTCAGAGAGGACAGCGACACCTCAGACATCCATCTTCTGAAGCCGAAGGAGATCCATGATTTCCTCGATGAGTATGTCATCGGACAGGATGAGGCGAAGAAGGTGCTGTCTGTAGCGGTTTATAACCACTACAAGCGCATCACCTCTAAAATCAAGGACATCGACGTTCAAAAGTCGAACATCCTGATGATCGGACCGACCGGTACCGGTAAGACCTACCTGGCACAGACCCTGGCCCGCATCCTCGGCGTTCCGTTCGCAATCGCAGATGCTACGGCGCTCACCGAAGCCGGCTATGTCGGCGAGGATGTCGAGAACATCCTCCTGAAGCTGATTCAGGCGGCAGACTATGATATCAAGCGTGCGGAGATCGGTATCATCTATATCGATGAGATCGATAAGATCACGAAGAAGTCGGAGAATGTCTCCATCACCCGTGATGTCTCCGGCGAGGGCGTTCAGCAGGCACTGCTGAAGATCCTCGAGGGGACCGTCGCTTCCGTACCACCTCAGGGCGGACGGAAGCATCCGCAGCAGGAGCTCATCCAGATCGATACGACGAATATCCTGTTCATCTGCGGCGGTGCATTTGACGGCCTCGAGCACATCATCGAGAAGCGTGTCGCTTCCGGATCGATGGGCTTCGGTGCGGACATCGTCGAGAAGAATCGCGACAACTACGATGACATCCTTCGTCAGGTACAGCCGGAGGATCTCGTACGCTTCGGTCTGATCCCGGAGTTTATCGGACGAGTACCGGTTGATGTCACCCTGCAGTCACATGATGCGGCGACCCTGAAGCGTATTCTGACGACCCCGAAGAACGCGCTCGTGAAGCAGTATCAGAAGCTGTTTGAGATCGACGGTGTCGAGCTCCGATTTACGGATGAGGCAGTCAGCGCCATCGCCGAGAAGGCAGCCGAGCGCAAGACCGGTGCCAGAGGACTCCGCTCCATCATGGAAGATATGATGATGGACATCATGTATGAGATTCCGTCCGAGCCGGACATCCAGAGCGTGGAGATCACGGAGGATGTGGTGAAGGGCACGGGCGAACCGATCATCACCCGTAAAGAGAAGAAAACAGCCCCTCGTGCAGATGCAGCAGATACGGCTGTATGAGTTTGACGAAACCCGATCGGTTATGTGCCGACCGGGTTTCCTGATCCTGAACCAGCTGGATCCGTCAGGTATCAATCATCACTAAGAAAAGGAGATTCCATGAAGATCACTTCTGTAGAGCTGGAGAGAGTGCTGGGCGTAAAATCCGAGCTTCCGAAGACCGGAAAACCTGAATTTGTCATGGCGGGACGATCCAATGTCGGAAAGTCCTCCTTTATCAATGCCTTCGTCAATCGAAAGAACTTCGCCCGTACGAGCTCGACACCGGGTAAGACGCGCACGATCAACTTTTATAACATCAACGAACGGTTTTATCTCGTCGACCTCCCTGGCTACGGCTATGCATCCACCGGTGCGGTCGAGCAGGAGAAGTGGGGTCGGATGATCAACCGCTATCTCGAAACCTCGGACGACATCGAGGAGGTGATCCTCTTCGTAGACATCCGCCACGATCCATCGAAGCTCGACATCCAGATGTTCGACTACGTGACCCAGGTCACCGGCTTCGAGCCGATCGTCATCCTGACGAAGATGGATAAGATCAATCGCTCACAGATCAAAAAGCAGACCGCTGCGATCCGCAAGGCTCTGCACGCGACGGAAAACTGTACGATGATCCCGTTCTCCTCCCAATCAAAGCAGGGACTCGAGAGCATCTATGCGATCATCGACGAGATTATGGATGCCCCGGAAACTCCAGAGACACAGGTGTGAGCCTGGATGTAGTAAGGGCTCAGGTAGTGGACCCTCCGGGCCCCTTACCTGTCTGAACTGTTACATCTGATGTAAACCGGGAATTGCAAAATTCCGAAAACGGGCTTGACATCGGTGCGGACTGGTGCTAGTCTATAAAGGTCGTAAAGACAAAGGAAAGTAGGTATCCACCTCACCTTGGCAGTTGTAGCTGACCCGGGTTCATATTTGATTATTACTTCGTGTATTTTCATTATGGTGGATTGGCTTACAATCCGCCATTTTTTTGAATTCGACCAGTGTATGTGGAGAGGAGTTTATGGCTATTAAGAAAAACGCAAGCATCGAAATTAACGAGCAGATCCGTGACAGAGAGGTAAGAGTCATTGGTGCAGAGGGCGAGCAGCTCGGTATCATGTCTTCCAAGGACGCTTATATGATGGCGAAGGAGAAGGACCTGGATCTTATTAAGATCGCGCCGACTGCAACGCCGCCTGTTGTAAAGATCGCCGACTTCGGTAAGTATCGTTACGAGATGATGCGTAAGGAAAAGGAAGCCAAGCGTAATCAGCGCGTAACTGAGCTGAAGGAGATCCGTATGACACCGAACATCGATCAGAACGATCTCAACACAAAGTTATCCGCTGCACGTAAGTTCCTCGAGAAGGGCAATAAGGTCAAGGTCGCTCTTCGATTCAGAGGCCGTGAGATGTCTCGTATGAATCAGTCCAAGTACATCCTTGACGAGTTCGCCGAGCAGCTGAAGGACATCGCTGTCCTCGATAAGCCGGCGAAGGTAGAAGGCAGAAACATGGCGATTGTAATAAGCCCGAAAAAGTAAAATCACAGGAGGCTGTTATGGCAAAGTTAAAGCTGAAGACAAAGAGAGCTGCTGCTAAGCGCTTTAAAGTTACTGGCACAGGAAAGCTTGTAAGAAATAAGGCTTACAAGTCTCACATTCTCACCAAGAAGACAACGAAGCGTAAGAGAGGCCTGCGCAAGGATACTGTCCTTGATCAGACCAACGTTAAGACGATGAAGAAGATTCTTCCATACCTTTGATTTGTAGACTTTAGAGGAGGAAATTAAAATGAGAATTAAGGGCGGATTAAACGCTAAGAAGAAGCATAATAGAGTACTCAAGCTTGCTAAAGGCTACAGAGGATCTCGCTCCAAGCACTACAGAGTAGCGAAGCAGAGCGTAATGAGAGCACTTACGGAGTCCTACAGAGGCCGTAAGGAGAGAAAGAGACAGTTCAGACAGCTCTGGATCGCTCGTATCAACGCAGCTGCAAGACTGAATGGTCTTTCTTACAGCAAGTTCATGTTCGGCCTCAAGAATGCCGGCATCGATATGAACCGTAAGATGCTTTCCGAGATCGCAATCGCTGATCCGGAGGGATTTGCAAAGCTCGCTGAGACTGCAAAGGCTAACCTCGCAAAGTAATGTTCGACCGACAGGATTCGTCCTGTCGGTTTTTTAATGCTCGTTTGCCGTGCGGACGTGAAGAGGCCGGCGATGGACTCTGTGGCCGAACACGCATTTCGATGACAATCCGGCCAGCACCCAGGAGGGCCGGCAACAGAAGCACAGTACTCCGAGGCCGGTAAACTCTAAGCCAGGGACCCTAAGCGGCACTAGGCCCTCTGCAATCACTGAGTTTTCTTGAGGAAAACTCAGCGTTGCAGAGGGTTCCAAGGAGAGATAGCACCAAGTGCCGCTAAGGGGACCTGGCTTGATTTTACACGTCCTCTACGTATGGCTTCTGTTGCCGGTCCTCATGGGCACTGGCCGATTTCCGTTTCCCGATGAAAAATCAAATATCTAACTCGGAAAAACACATAAAAAAGAACCGATTCTTATGAATCGATTCTTTGATGCGGAAGAAGGGATTTGAACCCTCAAGAGTGTAACCTCACACGGACCTGAACCGTGCGCGTCTGCCGTTCCGCCACTTCCGCGAACTCGTATATAATAGCATGGTGAGATGGGTTCGTCAACAACTAATTTTCACTTTTTTTGATTGGACTTTGCGGTGGGATCGGTCACGGAGTCCACTGCCGGGCCACCACATTTGAATTCAGTGGAGGAACGCGCCGAGCACGCCGTAGGAGACGATCGACATGATGGCGGAGGCGAGCAGTACGCCGACGATGATGGCGAGGAAGGACTTCTTCCGCGGCATGTGCAGGAGGCCTGCGACGAGGGAGCCGGTCCATGCGCCGGTGCCCGGGAGCGGGATGCCGACGAAGAGCACGAGGCCCCAGAAATCATACTTCTGAATCGATGCCTGGTTCTTCTCGACCTTCTCACGGAGCTTTCGCGCGATCCCCTGTGTCGGTCCGAAATGCTCACAGGCCAGTACGATCTTCTCGATGAAGAGAAGGATCAGCGGGATCGGCAGGAGATTTCCAACGATGCAGAGGATCAGTGCACGCAGATATGGCACGCCCAGCAGCGAGGATGCGAGGAGTCCGCCACGGAGCTCCAGGATCGGCATCAAGGAAATGATGAAGACGATGGCGTCCTTCGAGAGGAGTCCCGTCAGGTGAGTAGTGACAAAGCTTACAAGTGCTTCCATTTTTGACCTCAATTTCCTAATAATATCGTAATTCAGTTTTCTTGAATGCCCCTATGGAATGTGATAGACTAAACAGATGATTTGAAAGTGCGCGCACACGTCATCTGGAAGATAACGAGGTCTCCCGCGGCGTGCTGGCAGTTCTGGTCGCCTGCATTGTCCGACGCCATAAAAGGCACAATGCCGATTCTATCGACTGCGTCCCACAGTGTCAAGCTATGCGCAGATTTCAGCTCACTGAAACAAGGAAATGTAAGCCGGGAGACGGTCTAACCGATGTCTGCCATCCGGGAATCACGGGCGTTGACGCGGTACCACAGGTCCCCGAACAGCTGTAGAAAGAATAGTATGATCAGTTACGAAGAAGAAATCAAACGTTTTAAGCCGAGTCTCGATGTCGATCAGATCGAGGATGCGATCGCGAAGGTGGATCTCACCGATATGAACGACATCATGACCAGTCTCATCGAGGAGGCCATCAAGCATAAAAAGGATGAGAGCGTTAAATGAAGTATGACGTAATGCTGGAGCAGATCGCAAACTGCTACTATAATCTGGGACTCGAGCGTGCACGTCTGCGCGATCTGAGTGGCGCCGCCGAGCTGCTGAAGAAGTCGCTGACCTTCGATAAGTATCAGAAGGATGCGCGAAATCTGCTGGGGCTGATCTTTTTCGAGTGTGGTGAGACCGCGGATGCGCTCGTGCAGTGGGTCATCAGTATGAACCTGCTCCCACAGGATAACATCGCGGATCATTATCTCGATGAGGTCCAGCGCAAGCCGGCGATCCTCCGAATCTGTTCGGACAATGTCAAGCGCTACAATCAGGCGCTGGACTACGCGCAGAACAACAACGAGGACCTCGCCATCATGCAGCTTAATCAGGTCATCGAGGACAGTCCGAACTATATCAAGGCACACATCCTGCTCGCTCTTTTGTATATGAAGAGAGAGGACTGGGTGAAGGCGGGACGCAGCCTCTACCTCGTGCTGAAAATCGATCGCAACAACCCGAAGGCCCTCGTGCTGATGGATGAGGTCAAGCATAACACCGGCCGGAAGGAGGTCGAGCAGAGCCGCCTGAAGAATGCATTTTCCCACCGCAAGATGACGGATGATGATGTGCTGATTCCCCAGGAGGTGAAGCAGGTGTCCCCGTGGATGGTCGTCGGCTACATCTTCGTCGGCGTCATCCTGGCACTCTTCGCATTTTATCTGCTGATCATGCCGGCGAAGACGAAGGCGCTCAATGCGGAGAACAACCGTGAGCTGATTTCCTATACCGAGAAACTCGATGCCTCGAACCGTGAATATGCAGAGCTGAAGGACTCATATGATACGCTGGAGTCGCAGTACGCCGAGGCAGCTCAGCAGGTTTCACAGTTTGAGAATGCCAATGCCTCCTTCATGGGGCAGTACCAGGCACTGAACGAGATCCGGACAGCGCTTGCAAATGGCGATGTCCTTCAGGCGGCGAAGCTCTATACGGACCTCGATCAGACGCAGATCAGTGATGCGACGATGCTGCAGCAGCTTCAGAGCATCAAGGTGGAGATGGAGGGCTCGATCTATCAGGAGCTCGCCGACCAGGCGACCAACGCCTGGAACAGCGGAAACCAGGATCAGGCAGCCGAGCTGTATAATCTGAGCCTGGCGATCCGCGAGGAACCGGAAAATATGTATCTCCTCGGACGTCTCTACCAGAGTATGGGACGAACGGAGGAAGCAAATACACTGTTTGATAAAATCATCGGCGCACACCCGGATTCAAATTATGCCGAGCGCGCGAGACAGGCAAGAGGGTACTGATCCATGCTGAATGTTGAGAAGATCCGCCTGATGACCCAGCTTTCGATTTATGACAGGAAAGAGGGGAAGGCGATACGGGATGTAAGCAGATATTTCAAGGGAGACTATCTCTCCCGGAGGATGTTCATGGCACTCGTGCACTATACACTGTGCTTTATTCTGGTGTCTATGCTGCTGATGCTGATCAATATCGAAGAGCTTCTGATGCATCTGAACATCCCGTTTATCGTGGCAGCGGTCCGGGTCCTTCTTTTCATTTATGTGCTCGGCTTCGTCGGGATGATGGCCTTTTCCTATGTGCGCTATGCACGGGCCTACGATGATCTTCACCGGAAGAGTCTCTATTATATGGCGAAGCTCGACAAGCTTCTGCAGATCGAGGAGGCACCGGATACGAAACTTGACATCGAGAGCGCCGGCTCCGAGTTTTATAAGGAGAAGGGCGGGAAGATCCGCGTCATGGAGGATGCGCCTCTGCGGCAGACGAAGTGTTCGAAGACAGCGCCGGACAGAAGGGGCAGCGCGAGCGCGGCTCCGAAACAGGTAGAAGCACAGCCTGTGAAGCGAAAGAGTGCGGTGCAGGACACGGACCGGCAGGAAGAGGCGTGGCTCGATGATCCGATCGAGCCAGAGAACGGCTGGCTGGATGATCCGGTTGAACCGGAAGACGGCTGGCTGGACGACGGAAACGATACAGTAACCACAGGCGACGATGGTGACTGGCTGGACGATCCGGTCGATCCGAAGCCGCATAGTGACACGGGCAGAGCCTCTATGGATGGCATACAGCTCATGGATTTCAGAAAACATCACGAAGGAAGATAAAGATGACACAGCTGGTCGATATGAAGGATGAATTACAGAAGTTTTACATCAAAAATGAATACTGGCTCACACCTGTACTGAAGGCGCTGACCGCGTTCCTGTGCTTTTTCATGATCCGGATTCGCATAGGCTCCGACAGCATGTTCGGCAGTCTGCTGATCGCGATCGCCGCTGCTGCGCTGTGCTCGTTCCTTCCGTGGACGGCCGTGACGGTCATGTCGGCGGTTTTTGTGCTGGGCAATGCCTATGGCACGTCGATGGAGCTCGCCCTTCTGGCGGCCTTCATCCTCTTGCTGATGGCGCTCGCACAGTCGGCCTTCCGTGCAGGAAATGCGATTCTGATCGTCCTGGTTCCCCTGCTGTTTTATCTGCATGTACCCTATGTACTCCCGGTCATCGCAGGGCTCAGCCTCGGACTGATGTCCATCGTACCGGTATCCATCGGTGTGATGATGTATTATTTTATCGAGTATATCTCGGAGAACGCATCTAAGCTCAGTGTATCGACGAAGGATCCGATGGAGATGGCGAGCCAGTATGCCAGCATCTTTCAGGGCTACTTTCAGAACCGTACGATGATCGTGTCCATCATGGCCTTCGCCATCTGCATCGTGCTGGTGTTTATCCTTCATCAGATGGTGTTTTCGTATAACTGGGGAGTCGCGGTCATCGTCGGACTCCTCTCGATCCTGGTGGTTTCTGCCATCGGATCCGCGCGGCTCGGAGCCACCTTCTCTTTCAGCACGGCACTGATCGGCGTGATACTTTCCGGCATCCTCGCCCTTCTGTATGCACTGGCCTTCCATGGTGCAGACTATAAGGGGACGGAGCGCTTACGTTTCGAAGATGATGACTATTTCTATTTTGTAAAGGCGATTCCGAAGCTGAAATCAGGAAATGAGGCATAAATCGAATGACAGGAATGATTGAAAAAATGAAAAGCTGGGTGAGCCTCCTGCCACCGATCGGCTATACCAACATCCTCGAGATCATCATCCTCGCGGTGCTCGTATATGAGATCCTTCTCTGGATCAAAAATACGAGAGCCTGGGAGCTGCTCAAGGGTCTGCTGGTCATCGCCGCCTTCATCACTGCAGCGGCGATCCTTCATCTCACGACCATCATGTGGCTGATCGAACGGATCTCGACGGCGGCCATCATCGCGACCGTCGTCATCTTCCAGCCGGAGCTCCGAAAAGCGCTGGAACAGCTCGGCAGCCGGAACTTCATCGCCAATCTGATTCCGGATGACGGGATCGATGACGCCAGTGTGACGACGATCAACGAAATCATCCGTGCGACCTTCGAGATGGCGAAGAAGAAGACCGGAGCACTCATCGTGATCCAGCAGAATCAGCCACTGAAGGAAATCGAAGAGACCGGTATCCGTATCAACGGTATCGTGTCGTCGGCACTGCTGATCAACATCTTCGAGAAGAACACACCGCTGCATGACGGTGCTGTCACGATCGTCGGTGATAAGGTTACGGCCGCGACCTGCTATCTGCCGCTGTCCGATACCGATATCTCGAAGGACTTCGGTACACGTCATCGTGCTGCGCTCGGCATGTCTGAGACGAGTGATGCCGTTACGATCGTGGTCTCGGAGGAGACCGGTCGTGTGTCAGTCGCTGCAAACGGGAAGCTCTGCCGTGCACAGGATGCTGAAGCTCTGCGCTCGATGCTTCCGACGAGAGAGCAGAAGGAGATGGATAAGAATACACGCTTCCGTATCTTCCGTAATACACGAAAGGAAGGCAAAGCATGATGAAACATTTCTTTACGGAAAATCTGCCGCTCAAGGTGCTGAGTCTCCTGATCGCGCTGCTCCTCTGGCTGCTGGTGGTCAATGTCTCGCATCCGGAGGTCACGGATACGAAAACGGTGCCGCTCGAGGTCGAGAATCAGTCGACCTTTGCGGCGCAGAATAAATCCTGGGAAATCGATCGCACGAGTGTGACCATCAGCTACAGTGTCCGCACGAACAGCCGCTCCCTCATCAGTGCGTCGGATTTTCATGCCTACGTGGATCTGAAGGATTACAGCATCACCGGAGCCGTCCCGATCTATGTGGATGTACTGAATGACAAGGACGAGCTGATCGGAGATGTGACGGTCCGTCCGACGGTCACCCGGGTCATCATCGAGGATATCCAGGAAAAGAAATTTGAAATCAAAAATACCGTGCATGGTACACCGAAGAGCGGCTACAAGGTCGCGAATGTGATCGTCAGTCCGGAATATGTCTATCTGAGTGGTCCGCAATCTGAAATCGGCCGCGTGTCCAGTGTCGGAATCGATGTGAATGTAGAAGGCATCGCACAGAATGAGGATGGGGTTGCTGAGCTCGTATACTATGATGCAAATGGAAATCAGCTCTTTGACCTGAAGAACGTCAGTGCGTCGACGAGCTCGATCCACTATGCCGTGACCCTGTATAAGGAGAAGTCCATCAACCTTCTATCCAGTGTCAGAGGCACACCGGCCGCGGGGTATCAGTATGAGTCGACCGCGGTTTCACCAGCGACCGTGAATCTGGCGGCGTCGACCTACATCATTGATGGCATGACGGTGTTCGAGCTTCCGAAGATCGATATCAGCGGTGCCAGCGGAACGAAGACCATCACCTTTAATCTGGCAGACTATCTCCCGGCCGGTGTTATGCTGGCGGAGGATCAGGACGCCGAGGTCAATGTGACGGTCCGCATCGAAAAGATACCGGAGACAGAGGAGACGTCGACCGACAGCGACGAGACCGCTGCGACGACGGCACTCATCTCCGGATCACAGAGTGCGCATACCAGTGAGACTACGGCGGCAGAAGCGAAGCTGCCGGAGAGCAGTGCCCAGGACAGAGATACCGAGCCGGAGGTGACGGGCGCTTCGCATGAGTCGGGCAGTACACATGAAGAAACACTGCTCAGCCAGTCCGGACACTGATCGGAGAATGCATAAATTTCATGAAAACAGAATGGTTTAAACTTGGTATCTATACAGCAGCGTATGTCATGAGCTTCGTGCTGGGAGAGGCGGGTCTTTCCGCCCCTTCCGGTCTGTGCCTGATCTTCGCTGCTGCTTTTTTATATCTTTCAGAGTACCGGAGAACGGCGTATCTGCTGAATCTTCGGGGCCTGCTCGCCCTCGGTCTCCTCGGCGGGGAAGGCATCGCCCGTTTTCAGCTGAGCCGGCTGAGCACCGACTGGACGCTGGAAACCTGGCTTTCGTTCTATCTTTTTTATCTGATTTTTGATCTTTCGGCACAGCTCGCCGATCATGCAGGAGCCATCCGATCCGCCCGATCTGGAGACGATGCGGATCGTAGTGCATCCTGCAGCGTGGTACCGGATCCGCTGGCGTCCACAGCTTCTATAGATGTCCGGGATGTCGGTGGGGTGCCCGGTCGCTTGGCGACAGGAGAGAGCGCAGGACCGGATCTTCGTTTCTTTCGGTATGCGATCCTCGGTCTGCTCGGTATTTCCTGGGCGGCGTTTCTTTTTGAGGCGCGACGGCTCGGCTTCGTACCGCTCTTTACGGTCGATACGCCACATGCCTACAGCTACTTCCATGTAAAGGGTGTGCACTACTTTACGACGCTGGCTGTGCTTACTCCGGCGGTCTCGATGCTGTATCTCGGTGCGCGGCGGAAACACGGACTTCGCCCGGATGTGCTGACACTCCTCGGACTGCTGCTTCCGATCATCCTGACGATCCTGATGGTGTCCCGTTTTCAGTTTATGATTTCGGTGATTCTGGCTGTTTTCGTGGCCTTGCTTTCAGGCCGCCGTTATAAGCTGTGGCAGCTTCTGCTGCTCCTCGCGCTGATGATCGCTGCCTATGTCTTCATCACGATCGAGCGTGCGCATTCCGTCGAGTACCTGAACGGCATCTTCGAGATGAAGGATCCGTCGACCCCGATCTTTATCACCCAGCCGTACATGTACATCGCAAACAACTATGATAATTTTAATGTCATGACCCGTGAGCTGACGGTCCACGCGCATGGACTCCGCATGCTCTATCCGTTTGTGACGCTGTGCGGGATCAAGTTCTTCGTCCCGTCACTGGCGCAGGGCTTTCCGCTCTTCGTGACGAAGGAAGAGCTCACGACCGTCACGATGCTCTATGACGCATGGTATGACTTCGGTCTCAGCGGGATCGCTGTGTTCGCACTCGTGCTCGGCCTCGTTTCAGGGCGGGTCACACGTACCTGTCGAAAGGATCAGAACCCGTTCTCCGTGCTTCTGTATGCACAGCTCGCTTTCTATTATCTGGTTTCGTTTTTTACCACCTGGTTCAGTAACCCGGCCACCTGGTTTTATCTGGGCATCAGTTTCCTGCTGTACCTCGCGTATGCATGTACTGTGCGAAAAAGGAGAAGAGAATGAAGCGTTATACGCAGCTGATCTTAAATATCCTGGTACCGATCCTGATGATGGCGGCGGTCGTCATCTTCGTTCCGAAGCTGATCATCTTTTTTATCCCGTTTATCATCGGGGCCGTCATCGCATGGATCGCCAATCCGCTGATTCGTTTTCTGAATACGAAAACGAAGCTGATGGAACGGCAGCATGCGTCGGTTGTCATCATCATCTTCATGCTCGTACTGATCGGCGCGATCCTGTATCTCGTCCTCAGCGTAGCTGTCCGTTTCTGCGTCGGCTTCGCAAAGGATCTGCCGGATATGGTGCGGGACCTCGCACAGCTTCTCAGGGAGTTTCTGCTTTCGCACCAGAGTCTGCTGCAGCACCTGTCGCTGAATCTGCCGGGGACGGGAGCGGATGGCGCTGCGGTTATACTGGATCTCAATAAGCTGAACAGCAGCATCGAGGAATCGCTGCTCGGCTTCGTAACGAATATCTCTGCGCCGATCGCCAATGTCTCCATCGGTGCGGTTCGCTCGATTCCGAATGTCCTTGTATATTCGGTCGTAACGATTTTTTCTGCGTACTGCTTCTGTAAGGATGGCGAACACTATGTCGAGCGGGTGAAGGCGTGGATTCCGAAGGAGCTGTTCCGTTACTATGAGCTGCTGAAGGCAGATATACGGAGGATCATCCAGGGCTGGCTGCTGGCACAGTTTAAGATCATGTTTGTCGTCTTCCTCGTGCTGGCGATCGGCTTCCTCCTGCTGCGTGTGCGCTATGCACTTCCGCTTGCTGCATTGACCGCTTTTCTGGACTTCCTGCCGATGCTTGGGGTCGGCTTCATCTTGTGGCCATGGATCGTGCTCGACCTCTTCAGCGGGAATCTGGTGCAGGCGCTCTGGCTCGTCGTGATCTATGTCGCGACCCAGATCGTGCGCCAGTTCATGCAGCCGAAGATCATGGGTGATACGATGGGGCTCTCCCCGTTCCTGACGATTTTGTTCATGTACCTCGGTTACCGCTTCTATGGCTTCGTCGGGCTGATTTTCGCGGTTCCGGTCGGTATGCTCGTGATGTGCTTTTACCGCTATGGCGCCTTTAAGAAGATGACGGCCTCGATCCAGGCACTCTATCGGGACCTGATCTCCTTCCTGTAAACGCATCTCCGGGTATCCGTGTGCAGTGATTTATTCATGGAAAACGTGAGAGAAGTTTTACAGGCAGATCGCGGGATTCATACACGCTTCCCGGCGAATACATTGACAAATCAGATGGTACGAAATATAATTCTTAAAAATTAAATATTTTTTTATAGTTATTTTAGAAGGAGATAATCAAATGGAGAAGAAGACAAAGGCTACAGAAGCAAAGAAGGACGCAGCTCTGAAGGAGTCTTTCACTGAGATCAAGAAGGCTGTAGCAGAGACTGCGAAGGCTGCTGAGAAGAAGGCCGCTCCTGCAAAGGAAGCAGTTAAGGAAGAGGCTCCGAAGAAGGAAGCCGCTCCGAAGAAGACCGCTCCAGTGAAGAAGACAGCTCCAGCAAAGAAGACAGAAGAGAAGAAGCCGGCAGAGAAGACCGCTCCGGCGAAGGCAGAAGTGAAGACAGCTGTTACATTACAGATCGATGGCAGAGATTTCGATCCTGCAAAGATCGTTGCAGACGCACAGAAGGCGGCTGAGAAGATCAAGAAGGATGTCAAGGATGTACATATCTACATCAATGTAAACGATCAGGCTGCATACTTCACCGTCGATGGTGAGGGTAAGCCGGAGTACAGAGTAAACCTGTAATTCAGCATTTCGATCATAGAGAACGATTCATCGAAGGGTGAATCGTTCTTTTTTATATACACAGGATGCCGTTATCTGATAAAATACGAGCGTTGCAACAGGCTGTGATCACAGGAACGAATCATGAGTGAGAGGTGAATATGAAGCAATTACCGGCGGAGTTCTGTACCCGCATGAAAGCCCTTCTTTCCGAAGGGGAATATGACGCATTTCTCGAGAGCTTCGAAAAGCCGGCCGTCCGCGGGCTGAGGCTAAATCTTCATAAGCTGATGGAGCTCGAGGAGAGCGGGAATCCGGAGGCGATCCGCTACGCGAAGCTCGTCGCGGACTGGCATCTCGAGCCCATGCCGGAGAGCAGCCGTATCTCCTTCCGTGGACAGACGATGTATGCGTCCTTCTATCTCGACGACCATTATCTCGAGTCCATCGGTATCCGTCCGGGAAAGCATCCCTATCATGAGGCCGGACTCTACTATATCCAGGGACCGGAGGCGATGCAGGTCGTACAGCACATGCAGATCCGTCCCTTCGACCGGGTGATTGACCTCTGTGCGAGCCCTGGCGGAAAATCAACCCAGGCTGCGGATCTGCTGTCGGGTGATGCCGGTGGCTTCCTGATTTCCAACGAATACGTCGCCCTGCGCGCCCGGACACTGAGCTCAAACATCGAACGTATGGGTATACGCAATGCGGTCGTACTGAACGAGGATACAGGGAAAATTGCAGATCATTTTCCTGAGTTTTTCACGAGGGTGCTCGTGGATGCGCCGTGCTCCGGAGAAGGTATGTTCCGAAAGGATGATACGGCGATCACAGAGTGGTCACCGGAGAATGTCCACATGTGTGCTGAGCGTCAGCGGGAGATCACGGCTAATGCATATCGCATGCTGGCACCGGGCGGTATCCTCGCCTACAGTACCTGTACCTTCGAAAAGGAAGAGGATGAGGATATACGGGATTACCTCCTCAGCTCCTTCCCGGAGTTGAGCCTTCTCTACGAGAAGCGTGTGTGGCCGCACCGTGAGCCTGGGGAGGGACACTATATGGCGATCTTCCGTAAGTCCGGCAGCGATCCGCTGGCCGCACTGGAGAAGACGTATGGTACGTGCATTTCGGGACCGGATCGAGCATTCGAGGAGAAGGACTACCGAAGGCAGCAGGTGAAGGATCAGGGGTACCTCGTACCATCGATGCTGCCGGAGCTTCGTGGCCTGCGCTGTCTCCGTGCCGGCATCCAGTCGGAAATGAGTCTGAAAAACCGAACAGAGCCGGCGCATGCGCTGAGCCATGTGCTGAATCCGGCGGATGTCGCCGGGCTTCGGCAGTTTGATCTCGAGCGTTGCAGCTATCCGGCGACCGATCCGCGCATCGACCAGTATCTTCGCGGACTGCAGATCACGGCACCGGAGGGCGTCGACGGAAAGGGCTGGTGCATCGTCTGTGCAGACGGCGTTGCCCTCGGACTCGGGAAGCTGGTGAACGGACAGGTGAAGAATCATTTCCCGAAGGGACTGCGCTTCGTATAAAAAGACACAGCGGGCAGAAAGGAAGCGGCATCTTGCTGCTTCCTTTCTGCCTGGGATTCAGGATAAAAAATAGAACGGTAAAAGCCGCTGAAAATGAAAATAAATTCCATTTCAAAACGTCAAAAATATGTGCCTGTGTTTTGCGAAAAGCCATAATTGTATAAGGAAATCCTTATAAACCCTATATTCTCGGGCTTATAATGTCAGCATTATACCTGATATTACTTTCACGAAGTTTGAAAAAAGCACCCATTTCGGGTTGAATTATAAATGTGCTTCATATACAATATAAACGTCATAAACCGGGGATTTTTCCCCTTGTTTAGATACGAAATGGAGGATAAAAAATGGATAATCAGTCAACATCATCCGCTCTGACGAGAATTCAGTCACTGCTCGATGAATTCAGCTTCGTTGAAGTTGGCCGTCTTGTAGAAGCAAGATCAACAGACTTTAACATGGCTGAGAAGAAGGCACCATCTGACGGTGTTGTTACCGGTTATGGAACCATCGACGGCAACCTCGTGTATGTATATGCACAGGACGCTGCAGTTCTGGGTGGTTCGATCGGTGAGATGCATGCGAGAAAGATCGCCAGCATCTATTCTATGGCCATGAAGAATCAGGCTCCGGTCATCGCTCTTCTCGATTGCACCGGCGTACGTCTCGAGGAGGCAAACGACGCACTTTTCGGTCTCGGCCGTATCTACAAGAAGCAGACGCTCGCCAGTGGTCAGATCCCACAGATCACAGCCATCTTCGGAAACTGTGGTGGCGGACTTACGATTCTCGCTGGTCTTTCCGATTACGTACTGATGGCAGAGGGCGCAAAGGCATATGTCAATGCTCCGGATGCCGTTCTTGGTAACAAGGACGACGCGATCGCACAGGCTGCAAAGCGCGAGGAGTATGGTCTCGTAGACTTCGATGGCACAGAGGATGAGGTATTCGCTCAGATCCGTAAGGTCGTTTCCGTACTTCCGGGCAACTGTGAGGACGGCGGCGTACTCGACGAGTGCACCGATGATCTGAACCGTGCCGTAACCGGCTTCGATACCCTGTCTGCAGACGAGGCTGTACAGCAGCTCGCAGATAACGGTGTATTTATCGAGACCAAGAAGGGCTATTCCCATGATGTCGTAACCGGCTTTGCACAGATCGGTGGCGAGACCGTTGCGATCGTTGCAAACAAGGAGAAGGCACTTACATGGAAGGGCGCAGAGAAGGCAGCCAAGCTGGTTACTTTCGCCAATGCTTATGACCTTCCGGTCATCACGGTCGTTGACGTGACTTCCTATAAGAATACAGAGTGCACAGAGAGCCATATGCCGACCTCTGCTGCCAAGCTTGCATATGCATATGCAAATGCAGATGTTCCGATGATCACCGTTGTAAAGAACGCACTCGGTACAGCGGGCCTCAGCTTCGGTGCAAAGGCACTCGGCGCGGACGTGGTTTATGCATTTAACAGCTCAAAGATCGGTGTTATGGACGCTGCACAGGCTGCAAAGGTAGTCGCTGACGGCGATGCAGAGGCAGAGAAGAAGTTCGCCTCTGAGAATACGGCACTCGCTGCTGCAAAGCGTGGTTATGTCGATGAGATCATCGCTCCGGAGGAGACCAGACAGAGAATCGCAGCTGCTCTTCAGATGCTCGGCTATAAGAGTGTATACAGACCTGACAAGAAGAGTGGCACCGTTTAATGAGAGGAGACAGAATGAAACAGTGGTTTAGAAAAGCTGCTCTCTGTTTTGCTCTTGCACTTTCCGTTCTTACACTGGCAGCTTGCGGAAACTCATCGAAGGACACGGTTGAGCCGATCGAGCCATCCGTAAAGTCCGCACTTGAGGAGCAGGCAAAGCAGTATGCGGAGCAGAGCATCTATGCTCTGAGCGATGCTGAGATCGAGTCTCAGATCAAGTCCGCATACAAGACAAAGGATGAAATCACCTATAACGGCCTTACCAATTATCTAAATGACAAGGATCGTCTCGGTGCTTTCGTCAGTGTAGACGATGCAGTTGCATCCAAGACAGAAGATGGCTATTCCATCGTAATTAATTCAACTTTTGAGAAGAGAACCCTGAAGCTTACCCTCGGTCTCAACGAGCTGACCGGTAAGACGACGGAGATGACCTTCGAGCCGTACTACTCACTCGCTGAGCAGATGGAGGATGCAGGCGCGAACCTTGCGGTAGGTATGGGTACCGTCTTCGTAGTTCTCATTTTCATCGCCTGGGTGATCTCCATGTTCAAGTACATCAGTGTATTTGAGAAGAAGATGAAGGGCAAGAAGGCACCGGCAGAGGCACCAAAGGCTGCCGCACCGGCACCGAAGGCCGCAGCTCCAGCTCCGGCTGCAAAGCAGGACGATGTGATGCAGGCGGTTATCGCCGCAGCGATCGCCGCTTATGAGGCAGATACCGCCGGCGCGCAGAATGAGAACGGCTTCGTACCAGGACCGACACTTCAGAATGGTCTCTTCGTACGTCCGCTTCGTTCACGCAGCTTCGCACCAGCCGCTTCCGAAGCCGCAGCTTCCGCACCGGTTGTCACTTCCGTGGCTCCAGTGGCTGCACCAGTCGCAGCTGCCGCTCCGGCTCCGGCCGCAGCACCTGCAGGCGCACAGGGATCCGTAAAGGTGGAGTCCCCGATGCCAGGTAAGATCCTCGCAGTAAAGAAGAGTGTCGGCGACACGGTGAAGAGCGGTGACGTCATCCTCATCCTTGAGGCGATGAAGATGGAGAACGAGATCGTGGCTCCACAGGATGGTACCGTAGCATCGATCAATGTTTCCGTCGGTGATTCCGTAGAGTCCGGCGCAACACTTGCAACATTAAACTGAGATGGGCGATAGCCCTTTAGAATTCGAGAGGTATTAAGATGAAGAAATATACTATTACCGTAAATGGCGTCGCTTATGACGTAACCGTAGAAGAGGGTGGCAGCGTAGCATCTGCACCGAAGGCAGCTGCTCCAGCAGCACCAGCAGCCGCTCCGGCTCCAGCCGCAGCACCTGCAGGCGCACAGGGATCCGTAAAGGTAGAGTCCCCGATGCCAGGTAAGATCCTCGCAGTTAAGAAGAACGTCGGCGATGTTGTAAAGAGCGGTGATGTGATCCTCGTTCTTGAGGCGATGAAGATGGAGAACGATATCGTAGCACCTCAGGATGGCACCGTAGCTTCCATCAACGTTTCTGTTGGTGATTCAGTAGAGTCAGGTGCAACCCTTGCAACTCTGAACTGATCTTTGATCAGATCGTGTCAAGTGTTGATTTGATTTTGCTGTACTGGAGGTTATAAAAACATATGAATATATTAGAAACCTTAACAAACCTGCTCCAGCAGACAGCATTCGTAAGCATGACATGGGGAAATGTGCTGATGATCATCGTCGCATTCGTCTTCCTGTATCTTGCCATCGCTAAGGGCTTCGAGCCACTTCTTCTGGTTCCGATCGCCTTCGGTATGCTGCTCGTCAATATCTATCCGGACATCATGCTGAGCCCGGAGGATTCGATCAATGGAACAGGCGGACTGCTTTGGTACTTCTTCCATCTGGATGAGTGGACGATTCTTCCGTCCCTGATCTTCATGGGTGTAGGCGCACAGACCGACTTCTCCCCGCTGATTGCAAACCCGATCACCTTCCTGCTCGGTGCTGCTGCTCAGTTTGGTATTTATGCCGCTTATTTCATGGCGATTTTCATGGGCTTCAACGGAGCCGCTGCGGCAGCCATCTCCATCATCGGTGGAGCCGATGGACCTACCTCCATCTTCCTGTGCAACAAGCTCGGACAGACCTCTCTGCTCGGACCGATCGCCGTAGCGGCATATTCCTATATGTCCCTCGTTCCGATCATTCAGCCGCCGATCATGAAGGCGCTGACCACCGAGGAGGAGAGAAAGACCAGAATGCCACAGCTTCGTCCGGTATCGAAGCTCGAGCGTATTCTCTTCCCGATCATCGTTACGACCATCGTATGTATCCTTCTTCCGACCACGGCTCCGCTCGTAGGTATGCTGATGCTCGGTAACCTGTTCAAGGAGTCCGGTGTCGTAAAGCAGCTTACAGAGACCGCATCGAACGCGATGATGTATATCGTCGTTATCATGCTCGGTACGTCTGTCGGCGGTGCAACTTCTGCGGAGGCCTTCCTGAACCTGGATACCCTGAAGATCGTTGCACTCGGACTGATTGCCTTCGCATTCGGTACCGCTGCCGGTGTTGTGCTCGGTAAGATCATGTATGTCGTTTCCGGTCATAAGATCAACCCGCTCATCGGTTCTGCCGGTGTATCTGCCGTCCCGATGGCAGCGCGTGTATCCCAGAAGGTGGCTTCTGAGGCGGATCCTACAAACTTCCTGCTTATGCAGGCCATGGGCCCGAACGTAGCAGGTGTTATCGGTACTGCTGTAGCAGCCGGTACCTTCATGGCTGTTTACGGCGTGAAGTAATGAAAGAGGAGATAAAATGGCTAAAGTAAAAATCACTGAGACTGTGTTGCGTGATGCACATCAGTCATTAATTGCAACCCGTATGCCGAGCTCCGAGATGGAGCCGATTCTGGACACCATGGATCAGATCGGTTACAACGCCGTAGAGTGCTGGGGCGGTGCGACCTTCGATTCCTGCCTTCGTTTCCTGAAGGAGGATCCATGGGAGAGACTTCGTATGCTTCGTAAGCACTTCAAGAACACGAAGCTTCAGATGCTCTTCAGAGGTCAGAACATCCTCGGCTACAATCACTATGCAGATGATGTCGTAGAGAACTTCGTAGAGCGTTCCATCGCAAACGGTATCGATATCATCCGTATCTTCGACTGCTTAAACGATATTCGTAACCTCGAGACGGCTGTAAAGGCAACCAAGAAGGAGGGCGGTCACGCGCAGATCGCACTCTGCTATACACTGGGTGATGCGTATACCCTCGAGTACTGGGAGAACCTCGCACGTGATGTTGAGTCTCTCGGCGCAGATTCCCTCTGCATCAAGGATATGGCAGGCCTTCTGCTTCCGCAGGCAGGCTATGACCTCGTGAAGGCACTCAAGAAGGGAACCTCCCTTCCGATCGAGATCCACACCCATTACACCTCCGGTATGGCTTCCATGACCTACCTCAAGTGCGTAGAGGCGGGTGCAGATATCATCGATACCGCTTCCACTCCGTTCGCTCTTGGTACTTCTCAGCCTTCTACCGACGTTATGGTAAAGGCGTTTGAGGGTACAGAGTACGATACTGGTATCGATGTAAACAAGCTCATCGAGGTTTCCAAGTACTTCGAGCCGTATCGTGAGGAGTGCCTGAAGTCTGGGCTTATGTCCACGAAGGTGCTTGGCGTTAATGTCAACACCCTTCGTTATCAGGTTCCGGGCGGTATGCTCAGTAACCTCATCTCTCAGCTTGACAAGGCTGGCCAGATCGATAAGCTGAACGCCGTTCTCGAGGAAGTTCCGAGAGTTCGTAAGGACTTCGGTGAGCCACCTCTCGTAACCCCGTCTTCTCAGATCGTGGGTACACAGGCGGTGATGAACGTCCTGACCGGCGAGCGCTATAAGATGGTTCCGAAGGAGTCTCATAAGCTCGTTGCCGGTGAGTTCGGCCGTACCGTAAAGCCGATGGATCCGGAGATGATGAAGAAGGTTCTGAAGCCAGGTGAGACCCAGATGACCGACCGTCCTGCAGATCATATCGCTCCGCAGATGGCTCAGTTCACCGAGGAGACCAAGAAGCTCGTGAAGAACCCGACACCGGAGGACGTACTTGATTATGCTCTGTTCCCGGCTGTAGCGAAGGATTTCTTTGCTTACCGTGACGCACAGCAGACCGGCTTCGCCGCAACCGCTGGTGACAAGGAGAACAAGGCGTATCCAGTTTAATCTGAACTGATTTATCCTTTCCATATCGAAGCCCTGGGCCGAAAGGTCCGGGGCTTCTTTTGTCTATCATTCTGGCGTAGGGGTCCGGATTTCCTGACAAATTCTTTACAAAAACTGATCGCTTATATTAATAATTCGTTTTGCGATTGAAGCATGCTGCAGAAATCGATATACTGTAGAGGTGATTTTGGGCGTTTTCGTCCGTTTTTCGAACGCCTCGAAGTACGAGACTGGATCGAAAAGCCTGGAAGTGATGCCTACGTGCGGACAGAAGAACATCCGCCTAGCACTTCTTTTTACGTAATCTATAGTAATGGAGCATATATTCATGAAAAAACATAAAACGAAATCCCTTCAGCACAGCGTCGGTACGGCACTGCTTTCGCTCTGCCTTCTGCTGACACCGGCCGGCACTGCGCTGAATGCACTTCCTTCTGCCTATGCGGCACAGTCGGCGGTCATCCGCGGGACGAACGTCAATGTCCGTGCGTCCGCCAGTACCTCGAGCCAGCTGCTGACCTCCCTCGGAAACAACACAACGGTCTCGATTCTGAATCAGACGACGGGCAGTGATGGCAAGGCCTGGTATCAGATTTCAGCCGGCGGAGTGACCGGTTACGTTCGTTCGGATCTCGTGTCTACGCAGAGCGTGGCCTATACCACGGATGCAAATTTCGAGGCGTACCTCGCACAGCAGGGCTTCCCGGAAAGCTACAAGGCTGGACTTCGGACGCTGCATGCACAGCATCCGACCTGGATCTTCAATGCCGTACAGACCGGTCTCGACTGGAATACCGCCGTCGCTTCCGAGCTGCAGGGTACCTCGAGTCTGGTCGAAACCGGATCGAAATCCTCCTGGAAGTCGACCGACGCCGGGAAGTTTGACTGGACGAGCTCGACCTGGCCTGGCTTCGATGGCGCGACCTGGGTCGGCGCATCGCGGGAAATCGTCGCCTATTTTATGGATCCACGTAATTTCCTGGATGACAGCTATGTCTTCCAGTTCGCGGTGCATGATTACAATGCAGAGCTTCAGACGATCGATGGACTCCGATCCATGCTGCAGGGTACCTTCCTCAGTGGGCAGGTCGCGATCGATGCTTCGAGTCCGCTCTATGCGGCGGCGGTCGCAGCACAGGGACTGAGTGCGTCCACGAACGCGGTGGGTGGTCAGACGGTGACGGACGCCGTCAGTGGCACAACGACACAGACGGGCAGCGGAGAGTCCCTGCTCGGCTATGAAGGACCGGGGGCCACGAGCGCGGCCAATGCCTCCAGCGATACACAGGCGCCAGCCGGAACAACAGCCATTACCGCCACGAATGTGCTCGAGGGCACGGATTCGATGTCGACGAGCGTGATGCCAGGCACCAGCGGTCCGGGCATGGGGAACGCCGCGATGGGGACGACGAACGCAACGAACATGATGGGCGGCACCGTGACCGTTTCGTATGCCGACATCCTCATGGAGGCAGCGGAGCAGTCGAAGGTGAGCCCGTACATGCTCGCAGCGATGATCCTCCAGGAGCAGGGCAGTAAGGGTACATCCGGCTCGATCTCCGGAGCGACCGGCTACTATAATTATTTCAATGTCGGTGCCTATGCGGCGAACGGTATGACCGCGGTCGAGCGCGGCCTCTGGTATGCTGCGCAGTCCGGCAGCTATAACCGTCCATGGAATACACCGGAGAAGGCCATCGTGGGTGGTGCGCTCTTCTATGCACAGAACTACCTCTCGGCCGGACAGAATACGCTGTATCTCAAGCGCTTCAACGTCCAGGGCTCCAATATGTTCAAGCATCAGTACATGACGAACACCGCCGGAGCCGCTGAGGAGGGCAAGAACCTCGGGAAGGCCTACACCGACACGATGCGTGCCGGGATCCTCGTTTTCAACATCCCGGTTTATAACGGCATGCCGGAGACTCCGTGTCCGATGCCGACGAAGGATGGCAACCCGAACAACAAGCTGCAGTATCTCGCGGTCGATGGCTTCACCCTGACCCCGAGCTTCAACCTCGATACGACATCCTATACGCTCGTCGTCGATCCGTCCGTGCAGATGGTCAATGTCTCTGCCGTGGCTTATCACAGCGCTGCACAGATCAGCGGTGCCGGACAGATCCTGCTGGATACGCCGACGAAGGTCGTGACGATAACCGTGACCGCACAGAACGGGGATCAGCGCAACTATCAGATCACGATCAGCCAGTCCGCAGGCGGACAGCTTGGAAATACGCTGCAGATGGGCATGACCGGCAGCAGCGATGTCAGCCTCCAGACGGGTACGTCGATGCCGGGGATGACGACGACCGTAACGGGTGCACAGACACCGGCGGTCGGCGTGAGCCCGACCGGAACCGTCGTGACGGATGTGGTTGCGGGAACAAACGGCCCGATGTAAAATAAAAGCATGTGGTAAACAGCTGGGCAGCGGAGGATGCTGCCCGGCTTCGCCATATGTTCCGTCCGCCGCTGTGAAGGCGGCATGATCTACGATGATAATCCACTTAAGATAGAGGTACGCATGAAACGTTTTTCATATTTCATAACAACCGTTCTTTTCACACTGCTTTTGTCGATGCAGGCACTTGCGTCGAGCGCGGCCATCACCTTCTCGGACCCGAGCGTCACGGTCGGGTCGGATGTCAATGTCACGATGAAGGTGTCGAGTGGCGAGACGACGCTGGCCCGTGCCGACGTGACCCTCGCCTATGATGCGAATCTGCTTGAGTTTGTCAGTGGTACAGACGCATCGGGAGGCGCCGGCACCGTACGTATCAATGGCGGCACCAATGGCAGCGGCACCGGAACCCTCGAGTATAATCTGAAGTTCCATACCCTGTCTGCCGGCACCGCTACCCTGACGATTCAGAATTTCAACATCTACGATGCCGATGAGAGCTTCGCAGAGCTCGAGCACCAGGGCTCGTCCACCGTGACGATCAGCTCGGCAGCCGCCGCATCGACGAATACACAGCTGTCGTCGCTCGTGGTTTCACCAGGCACCCTGAGCCCGGCATTTTCAGCCGATACGACCAGCTATTCACTGATCGTCGGTACAGAGGTTGATACCCTGGCAATCAATGCGATCGCCGCAGACAGCACCGCCTCCGTTCAGGTGAGTGGCAATGAGCAGTTAAGCATGGGCGAGAATACCGTGACGATCACAGTGACGGCCGCCGATGGTACGAGCCAGGCGGTTTATACACTGGACGTTACGAAGCAGGAGGGTGGACCGAATGTCGGTGATACGACGACCGCAACGACGAACGAGGGTGTAAAGCTCAGCGCAAAGGATAAGACCATCACCATCATGAATCCGGGCTCCGATGTCGAGATTCCGGAGGGCTTCGCAGAAAGCACGATCGACATCGACGGGCATCAGGTGAAGGGCTGGGTATGGAAGCTCGATACCGATCACCAGTACTGCATCGTGTATGGCATGAACGAGGCGGGCGAGCTGAATTTCTACCGCTATGACCTGACGGAGAAGACCATCCAGCGCTATTTCGAGGATCCGGTCGAGCAGCAGCTGAAGGCGGATGCAGAACAGTACCCTGAGCTGGTATCCCGCTATGACGCACTGGTTCGTCAGTATAATCATATGTTCATCCTGACCTGTATCCTGGCGGTGGCTGTCCTGGGCCTGCTGGTATTTGTGATCGTACTCGTCACCAGACGTCATGATGGTCAGGGAAGCAGCACGGTTCGACGCATGAATGCGTCTGAAAAGAACCGTGTGAAGCCGGTCTCCATCGAGGATGAGGGTATGGATGCCGTCGGAGCCGAGACTACCTCACTGGAGGAGACGATCCCGCTTCATAAGCTCGGAGAGCTTCCGAAGCGAAGCACAGACCTTCCAGACGACCGTGATACGGAGGAAAGCGATCTCGATGCAACATGCGTCCTGAAGCCGGAAGACCGTGCTGCGATCTCGGGCAGCGATGCTTCCGAGCGCACGCATGGCCTCGATATCGAGGACCTCGACGACGTCGATGAGCCGACGATCGCACTCCATGATCTCGGTGGCGTGCAGCACGCACCGACGGAGCCGGAGGAGGATCTCGAGCACACAAGAGCCTTCCAGATGCCGAAGGATCCCGGACTGGATATCGAGGATCTTTAAATCATAAGAGCAGAAGGAGAGCCTGCAGCTGAAGCTGCAGGCTCTCCTTCTTAAATCAAGATTGATTCAAATCCTGAAATGCACTAGAATATCCTTCATGAAAGGTGGTAAAGCATGAATCAGTTTACGATACAGGCACAGCGTGCGCTGCAGCTCGCGATCGAAGCGGCAGAGGAGCTGGGCCATCAGTACATAGGAACCGAACACATCCTTCTCGGTCTTCGTCGTGAGGGCACGGCGGTGGCCGCGAAGGTCCTGCAGTCCAATGGCATCGATGATCAGAAGATCCTCGATATGATCGCGAAGTTCATCTCTTCGGATACGAAGGTGACGATCCGTGAGCGTGCAGGCTATACGCCATCGGCGAAGCGTCTCATGCAGAATGCGATGCAGGAATCGCTGCGCGCCGGGGCCCGTCTCGTCGGGACAGAGCACATCCTGATCGCGATGCTGAAGGATACAAACTGCGTCGCTTCACGTATCATCGCGACACTCGGCGCGAACGCGCAGCGTATGTACCAGCAGATCATGGCGGTCATCGGGGACGATGTCGTGATCGATGATCAGAGCCGCCCGCAGGCAGCACAGCAGCCGGTATCGGATACACCGACGCTGGATCAGTATGCGCGGGATCTCACGGCGATGGCAGCGGAAGGAAGGCTCGACCCGGTGATCGGTCGGGAGCGGGAGATCATGCGTGTCGTCCAGATCCTGTCCAGACGCACGAAAAACAATCCATGTCTGATCGGTGAGCCGGGTGTCGGCAAGACTGCCGTGGTTGAGGGACTGGCGGAGCGTATCGTCGCCGGTGATGTCCCGGATACCATCCTGCAGAAGCGTGTCATGTCTCTCGATATCTCCAGCATGGTCGCGGGCTCGAAGTACCGCGGTGAGTTTGAGGAGCGCATCAAGCGCGTCATCGCCGAAACCGTGAAGAACGGACAGGTTCTGCTCTTTATCGATGAGCTGCATACCATCATCGGTGCTGGCGGTGCTGAGGGTGCACTCGATGCGGCGAATATCCTGAAGCCGGCCCTGGCCCGTGGTGAGCTCCAGATCATCGGTGCGACGACCCTCGATGAGTACCGGAGGCACATCGAAAAGGATGCAGCGCTCGAACGTCGTTTCCAGCCGGTGACGATCGATGAACCGAGTGAAGAGGAGAGCTATGCGATCCTGCAGGGCATCGTATCGAAGTACGAGGAGCACCATCAGGTGCTGATCGACGAAGCAGCGCTGAAGGCAGCCGTCACCCTTTCGGTCCGCTATATCAATGACCGTTATCTGCCGGATAAGGCCATCGACCTCATCGATGAGGCAGCGTCGAAAATCCGGATCCTTCACTCCGGCGAACCGGAGAACATAAAGAAGCTCCGTGCGAAGATCGACGCGATGGATGCGGAGAAGGAAGACTGTATCCGCCGTGAGGATTTCGAAGCGGCTTCCCAGATCAAGAAGAAGCAGCAGCGGGAGAAGGCAAAGCTGGAGCGTGCACTACAGAGCTGGCAGTCGGAGAAGGAGGAGCATAAACTTCACGTCACCGAGGCCGACATCGCGCGTGTGGTCTCCGAGTGGACCCGTATCCCGGTAGAGAAGCTCACGGAGGGTGAGGCAGAACGCCTCATGCGTCTCGAGGAGACGCTGCATAAACGCGTCATCGGACAGACTGAAGCGGTGTCTGCCGTTGCGAAGGCGATCCGTCGCGGACGTGTGGGTCTCAAGGATCCGAAGCGTCCGATCGGCTCCTTCATGTTCCTCGGACCGACCGGTGTCGGTAAGACGGAGCTCAGCAAGGCACTGGCCGAGGCGATGTTCGGCTCCGAGGCGGATCTCATCCGCGTCGACATGTCTGAGTACATGGAGAAGTACAGCGTTTCTAAGATGATCGGATCGCCGCCAGGCTATGTCGGCTACGATGAGGGTGGTCAGCTCAGTGAGAAGGTGCGCCGGAACCCATATTCCGTCATCCTCTTCGACGAGATCGAGAAGGCACATCCGGATGTACTGAACGTGCTTCTCCAGGTGCTCGATGACGGTCACATCACCGATGCCCAGGGCCGGAAGGTTTCCTTTAAGAATACGATCATCATCATGACGTCAAACGCCGGCGCCGAGCAGATCGTGAGCCCGAAGCGGCTCGGCTTCGACACCGGTGGGGATGAGAAGGCGAAGAACTACCAGATCATCCGATCCCGTGTGATGGAAGAGGTGCATCGTCTTTTCCGCCCGGAGTTTCTGAACCGTGTCGATGACATCATCGTCTTCCAGCCGATCACGAAGGAGGACCTCCGTGCGATCCTCGACATCATGATGAGGAATATGGTGAAGAACGCACTCGAGGAGCTCAATATCCGGCTTCACCTCGATGCGGATGCAGCGAACCTCCTCATCGAGCGTGGCTACGATCCGAAGTACGGTGCACGTCCGCTGCGCCGGGTGCTTCAGACTGAGCTTGAGGATAAGCTCGCAGAGGAGATCCTGAGTGGACACATCGCGAAGAATTCCAGTGTTCGGATCGGCGTCGATAAGGATGGCAAGACCCTGAAGTTTCAGGGGCGTCGTCTGCCATCTGCCGGCGCTCGTCATGCGAAGAAGGAATCGACGACTGCTGTGAAGGATCAGGCTATGGAAACGCAACCGATCGATGCGACGCAGATCGCGGCGGAACAGGCAGAAAACAAGTAAATCTGTATCATATGCACAGCTACGCACGAACATCCCGATGTCCGTGCGTGCTGTTTATAAGAGGAAATACTATGGCGAAAAGTACATCGCGCTACTTCTGTAAGGAATGTGGCTATGAATCTGCGAAGTGGCTCGGTCAGTGTCCGAGCTGCCGCGCATGGAATACCTTCGTGGAGGAACCGGTCGTAAAAGCATCTCCGGCTTCCGGCTTCAGCCGAAACACCGGCACGCGTCCGCCTCGGCAGCGACCGGTGCGTGTCGATGAAATCGCCCTCGAAAAGGAGGATCGTATCCCGACCGGTTTCCAGGAGCTCGATCGTGTGCTCGGCGGTGGTATCGTCGTGGGCTCGATGGTACTGCTCGGTGGTGACCCGGGCATCGGAAAATCGACGATCCTGCTCGAGGTATCGCGAAATCTGGCAGCGGACGATGGAAAATCGGTTCTCTATGTCTCCGGTGAGGAGAGCCTCAAGCAGATCAAGCTGCGTGCAGAGCGCATTCGGCCGATCTCCGGAGATCTTCACTTCATGACGGAAACGAATATCGAGAACATCATCGAGACCATCCGGGAGGAAAAACCGGACTTCGTCGTCATCGACTCGATCCAGACGATGTATACCGAGAGCGTCACGGCGGCTCCGGGCTCGGTCAGTCAGGTGCGTGAGTCGGCCGCTCAGCTGCTGCGCACCGCGAAGGAGTGCGGCATCGCCATCTTCCTCGTCGGTCATGTGACGAAGGACGGGACCGTCGCCGGTCCGAAGATCCTCGAGCATATGGTTGACGTCGTCCTCTTTTTCGAGGGCGAGTCCGGAAGCAGCCTCCGCATCCTGCATGGGCAGAAGAACCGTTTCGGTTCGACGAACGAGATCGCGGTGTTCGAGATGGATGGTGCCGGGCTGCATGAGGTGCTGAACCCGTCCGAGCTACTGCTTTCCGGTCGACCGATCGGCGCCAGCGGTTCGGTCGTCACCTGTGGCATGGAGGGCACGCGCCCGCTGCTGATCGAGATTCAGGGCCTGCTCGTACCGAGTGCCTTTAATCTGCCGCGACGTACGGCGAACGGCATCGATTATAATCGCCTGAACCTGCTGATCGCCATCGTCGAAAAGCGGCTGAATCTCGAGATCGGGAAGTACGATGCCTATGTCAATATCACCGGCGGACTGCGTATCGCCGAGCCGTCCATGGACCTCGCCGTCATCATGGCGCTGATTTCTTCTTATATGAATATCGAGATCCCGGAGGATGTGATGATCTTCGGTGAGGTCGGACTGAGTGGCGAGGTACGTGCCGTATCGAACGCCGACCAGCGGATCGAAGAGGCGGCCCGTCTTGGCTTCCATAAGATCGTGCTTCCGGCCTTTCATATGAAGAAGCTGCGTCAGCCGAACCTGTCGGCCTGCGAGCTCGTCCCGGTGCGCAGCATCCGGGAAGCGGTAAAAATTCTCAAGAAATAGTGCTTGACTTACAGGTGCAAAATGAGTATTATAAACGAGTCGTCAAAACGACGACTCATACAGGGGTTTCATCCAATGGTAAGATATCGGTCTCCAAAACCGCTCATGGGGGTTCGAATCCCTCAACCCCTGCGAAGGAGAAGGAATCAGACGTTGGTCTGGTTCCTTTTTTTTATATGGTCTGCTCGTGTTGTAGCTGCAGTACGAGCGGGCGAACACAGCAGGGATTCTGAAACAACGGATGTTTCAGAATCATCATTTCCATCCGGATATCGGATCACCTCTTTACGACGGAGTGTAGCATGACGAACAAAGCAGAGCTTTATACGGAAATTCTTCCTGGCATTTATCGTGTGAGCCTTCAAGATATGACGGTTCAGCAGGGCGTAAATCGAGTTCAGATTTTTATCATCAAGGGATCACCGACTGTCCATGACGGCCGCAGCCTGATGATCGACGCGGGCTTCAAGGACCCGGGCTGCTATCAGAAGCTGAAAAAGGCACTGGCGGAGCTGGAGATTCCGGTGGATCAGCTGGATCTCTACCTCACACATCGTCACCATGATCACTCCGGTCTCGCCGAGACCTTTGCTGCCGATGGTGTCCATCTGTTCATGAATCCGGCGGAGGAGCGTCATCCGTACGACTGTCTGTCCTATCGTGTCAGTGGCGACAGCCAGCGTGCACAGACGAAGGTCATGCGATGGGTCGGTATCACGCCGGATCACACGCCGTATGCCTGGGAGAATTTTCTGCGCTTTTCGAAACGGGTAAAGGACCATGGCGAGTGGGCGCTGTCGATCAGCGGCTTCCCATATACGCCGGTGAAGGAAGGGGATGTCTTCTGTTATGGCGACTACCGTTTCCGTAGTATCCCGCTGAAGGGACATACCTATGGGCAGATCGGACTGATCGAGGAAGAGAAGCACATCCTCTTTACCGCGGATCAGCTGATTCACGGTATCTCTCCGATCGTGGTCACGACCTATCCGGATGAACACCTTCTGGAGGGGATGTTCGCATCGCTTCGAAAGATCAAGGAGGAGCATGCCGACTGGACGATCATCCCATCCCATGGTGAGATCATTCAGGATGTCCCTGCAGATGTCGACAGCATCGTCTACAGCTATCTCAATAAGAGCACGGTGGCACTCGAGTATTTAAGAGCCAGGGCGACTGCTTGCCGGACGGAGACATCGGCCGAAGGAAAGAGTGGAAGCGAGCTCAGTCAGGCGAAGGACGAAATCGATGACGGGCATCAGCCGCAGGAGCGGACGGTACGCCAGGTTGCGAAGGCCATCTACCGGATGGAGGACCATCCGGAGGACGAGGAGGTATTTTTCTCCTATAAGATGCTGATCACGAAAACCTTCAGCCTGCTGGAGTACCTCCATGATGAGGGCTTCGTCCGGCGGATCGACCGGAATGGTGTGCTCTACTGGAGTGCGGTGGAACCGACGGAATAAGAATCTCCGAGAGCGGCAGTTTCAGAACAGTTCAGATACAGAATTGTGTGCACAGCGGTCTCCCGAAAGGGAGGGTGTGCGCACCGACAGGATCCCCGGTTCGTCCGGGTGAAGTAAGGAAGGGTATGGCACAGAACAACATCGTTACGATCGAACATCTCAGCAAGGTCTATACCGAGCGGCAGATCTTGCAGGATACAGATTTTTCCATCAACGAGGGCGAGAAGGTCGCGCTGATCGGCGTGAACGGCACCGGTAAGTCGACACTTCTCCGCATCATCGCGGGGCTCGAGGAGCCGGATGAGGGCAGCATGGCGATGCGCCGCGAGCTCGAGATCCGCTTTCTTCCGCAGACGCCGTCCTTCGACCCGGAGGATACCATCCTGGAGGCGATCCTGCATGATAACGAGGGGCACCAGCATGTATGGGACCTGGAGACAGAAGCGAAGAAGTTCCTGTCAAAGCTCGGTGAGAACGACTTCAGTCGGAAGATCAAGGAACTCTCAGGCGGACAGAAGAAACGTGTGGCGCTCGCGAGTACACTGCTCAGTACCGCTGATCTGCTGATCCTCGACGAGCCGACGAACCATCTCGACGGCGCGATGTCCGAGTGGCTCGAGGAGTACCTGAAGCGCTATAAGGGGACACTGCTGATGGTCACCCATGACCGGTACTTCCTCGATGAGATCTGCGACCGCATCGTCGAGCTCGATCAGGGCAAGCTCTACAGCTATAAGGCAAACTACGCCGGCTACCTCGAGCTGAAGGCCGAGCGTATGGACATCGCCCGTGCGAAGGAGCGGACACGTCAGAATATTCTCCGGAACGAGCTGAAGTGGGTGATGCGCGGTGCGAAGGCACGTACCACGAAGCAGAAGGGACGCCTCCAGCGCTATGAAAAGCTCTCAGCGATGCACGGTCCGACGGAGGAAGAGGAGCTGAAGCTGAGCTCCATCCGGACCCGCCTCGGCAAGTCGACGATCGAGCTCGTCGATGTCTCGAAGGCGTACGACGGGCATGTGCTGCTCGATCACTTCAACTATAATTTCCTGCGAAACGACCGCGTCGGCATCATCGGACCGAACGGCGCGGGCAAGTCGACCCTCGTCAAGATGATCACCGGCTGGGAAACACCAGACAGTGGTGAGATCAACGTCGGACAGACCGTGCGCATCGGTTATTTCAGTCAGGAGAACGAGGCGCTCGATGGAAATCAGCGCGTCATCGATGCGATGACCTCCATCGGCGAGTACGTGCACACCGTGGACGGTCTCATCAGTGCGAGCAACATGCTCGACCGCTTCCTGTTCCCACCTTCCGTGCAGTATATGAAGGTCGAGAAGCTGAGCGGCGGCGAGAAGCGTCGCCTCTATCTGCTCCGCGTCCTCATGTCCGAGCCGAATGTCCTCATCCTCGATGAGCCGACGAACGACCTCGATATCCGTACGATGACGATCCTCGAGGATTATCTCGATCACTTCGACGGGATCGTCATCACGGTATCCCATGATCGCTACTTCCTCGACCGTGTCGTGAACCGCATCTTCGCCTTCGAGGGCGATGGCCGGATCAGCCAGTATGAGGGTGGTTACACCGATTATCAGGTCGAGTATCTGCGTCGCCACCCGGAGGAGGACCCGAGCTTTGCGAAGGCCGGCTCGATCGGAGGTACCGGCGGGAACAGCCTGGCGTCTTCGAAATCGTCAGTCAATGCCGGCGACCGCGGTGTCGTCACCGCTCAGGACGGAACGACCAGCAGCGCCTCCGGTGATACCGCAGCTGCGGCGTCCGGCGACAGCAGCCCGTCAAGCTCCAATCGTGACCGTCACCAGCTACGCATGTCCTACAAGGAGAAGAAGGAGTGGGAAACCATCGAGGCCGACATCGACGCTCTCGAAACCCGCATCGCCGCCATCGACGACGAAATGATGAAGTACGCCCAGGACTTCATCAAGCTCCACGAACTCACACAGGAGAAAGAAAAAAAAGAAAATCTCCTGGATGAAAAGATGGAACGCTGGGCATATCTCTCTGATCTTCAGGAACAGATCGATAAAAACGGATTGTAAAATGTTAAGGAATTTAAATGGCTGGTATCGAAATGCTCTACAGTAAAAAGCACTCGACGCCTGTTTTCTTATGAATTCAAGATGAATAAATAAATTTTATGCATTGCATTACTATTGTAAAAATATATTTATAGACATACAAAAATGTGTCTAATAACTCGTTTTTGATATAACTTAATCGATTACTATTCATATGCGTTATATTTGATTTTACTAATCGCTATGCTTTTACGAATTCATGCGCTGGACTTTAACGGTGTAAAGTTATATACTTTCATCATCGCGCAATGGAGTGCTAGTTTTTGACCGGTGAAGCCATTGCGTTTTCTACTTTTTAAGGAGGAGTAAGTTATGAAAAAGACAAGAGCACTTGTTGCGACCGTAACTGCTGGTGCGATGGTCCTCAGCATGGCGGCTTGTGGATCTTCTGCATACCAGGAGACGACCGCCGCTGCTGCGACTGAGGCTGCCGGCACTGCAGCAGCTGGTGAAACCGCTGCCGCTCAAGAGGCGACCGGAACCGTTTCTTCATCTGACCTGAAGGTTATGCTGGAGACCCCGGTTATGTCCCTCGATCCGCAGCAGGCAACCGATGGAACCTCTTTTGAGGTGATGGCCAACTACACCGACGGTCTGACACAGATGGACGACAGTGGTGCAGCTGTAGCTGCCATCGCAGAGAGCTGGGAGACCTCCGACGATGGTCTCACCTGGACCTTCCACCTTCGTAAGGATGCGAAGTGGTCCAATGGCACACCGGTCACTGCGAAGGATTTCGTATTCGGCTGGCAGAGAGCCGTGGATCCGGATGTTGCTTCCGAGTACGCATACATGCTTTCCGACATCGGCCAGGTAAAGAATGCCGCTGAGATCATCGACGGCACGAAGGACAAGTCTGAGCTCGGTGTAACTGCGGTCGATGACAACACCTTACAGGTGGAGCTGAACGCGCCGGTTTCCTACTTCCTGTCCCTGATGTACTTCCCGACCTACTATCCGGTCAACGAAGAGTTCTTCAACACCTGCCCGGATACCTACGGTACATCTCCGGAGACCACCCTTTCGAACGGTGCCTTCGTGCTCGACTCCTATGAGCCGGCAGCGACGGAGATTCACCTCACAAAGAATGCGGATTATTACGATGCAGACAAGATCAAGCTTGCCGGTATCGATTATCAGGTGATCCAGGATTCTCAGCAGGCACTTCTTTCTTACCAGAGCGGCGACCTCGATCTCACTCTTCTCAACGGTGACCAGGTTGACCAGGTACAGGACGACCCTGCATTCAAGGCGGTCGGTGCCGGATACCTCTGGTATGTAACACCGAACATCAGCGCTGTTCCAGAGCTGGCCAATGACAACATCCGTAAGGCACTTACCTTCGCGATCGATCGTACCGCCATCTGTGAGGACGTGCTGAAGGATGGCTCGAAGCCGACCTATACAGCTGTTCCGATGGATTTTGCAGCAGGTCCGGATGGATCTGATTTCTCCGCAGACCAGACCAAGTTCCAGGATGTATGTGCAGATGATACCGCAAAGGCAGCAGAGTACTGGCAGAAGGGACTCGACGAGCTCGGTATCACCTCCCTCACCCTTGATATGGTTGTCGATGCAGATGATGCACCTCAGAAGGTTGCTACCGTTCTTCAGGAGCAGTGGCAGACCGCTCTTCCTGGCCTCACCATCAACCTGACGGTAGAGCCGAAGAAGCAGAGAGTACAGGATCTTCAGGATGGTAACTACCAGCTCGGTCTTACCAGATGGGGTCCGGACTACGCAGATCCGATGACCTACCTTGGCATGTGGACGACCGGCTGCTCCAACAACTACGGTTTATGGTCCAGCACCGATTACGATGACATCATCGCAAAGTGCACGACCGGCGAGCTTGCAACCGATCCGGAGGGTCGCTGGTCCGCAATGTACGATGCTGAGAAGATCGTTATGGATCAGTCCGTGATCTTCCCGCTGTACACACAGTGCAATGCAGAGATGCTGAGCACCAATGTCACCGGCGTTGCATTCCATCCGGTAGCCCTCAACAGAGTTTACAAGAACGCTGTAAAGACCGAAGGCTGATTATCTGATTGTTTGAAACAGTTCTTTTGATAGCAGGCCGCATGAAAATGCGGCCTGTATCATTTCAGGCTTATGCCATAGACAGGCTCAGAAACGCACTGCTTCGACGTACGGAGACGTACATCCCGGAGTGCTCCTGCAAAACAGGAAAACTTTGGAGGAAAATCGAAGACGGCCGCGCTTTCGAGCGTGTCTACGGCTTAAACCGTAGTACGCAGGGCAGAAGAGTGTACGCACTCTTGTCCAAAGGGAGGTAATTGTGAAAAAGTATGTAACCAAGCGAGTGTTAACCTCGATCTTCACCCTCCTCGTCATCTTACTGGTGCTCTTTATCCTGATGCAGCTGATGCCGGGATCACCGTTCAATGATGAGAAGCTGAATGATGCACAGCGCGCCGCACTGTATGCGAAGTATGGACTCGATCAGCCCGTCGTCGTGCAGTTCTTCCGCTATGTAAAAAACATGCTGACCGGTGATTTCGGTGTCAGCTACAATATCTCGAAGAACACCCCGATTTCCCAGCTCATCGCAACCCGTCTTCCGATCTCCATCCGTATCGGTGGTGCTGCGGTCAGCCTCGGTGCTGTCGTCGGCCTCATCCTCGGCCTCATCGCGGCGCTGCGCCACGATACCTGGGTCGACACCCTCTGCACCGTGATTTCAGTCATCGGTGTATCCGTACCGTCCTATGTATTCGCACTGCTCCTCAGCTACCAGCTCGGTTTCAACATGAAGCTGTTCCCGATGCTGTTCGATGCGAAGCGGGCGATGGCCTCGAGCGTACTGCCGAGTATTTCACTCTCGATGTTCACGATGGCCTCCATCGCACGTTTCACCCGTTCTGAGATGATGGAGGTCCTCGACAGCGACTACATGCTGCTCGCGGAGTCGAAGGGTATCTCCGGATTCGCCCTGATTTTCCGTCATGCACTTCGAAATGCCCTGATCCCGATCATCACGGTCCTGGCACCGCTGATCGTCGACCTCATGACCGGTTCCCTCGTCGTCGAGAAAATCTTCGCCATCCCGGGCGTCGGCTCACTGCTCGTAAACGCGATCCAGTCGAATGACTACAACGTCGTCATCTCCCTCGCGTTTATCTATTCGGCGATGTACATCGGCATCATGCTCGTCGTTGATATCCTCTATGGCATCATCGACCCGCGTATCAGACTCGCAAAGGACGGTAAATAAGTATGTTTGGAAAGAAAAAACAGCTCATGACAGCCCAGACGGCTGGTACGGTCAATGTTTATGTCCCGGTCGACAGTGACTTCGTCCGGAAGGATAATGCCGGCGAGATCGCGATCGACAGCAACTTCTCCTCCCAGTCCTTCTGGAAGGATGTGACGACGCGCTTCATCCATAAGAAAAGTGCCGTCATCGGTCTCGTGTTCGTCATCCTGATCACCCTCATGGCGATCATCGGGCCGAAGATCTCCGGTTACAGCTTCTCTGCGCAGAATCTGCAGATGAAGAACCTCGCACCTCGTATGCAGGTGATCGAGAATCTCGGCATCCTCGACGGCTCCGAGAAGATGAAGACCACTACCGGCACGAAGCTCGTGAACGAGTATGCAGCGAAGAAGCTCTACGATACCTTCTACTGGTTCGGAACCGACCGTTATGGCCGTGATATCTTTACGAGAACCTGGTCCGGTACTCGTGTATCCCTGATTATCGCCTTCGCCGCGACCATCATCGACATGGTGATCGGTATGTCCTATGGACTGATTTCCGGTTACTTCGGCGGCAAAACCGATATCATCATGCAGCGTATCCTCGAGATCATGAACGGTATCCCGCGACTCGTCATCGTGACCCTGCTGCTTCTCGTGCTGAAGCCGGGTATGGTGACCATCATCTTCGCGCTGATGCTCACCGAGTGGGTCGGCATGAGCCGGATCGCCCGTGCCGAGATGCTGAAGCTGAAGGAACAGGAGTTCGTCCTCGCCTCGAGAACCCTCGGTGCCGGCGCATTCCATATCATCTTCAAGGAGATCCTGCCGAACATCATCGGACCGATCATCACCCAGGTCATGTTCTCGATCCCGACCGCCATCTTCACCGAGGCGTTCCTGAGCTTCGTCGGACTGGGTATCCCGGTTCCGCAGTGCTCCCTCGGCTCCCTGATTTCCGATGGCTATAACAGCTTTACGACCCATCCGTATCAGATCATCCCGCCGATCATCGTCATGGCGCTGTTGATGCTTTCGTTTAACCTGATCGCCGACGGTCTCCGTGAGGCGCTCGATCCGAAGATGAAGGAGATGTAAGATGGCAGAACAGAGAGAAAAAATTCTCAAGATCGAGAATCTTGATATCAGCTTTAAGACGACGGCCGGGATGGTGCATGCCATCCGGGGCGTAGACATTGACCTTTACAAGGGGGAGACGGTCGCCATCGTCGGTGAGTCCGGCTCCGGTAAGTCGGTGACGATGAAGGCCGCCATGGGCATCCTCGCGAAGAACGCGACGGTCAATGCAGGCTCCATCCGCTTCACCTACACCCACGCAGATGGACAGACCGAGACGGTCGAAATCCTCGAAAAGGATAAGAAGTGGATCCGTACACATATCAACGGTAAGCGGATCTCCATGGTGTTCCAGGATCCGATGACCTCCCTCGATCCGACGATGAACATCGGGAAGCAGATCATGGAGGGCATGATCTGGCACTATAAAACGAAGAAGGAGGATGCCTGGAAGCGTGCCGTCGAGCTGCTTCGAGAGGTCGGCATCGAGGAGCCGGAGAAGCGGATGAAGAACTATCCGCACCAGCTCTCCGGTGGTATGCGGCAGCGTGTCGTGATCGCGATCGCGCTGGCCTGTGATCCGGACCTGCTGATCTGCGATGAGCCGACGACCGCACTTGATGTGACGATTCAGGCGAAGATCCTGGAGCTGATTAAGAAGATCCAGGAGGAGCGCGGCATTTCCGTTATCTACATTACCCACGACCTCGGTGTCGTGGCGAAGGTTGCGGATTATGTCAATGTCATGTATGCCGGAAAGATCGTCGAGAAGGGTACGATCAACGAGATCTACTACGATCCGCGCCATCCGTACACCTGGGGTCTCCTCAGTGCGATGCCGGACCTCGACACCGCCGACGAGCGTCTCTATACGATCCCGGGTTCACCGCCAAACCTTCTCCACGAGAAGCAGGGCGACGCCTTCGCACCGCGTAACCGGTTTGCGCTCGAGGTCGACGACAAGGCCGATCCGCCGATGTTTAAGATCAGCGATACGCACTATGCAGCCACCTGGCTTCTGGACCCGCGTGCACCGAAGGTAGAGATGCCGGCGGAGCTTCGCGCAAGAATCGAACGTATGAAGAAAGGAGCCGGCATCGATGGCAGTGAATTATAATCAGGAGCCGATCCTGAAAGTGGACGGCTTAAAGCAGTATTTCAAGGTCTCGAATTCCTTCACGGTGAAGGCGGTCGATGACGTCAGCTTCGAGATCTATCCGGGCGAGACCTACGGCCTCGTCGGTGAGTCCGGTTCCGGTAAGTCGACGATCGGCCGTTCCGTGATCCGTCTCTATGATCCGACCGCAGGAAAGATCCTCTTCGAGGGGAAGGATATCAGCGGAAAGATGAGTAAGGATACGCAGAAGCTCCTCCGCAACGATATGCAGATGATCTTCCAGGATCCGATGGCTTCGCTCAATCCGCGTAAGAAGGTCGAGGACATCATCGGAGAGGGCCTCGATATCCATCATAAGTTTGCGAGTGCGGCAGAGCGTGATCAGATGGTGAAGGCGATCCTCCGAAAGGTCGGCCTCGCACCGGAGCATGCGACCCGTTATCCGCACCAGTTCTCCGGTGGACAGCGTCAGCGTGTCGGCATTGCCCGTGCACTCATCATGAACCCGAAGCTGATCATCGCGGATGAGTGTATCTCCGCGCTCGACGTTTCGATCCAGGCGCAGGTCGTGAACCTCATGAAGGACATCCAGGAGGAGACCGGCACGGCGTACCTCTTCATCGCGCATGATCTTTCGATGGTCAAGTATATTTCCGACCGCATCGGCGTCCTCCATCTCGGACATCTGCTCGAGACCGGTACGACCGAGGAGATTTTTAACCATCCGGTGCACCCGTATACCCGCTCACTGCTGAGCGCGATCCCGAGCCCGAACCCGGTGGTCGAGAAGAAGCGTGTCGCGGAAACCTATGACTATAAGACCTCCGGCATCGACTACACGAAGGGCACGAAGCACCTCGTGGAGGGAAGCCACTATGTACGCTGCACGGACGAAGAGTTCAGCGAGTGGATGAAGAAAGCACCACTGGTCTATGATTAAGTGAGCATGTCTCGAGCCGGTGACCCGGATGGGCGGCAACGGAGGCACAGTACTCCGTTGTCGCCCCTCTGGGTCACCTTAGCTGAACTGTTACTTGCTGTCCGAAAAATATTTTAATTAGTGCTTGACGTGGGCGTGATGCTTTGCTATTATAAACGAGCTGAATTGATGCAGCACAACACATGACGAGGTGTGATAATTGGTAGTCGGCCAGCCTGGAAAGTTGGTGCCCGTGTATGCGGGTTGTGAGTTCGAGTCTCATCCTCGTCGCTTGAAAAAACCGGTTCATTTGAACCGGTTTTTTTGTTATACTAGTCACGATTTAAAATTATGTTTAGAAACCCTGGGTTTGTACAGGCTGAAATTTCATTTCATGCAGGGGTATATGAACCGGATGAGACGGACGTGTTGTTTCGATCCTGATGGAACGGATCGGATTTCATCTGGAGAAGAGCGGAGGTGTTCTGTATGTGATGTGTATCGCATGCAGGCTTCTTCCGGGATGCATGAGCGGAGAGCGACTGTACTGAAGTATCTGCGGGACGCAGAGGCTGGAACCCATGAGGGAACATCAGCGAAAGCAGAAGGAGCTACAGTGATTATTTTAGTTGATTTTGAGAATACCCATGCATCGGGACTCGAGGGCTACACTTACCTCAATGAGAGTGATACGCTCGTTATGTACTACAGTGATGAGAACAGTGCCGTGACGAAGGGCGTCGTGGATGATCTTCGGAAGAACGGGGTGCATGTGCGTCTCGTGAAGCTGCTGAAGCAGCACAGCAACGCGCTTGACATGTACATCGCGTCGACGACCGGCATGTTCCTGGATTCGGGCGAGAAGATCTGTATCGTATCGAAGGACCATGGCTATGCCGCCGTACGCGATTTCTGGCACAGCCTGCGCGGCGCAGAGATCCTGCTCGGCGAGACGATCAAGCAGTGCCTGCTGAGCTCGGAGCTGAACGACGAGGCACGGATCCGTCTCTGCAAGGAGCGCGAGCAGAAGGCGATGCTCGTCGATACATTCACGACGATGAACACCATTCCGACCCGTCCGACGCTCAGCCGCAGCAACCAGCGCCGTCGTCGCAACGATACCCGGAATTTCATGGAAGTGAGTGAGCCGGTTGCGATCCTGCCGAATCCGCTCATGACCGAGACCCCGGCCGATCAGCTCGCGAAGGAACTGAGCAGTGCCGTAGCGAAGTCCGAGAACACTGCACGTGAGGCACAGTCGGAATCTGCAACACAGCAGGAGACGGCGATGACCGCGTCCATATCCTCGGACAATACTTCCGACGTGGTTGCGGTCACGGAAGCGGAGGCTTCGACCGCTGTAGGACGCAGTGAGCGTGGCGGCCGTGGACGGAATGGCCGCAACCGTCGCAATGATCAGAATAACCGAAATGACCGGAACGATCGACCGGAGCGCGATGACCGGAATGCGCAGAATCGTTCGGATGCCACTGCAGCAGAGAAGATCGACAGTGAGCAGCGGACAGGTCGTGAGCCGGATGCACGGACACAGAACGCGCGCAGCACACGTGAGCAGGAGAATAATCGCCGGGAGCAGAACGGCACAGCGGAGCAGAACACGACGAGTGAGACAGTACAGGAGCGTTTCGGCGGGTATGATGGCATCATGAAGATGAACGAGGCTTCCCGCATCGCCCTCGATAAGCGTCAGGAGCGCGATGAGCGGAAGGACGAGCAGGACGAACCGTCTGCCGCAAGGAACAGAAATCATCCGAAGCAGAATGCACAGCCGGCAGAGAAGAACCGCAGGGATGCAAGGTCGGTAAACGATGAGAAGCAGCGCACTTCTGAGAACCGAAAGCAGGAAGAGAAGAGCGCTTCCGAGTATCCGATGAAGAACATCGCAAATAGTACTTCCGGAAATACGCCACAGGACATCGCGAACGCTGCGACACGGACACAGGTGACGCAGGAAACGACGGCGCTTGTGAAGGCCGAGAAGAAGACGACGGCGGTAGCAAAGGTCGATCCAAACCGCGTACAGTTCGTCTGGGATCCGGTCACCCGCTCCATGAAGAGAGTCGGCGGCCCGGCAGAGGAAGTAAACGCAGATAAGAAGGAAGACGCACAGAAGGCAGATGCTGCTGAGAAGAGAGATGAGGCTGAAGTAAAGGTAAACGCAGATGCCACGGAGAAGAGCGTTGCAGATGCTATGAAGAATACGGAAGCAGTGGCGGAGAGCACTGCGGACCATACGGCAGAGAAGGACACAGCGGCGGATACAGAAAACAGCCAGGGCGCAGCAGGCACGAAAACCGCAGACGTTTCCGGTGCTGCTCCAGCGAAGGATGAAGTAGCAGAAAAAGAGCGCCTGATCGCTGTGACAGCGCAGGCTGGGGAAGCTGCAGCTGATCTTCGGGCAGACGTCTCAGACGATGCAAAGACTACGATGGAAGAAAAAACAGCTGTAGATGCTTCGAAGCCAGAAAATGTAAAGAAGCCAGCTGCGGAAACTGCATCAGAGCAGCTTGAAACCGCTCCGGAGAAGACACTGGAAACGGTCATTACAGAGCATGCTGTAACAGCGACGGAAGAGAAGGCAGACTCAGAACATGTGCAGGCAGGACAGGATGTAGCAACGGATGACATGAAACCGGATGTCGAGACGAAGAAGTCCGGTGCACATCGTAAGTCGAAGAGGTCCGCTTCTGTAAAGAAGGAGTCCGACGCTTCGGAAAAGCCTGCAGATACAAAAAAGGCTGCGACCTCCAGTAAGCCGAAAGCGAAAAAGAAAGCCGCTGTAAAGCGCGAAAAGGCTTCGGACAAGGATGCCAGTGCTTCAGTAAAGACGTCTTTAGAGGATGCAGCGAACGCTTCGGAAATGACGCAAATGAAGTCGGAGTCTACGGCTCCCGCTTCGAAGAAGTCTGGAAAATCATCGAAGAAGATTGAAGACGACGTGACCGTAGATGCTGCGGAGGCTCAGCCGGCTCTTCAGATGACGGAAGAAGACATCCAGCTCACGAAGAAAAAGTACAGTGAAGGCATCAACACCTTACACACCTACTACGTGCGCCTGATGAAGGCCTTCGGTCGTGAGCAGGGCCGTGCCATCTACGAAAGCACGAAGAAATCCGTTCAGGAGGACATCAAGGCCCGCAAGGCACAGCTCGCCGCGCAGCCGACCACGACGGAAGCAGAAGAAAATTAACGAGTGGCCCACGGGTCAGACCCCCGGGAGACGAAGAAGCTCCGGAGCAAAAACGAAAAATGAAAAAAGTTGTTGCCAACCGGCTTCCGCTGTGCTAATATACACCTTGTCGCGCGGGAGTGCTGAAATTGGCAGACAGGCAAGACTAAGGATCTTGTGTCCGATAGGACGTGTGGGTTCAAGTCCCATCTCCCGCAGGAATGAACCGGAAGCTGTAGAGCTTCCGGTTTTTTTATGCCCTAGTCCGTATATCGCGCAGCATGCCGACCACCACGGAAGAGAAGGTTTTATGGCGGAAATGATTCTTTAACGGGATGGCATTGCGTCGGCATGGTATACTGGGTATCAAAGAAAAGAAGAGGTGCAGATATGAAAATTGCGATCATCACCGGCGCAAGCTCCGGTATGGGTCGGCGTATGGCCATCGAACTGAACGATACCATCCCGAACATCGAGGCATTCTGGCTGTTCGGACGTCGCGTTGAGCGCCTGGAAGCCCTCGAGAAGCAGCTCACGAAGCCGTGCCGCTTCTTCACCGACGACCTCCAGACGAGTGCCGCACGGGATACTCTGCAGCGTGCCCTCGCGGAGGAGGCACCGGAGATCGTCTTCCTTGTGAACGCCGCGGGCTTCGGCCAGATCGGCACCATCCGGGGATTAAGCCTCGAGGATCAGCTCGGCATGGTGGACCTGAACATCGGCGCACTCACCTCGATCACGCGCCTCTGCCTGCCGTTCATGGCCCCAAAGTCCCGCATCCTGAACTTCGCGTCCAGCGCTGCCTTCCTGCCGCAGCCGAATTTCGCCGTCTACGCCGCGTCGAAAAGCTACGTGCTGAGCTTCAGCCAGAGCCTCGCCGAAGAGCTCAGGACGACCGGCATCCGTGTCACCGCCGTCTGCCCTGGCCCGGTGAAAACCGAGTTTTTCGAGCGCGCCGAGACCAGCGGCCACATCCCGTTCTATAAGTATCTTTTCATGGCGAACCCGGAGAAGGTCTGTCACCTCGCGCTGATGGACAGTGTGCTCGGAAAGGGCATGTCCGTATATGGCGTGAGCATGAAGCTGTTCCGCATCCTCAGTAAGCTCCTGCCGACGAAGCTGATCATGCTGAGCATGCGACTCCTGAACGGCCGCTGTGCCTACGACGGTGATGCGGCCAATGCAGGCGACCAGCTCGTCACCGGCTCCGCCTTCCATCATTCAAAGCCGGAAGGAAACGATCGCGCTGACGTGAAGGCCTGACGCAGGCAGGGACGGAACCCGGAGGAGCGGTAACGGAGGCACAGTACTCCGAGACCGGTGAAATATCTAAGCCGGGGTCCCTGCCTGATCTGTTACAACCAAGGAGAAAACGAGCGCACATCATAAATTGACAGTGAGGAACCTCTGTGAGAGAAATCAACGTATCGACCAACGAAGCCGGGCAGCGCCTCGACAAGCTGCTGCGGAAATACCTGAAAAATGCAACTACCTCCTTCATCTATAAGATGCTTCGGAAGAAGAATATCGTGCTGAACGATAAAAAGGCCGAGGGGAAGGAAATCCTGAACCTAGGAGACTCCGTGAAGATGTACTTCTCCGAGGAAACCTTCGCCACCATGACGGGGCGGACGGGGCAGTATTTCGGAAGTGCTGAAAAGAACCGGGAGGCGAGAGCGAATGCATCCGCTAAGTGTGCCTGTCCGGCATCGGATCAGACATCATCCGCAGGAAAGAGCTACGCACAGATGTACCGTAACGGATCTTCCGGAAATACTTCTGAAAGAAGAGAGAAGCGTGCTTTTGACGGCAACGCACAGACGTATCGTAACGGATCTTCCAGAAATACTTCTGAAAGAAGAGAGAAGCGCGCGTTTGACGTAGAGGGATTCCGAAAGCATATCGTCTACGAGGACGAAAACCTGCTGGTGCTGAACAAGCCATCCGGATGGCTCAGCCAGTCGGATGCTTCCGGTCTTCCGTCAGTGAACGAGCGCTGTCTCCAGTACCTGATGGCGACAGGAGCCCTCACGGAAGCACAGCTCCAGACCTTCAAGCCGGGCATCGCAAACCGCCTCGACCGGAACACCTCCGGCCTCATCCTCTTCGGCAAGACCCTCCCGGCGCTGCAGGCGCTCGCCACGCTGCTCCGTGACCGAACGATGGAGAAGTACTACCTCGCCATCGTAAATGGAGACATTGACCACGCACAGCGCATCGACGGCTACCTCGCGAAGGACGAACGTACGAACCGCGTCGAGATCCGCCCGCAGCCATTCCCGGACGCCGTCGAAATCCATACCGCGTACGAACCGCTGAAGCGCAGTGCGGAATACACCGTTCTGAAGGTCCACCTCATCACCGGTAAGACCCACCAGATCCGTGCACACCTCCGTGCCATCGGCCACCCGATCATCGGTGACCCGAAGTACGGCCGGAAGGACGCCAATGCTTACTACCGTACCCATGGTGGCGTGCAGTCACAGCTCCTCCACGCGTGGGAACTGCACTTCCCGGAAAACCTTGACGGCCCGCTTCAGAAGCTCGCCGGCCAGACCCTCACCGCCGAACCACCGAAGGACTTCCGCCCGTTTCTCCAGTAATCCCCGGCTTGTATGACCTTCCGGGAGGTCAGGGGGTCTGACCCCATAAGTATCGAGGTTTCATTTCGACTCGACTTTCAATGAAGTATTTGGCACACGGGGTCTGACCCCGGTCACTCCGGCGGGGGCTGATCTCGCCTTGCATGACCTTTCGGGCGGCCAGGGGGTCTGACCCCATAAGTATCGAGATTTCGTTCCGACCAGATATTCGAAGAAGTATCTGGCACACGGGGTCTGACCCCGGTCACTCCCGCGGAACCGCTACCTTCTGGCTAACAAAATATTTTTTGGGGATGAAAAAGTGGCGTCTGGCCCGGAAACCCGCCACTTTTTCGCGTCTGTTTTCAGACTATAGTCCACTTAACGACCTTACCAGGAATCTGATTCCATGGTAAGGTCGTTTTAGTTTCTGAATCGCCGGAAAGAGGAATTCTATGCTGGCAAAAATTAATAGTGCAGGTTTATCCGGACTGGATGGTTATTCTGTGTCCGTAGAGGTCGACGAGAGTCATGGGCTTCCCAGGTCCGTCATCGTCGGCAATGTCTCGCCCTCGGTGCGGGAGGCGCTGGAGCGCTGCGATGTCGCACTTCGGAACGCGCAGATTTCCATGCCGCCACGCCGGCTCACCATCAACCTCGCCCCGGCAGACCGGCGCAAGGACGGGACCTGCTTCGACCTGGCCATCGTGACCGGGATCTTACGTTCTGTGTTTTTGACCGACAGCTTTTCACTCGATGCATACGGATTCATCGGTGAGCTCGGGCTGGACGGCTCCATCAAGCATGTGAATGGCGTGCTGTCGCTCGTTTCCGAGATGAAGCGGGCCGGACTGCGCGGGGCGGTCGTGCCGCTCGTCGACATTCAGGAGGCACTGGTCGTCGAGGACATGGATATCATCGGCGTCGAGCATCTCGTCGATCTCTGTAATCTCATCGAGTCAAAGGAGAGCTTTCTCCGTTACCCGCGCGAGGAAGCGGTGCAGACCGAAGTCCACGAATCCTATGCTGTGGACTTCGCCGAGGTGCACGGTCAGAGCTACGGTGTCCGTGCAGCCCTCATCGCGGCCGCGGGTGGCCACAATCTGCTCCTGTCCGGTGTCGCCGGCTCCGGGAAGACCATGATCGCGAAGCGCATCCCGACGATCCTGCCACCGCTCAGCCGTGAGGAAAATATCGAGATCACGAAGGTGTACTCAGTGGCGGGGCTGCTTCCACCGGGGCAGTCACTGCTCAATCACCGCCCGTTCCGGACCCCGCATCACACGATCACGACAGCAGCGCTCGTCGGCGGCTCCGCCCAGGGTGGCGTCGTGCCCGGTGAACTCGCCCTTGCATCGCGTGGAGTCCTCTTCCTCGATGAGCTCCCGCTCTTTTCAAAGGCCTCGATCGAGTCACTTCGGCAGCCGATCGAAGAGAAGCAGGTCATCATTTCACGTCTGAACGGCACCTTCCGCTATCCGGCAGACTGCCTTCTCGTCGCGGCGATGAACCCCTGCCCGTGCGGCTACTTTCCGGACCGGAATAAGTGCCAGTGCACCGAAAGCCAGATCCGTCAGTACCAGCGCGGCATCAGTAAGCCGATCCTCGAGCGCATCGACCTCTGCGTCGAAGCCTCACCGGTGGCCTTCGCAGATGCAGTTTCGAAGGACAGTGGTCCGAGCTCGGCAGAACTCCGCGCACAGGTGCTCCGGGCGCGGGAGATCCAGACGGCACGCTTCCGTGGAGAATCGAAGATACGGGTGAATGCAGAGATGGGTATACGGGAAATCGAACGCTACTGCACGCTCGGATCGAAGGAACTCGCCTTTATCGGGCGTATTTTTCAGCTTAGATCGATGTCGATGCGCACCTATCATAAGGTCCTGAAGGTCGCCCGGACGATCGCGGACCTCGAAGAGGAGGAACGGATCCAGATCGCCCATCTGAGTGAGGCCGTGAACTACCGCGGCATCGAGGATCAGCTGTACGGGACAGGAGGAAAACCATGACGGTGAGAGATTTACATTTTAAACAGGAGATACGAGAACTGACGCCGCTGGATGCGGATTATCCGGAGCGTCTCCGAAACATACCGGATCCTCCACGGACACTCTATGTCCGCGGCAGCCTTCCGCCGGACGACAGGCCGACCGTCGCCATCATCGGCGCACGAAGCGCGAGCGATTACGGGCTGCAAGTCGCCCGCTCCTTCGGTCGAGCGCTGGCGATGCAGGGGATCGGCATCATCAGCGGGATGGCGGCGGGGATCGACAGTGCAGGGCAGTGGGGTGCCGTCGATGCGGAGGCGAAAACCTATGCCGTCTTCGGCTGTGGCCTCAATGTCTGCTACCCGGCCCGCAACTTTCTGCTCTACGACAAGATCCTCGAGTATGGCGGTGGCGCGATCTCGGAGCTTCCGCTGGATGCGCCGCCGATCGGAAAGCAGTTCGCAAGCCGGAACCGCATCATCGCCGGCCTCGCAGATGCCGTGCTCGTCCTCGAAGCCCGTGAAAAATCCGGTACCTTCATCACCGTCGGGGATGCCCTCGACCAGGGGAAGCAGATCTTCGCTCTGCCCGGGCGGGTCACGGACGGACTCTCGAAGGGCTGCAACCAGCTGATCCGGCAGGGGGCCGACATCCTGACGAGTCCGGAGGATGTGCTCGAGTACCTGCATCTGACATATCATAAGGAACAGCAGATGCTCGAGAAGGATGTCTCGATGCTGAATCCGAAGCAGCAGAAGGTCTATGCGGCCCTCGATGTCGAGGCGAAGCATCTCGACCAGCTGATCGGAAAGCTCGCGATGTCGGTACAGGAGCTCAGCTCCATCCTCCTCGAGCTTGAGATCCTCGGCTTCTCCGAGAGCCCGAAGCTCGGCTTTTACCGGCGACGAATTTAGAAACAGACAGTACAAGGGTCCCGCCGGGTTACCTGCTGAATCCAAACCGGTTTTGCGACGCCGGAATGCCTTGTATACCAGATGCGCGTCTTGCAAAACAAAAAAGAGTGTTGTATATTGTCTGAGATTTACCCTTTCGGGAAAGAACGTTTATCTGCACCGGTATACCGATTTCTGTATGAAATCAGCCATCCGGCGCAGATCTTGTATAAATAAAAGGTGAGTCTGAATGGCAAGTACAAACAATCTGATTATCGTAGAGTCGCCTGCAAAGGTGAAAACGATCAAAAAATTTCTCGGCAAGCAGTATACGGTCGATGCCACCATGGGACATCTCATCGATATGCCGAAGAGCTCCCTCGGCGTCGATGTCGAGCATGACTATGAGCCGAAGTACATCACGATCCGCGGCAAGGGTGAGCTCCTCGCGAAGCTGAAGAAAGAAGCGAAGAAGGCGGATCGCATCTATCTCGCAACCGACCCGGATCGTGAGGGGGAGGCCATCAGCTGGCATCTCCGTAACGAACTCGAGAAGGATGAGAAGAATAAAGCGAAGATCACGCGTATCACCTTTAACGAGATCACGAAGAATGCCGTTAAGAACGCGCTGAAAAGTCCGCGCGATATCGATATGGACCTCGTAGATGCGCAGCAGGCACGTCGTGTCATCGACCGTCTCGTGGGTTATACCATCAGTCCATTATTATGGAAGAAAATCCGTAAGGGCCTCTCTGCCGGTCGTGTACAGTCCGTCGCACTCCGTATGATCTGTGACCGTGAAGCCCAGATCGCGGCCTTCGTACCGGAGGAGTACTGGTCCCTCGATGCAATCCTCCTGCACGGAAAGAAGAAGCTCACCGCCGCCTTCTACGGTGGCGAGAAGAAGCAGGCACTGAGCTCAGAGGCTGAGGTCGATGCGATCCTGCAGAAGATCGGGAAGGATGATTTCATCGTGAGTGACATCCGAAAGTCCGAGCGTCGCAAGAAGGCACCGCTGCCATTTACGACCTCGACGATGCAGCAGGAGGCGGCGAAGTCCCTCGGCTTCGCCACCAGTAAGACCATGAAGCTCGCACAGACCCTGTATGAGGATGGTTATATCACCTACCTGCGTACCGATAGTACACGTATCGCCGACGAGGCGGATGCGGCGGCCAGAAGCTTCATCGCGGCACAGTTCGGCGAGCATTATGTGAACGGTGGTTCCAGCGTACAGTCGAAGGCACAGGCCGAAGTGAAGATCCAGGACGCACACGAGGCGATCCGTCCGACGAGCCTAGAGCTTAGTCCCGAGGAGGCGAAGTCGAAGCTCCCGCGTGACGAGTTCCGCCTGTACCAGCTGATCTATAAGCGCTTCCTCGCGAGCCGTATGTCGGCTGCGCTCTACAGCACCGAGTCCGTAAAGCTGCGTGCTGGCGAGTATGTCTTCACACTGAACGGCTCGAAGCTCAGCTTCGATGGTTTCCTCTCGGTCTACATGACGGAGGAGGATAAGGCGGAGAAGGATGTTTCGCTCCCGGAGCTTACGGTCGGCGAGCAGCTTTCGCTCGACAGCTTCGATAAGGAGCAGCACTTCACACAGCCGCCGGCACACTATACCGAGGCTTCACTCGTGAAGGCCCTCGAGGAGGATGGCATCGGTCGTCCGTCAACCTATGCACCGACCATCGGCACCCTGCTGGCGCGCCGTTATATCGCGAAGGAAAAGAAGAACATCTTCGTCACCGAGCTCGGTCTCGCGGTCGACGATATGATGCAGAAGAACTTCCCGACCATCATCGATACCGCATTCACCGCGAATATGGAGTCCCTGCTTGATAGTGTCGCAGCTGGTAAGACGAAGTGGAAGACGATCGTCGAGAACTTCTACCCGGATCTCGAGGAAGCCGTTGAGAAGGCACAGGCGGAGGTCGAGAAGATCACGATTCGTGATGAGGAGACCGATGTGCTCTGTGATAAGTGCGGACGCCACATGGTCATCAAGTACGGTCCACATGGCAAGTTCCTGGCATGCCCGGGCTTCCCGGAGTGTCGGAACACGAAGCCGTATGTCGAGTATGCCGGCTTCACCTGCCCGGACTGCGGCGCAGAGTGCGTGAAGCGTCGTTCGAAGAAGGGCCGGATTTTCTACAGCTGCTCCCGCTATCCGGAGTGTGAATACATGACCTGGAGCAAGCCGAAGGAAGCCGTCGTCGGTGAGAAGAAGGATGGCGACATCTTCGTGGCACCATCCACCGATACGAATCCAGAGCCGGTGATGCCGGACTGATCGAGGATTCGTTACCGTTCAGATATGGCTCGGCGGACAGCAGCGAGGATTACAAATTCACGAAAAATCGCCCGTCTAAAATATTGACAGCAATCAAAGCTTTATGTTATATTACAAGTCGCGTCTTTTTGAGACGCGGCTTCTTTTATAGAAGAACATAAACAGCACATCTCAGCAAACACCGGAAGGTACCCGCACAGGGCGAAAGCCGGTAAGCACGAAGGCTGAGATGGAAGAAACAACCAGGAGGTATTAAAATGAGTGCAATTGGAATGAAGCAGCTCCTTGAGGCTGGCGTACACTTTGGTCATCAGACTAGAAGATGGAACCCTAAGATGGCTCCGTACATCTACACACAGCGTAACGGTATCCACATCATCGATCTTCAGCAGACCGTAAAGATGGTAGACGATGCCTACAACGCGATGGTAAAGATCGTACAGGACGGTGGTACTGTTCTTTTCGTAGGTACCAAGAAGCAGGCACAGGATGCTGTAAAGGCAGAGGCTCTTCGTTGTGGTGAGTTCTACGTAAACGAGAGATGGCTCGGCGGTATGCTTACAAACTTCAAGACCATCGAGACTCGTATCGAGCGTCTGAAGCAGATCGAGAAGATGGCAGAGGATGGCACCTTCGACGTTCTTCCGAAGAAGGAAGTTGCGCTGATCAAGAAGGAGTGGGAGAAGCTTGAGGCTAACATCGGTGGCATCAAGGAGATGAAGGTTCTTCCGGACGCGATCTTCGTTGTAGATCCTAAGAAGGAGAAGATCTGCGTGAAGGAGGCTCATAACCTCGGCATCACCCTTTTCGGTATCGCAGATACCAACGCTGATCCTGAGGAGCTTGATTATGTAATCCCGGGTAACGATGACGCTATCCGTGCGATCAAGCTGATCGTCGGCAAGATGGCAGATGCTGTCATCGAGGCTAAGCAGGGCGATATGACAGAGGAAGAGGCTGCAGCAGCAACTGCTGGCGACGAGACTGTCGTTTCTACTGAGGCTTAATTAATTGATAACGCCAGCATTCGACAATTTCATAAATTGCAGAATGCTGGCTTTTCTTGTTTCAAAGGGAGCCGGTGGGGCTTCCATCAAATAAACATCCAGGAGGATAAAAAGATGGCAATTACAGCAGCTCAGGTTAAGGAGTTAAGAGATATTACCGGTGCAGGTATGATGGCTTGTAAGAAGGCACTCGCTGCTACCGAGGGTGACATGGATAAGGCCGTAGAGTTCCTTAGAGAGCAGGGCCTTGCAGGCGCTGAGAAGAAGGCCGGCAGAATCGCAGCAGAGGGTGTTTCCTTCGCAAAGGTTTCTGAGGACATGCACACTGGTGTTGTCGTAGAGGTTAACGCTGAGACCGATTTCGTAGCAAAGAACGCAAAGTTCCAGGCTTACGTTGATCAGGTTTGTGATCAGGCTCTTACAACTTCCGCTGCAGACATCGACGCTTTCCTCGCTGAGAAGTGGAACCTCGATGAGACCAGAACCGTCGCTGAGCAGCTTTCCGAGGAGATCTCCATCATCGGTGAGAACATGCACATCCGTCGTTTCCACAAGCTCGTTGAGAACGAGGGTCTCGTATCCGCTTACATCCACGCTGGTGGACGTATCGGTGTCATCCTTCAGGTGAAGTCCGACGTTGTCAACGACGCTGTCGCTGAGATGGCGAAGAACATCGCGATGCAGATCGCTGCTCTGAACCCGAAGTACACCACTCGTGCAGAGGTTGACCAGGAGTATCTCGCACACGAGACCGCAATCCTTACAGAGGCTGCCAAGAACGAGAAGCCGAACGCACCGGAGAAGGTTCTCAACGGTATGGTTCAGGGTCGTCTCAACAAGGAGCTCAAGGAGATCTGCCTCGTAGATCAGACCTACGTAAAAGCAGAGGATGGCAAGCAGAGCGTTCAGCAATATGTTGATTCTGTAGCCAAGGCTCAGGGCGCGAAGATCCAGCTCGTAACCTTCGTACGTTATGAGACCGGTGAGGGCCTCGAGAAGAAGAGCGAGGACTTCGCAGCAGAGGTTGCTGCACAGCAGGCAGCTGCAAAGAAGAACTAATCTTCAAAGATGATAATTTCACCAGAGCTTCGGGCATGTCCCGAAGCTCTTTTGTTACTCGCCTACTGTTCAGATCGAATCCCCAGAGGGCCTAGTGCCGCTTAAGGTCCCCGGCTTAGATTGAACCGGTCTTGGAGTACTGTGTTTCTGTTGCTGCCCTTCGGAGATTCGAATGAACATTGACCGGATTTTGTAAATTGACCTTCACCGCCCGAGTGCGCTACAATGTTCCCAAACAAAAAAACGGAGCATACTATGACCAGAAACTATAAGATGATTCTAAGCTACGACGGTTCCCGCTACTATGGCTGGGAGCACCAGCCGAACACCGAGCTCACGATCCAGGGAAAGCTCGAGCAGGTACTGACCCGCATGATCTACGGCGACCAGTACCAGGCAGCGGACTGTGCCTCCTTCCCGATCACCGTCATCGGCGCGGGACGGACCGACGCCGGGGTGCATGCACGTGCGATGACCGCCAATGTGCTGCTCGATACCGATAAAACAGAAGAGGAGATCCGGAGCTACATGAACCAGTACCTCCCGGATGATATCAGCATCAATGAGCTGAAGCTCTGCGCAGAGCGCTTTCACAGCCGCTTCAAGGCGTCCGGCAAGACCTACCGCTACAGCTGCTGGTACAGTGATCAGAAGCCGGTCTTCGAGCGGAAGTATGTCTCGGTTCTCGAGAAGCACCCGGACCTCGCAGCGATGCGGGAGGCTGCCGCGTACCTCATCGGGGAGCATGACTTCAGGTGCTTCTGCGGTAACAGCAAGATGAAAAAGTCGACCGTGCGAAAGATCGATACCGTGGAGATCACGGAGAACGGCCCTTACATCCGTCTCTACTTCCATGGCACCGGCTTCCTGCAGAACCAGATCCGCATCATGACCGGGACCCTCCTCGAGGTGGGCTTCGGAAAGCGGAGTCCGGAATCGATGAAGGACATCATCGCCTCCCGTGACCGGAAGATGGCCGGCGTCACGATGGAAGCGAAGGGGCTCTGCCTGATGAAGGTGGATTATGACTGATTCGCATGGGGATGAGATCATCGCAGACCATACGGATGCTTGTATCCCATTTCATCGTCGGTGATATGAGACGGATGAGAACATGGGATGCAGGATATGGACTATAGAAGGATATACAGTATGAAAATGAGAAAGAATTTCATCGGGGCCTGTCTGATCGCAGTGATGCTTTTCGTAAGCAGCGCATTTACTTCACTGGCAGAGTTCGGACCAACCATCATCGATACCACGGGGCCTGTGACGAGCGCTCCGAGCGGTGACGATGCGAAGGCAGAAGCATTGGCGAAAACGCTGACCGCACAGATCACAGACCAGATCATCCTCGTCGTGGACCACAGCCTCTCCCTCTATAATAAGCAGGCGGACGGCAGCTGGCAGAAGGCGATGGAAACCTACTGCGGCTATGGGCGAAACGGACTGAAGGCCTGGAACGAGCGGCACGAGGGCGACCAGACGACGCCGGTCGGCTCCTTCCCGATCCTCCATGCGTTCGGCATCTCCCCGAATCCGGGCACGCAGATGAGCTGGCGCGATGTGACGCCGAACTCCTACTGGTCCGGCGAGCAGGCGACGTATAACACATGGGTCGAGAGCGCGACGCCGATCAGCGGAGAGCATCTCAGCGAGTACACGATCTGCTATAAGTATGCGATGGCCGTCGGCTTCAATGTGAACCCGACCGTCTACAAGCGCGGGTCTGCGATCTTCCTGCACTGCAAGAATCCGGCAGACTGGGGCTCGGCGGGCTGCGTTTCCGTCGAGGAAGCGGATATGATCGCGCTGCTGCAGCAGTGTCATAACGGCTGCTACATGATGATCGTGCCGAACGAGGCGTCGATCGCGAATTTCTAAGGAGCTCGGTAGCCTGTTCCGGCGGAAATCGTCCGCCGAATGAAAAAGATGTCGTGAGGCGAACCGTCCAGACAGGAGGATCCGGTCACGGCGTCATAAGCCGGGCCGGACAGCTCAGGCAGGAGAATTTCGTTTCCGCATAAGAGACGGAGCAGAAACAGACGGAAAAGTGGAGGCAGAAGGATGGAAGAAGAAAAGACGGTCCGTACGGGCCTGGTATGTGAAGGCGGCGCGATGCGCGGGATGTTCACCGCGGGTGTGCTCGATGTATTTTTGGAGGAGGGGATCCGCTTCGACGGTATGGTCGGAGTGTCGGCGGGTGCTACCTTCGGCTGCAATTTCAAGTCGCGGCAGATCGGACGCACGATCCGCTACAATAAGCGCTTCGCGAAGGACCGCCGCTACTGCAGCATTGAGTCCCTGCTGAAGACCGGAAACCTCTACAATGCCGAGTTCTGCTATCATACGCTTCCGGAAACGATCGATCTCTTCGACTGGGACAGCTTCCTCGCGAATCCGATGAAGTTCTACATGGTCGCGACGGACTGTGATACCGGGCGTCCGGTCTACCATGAGTGTAAGAGCTCGAATCCGGAGGAGATGGAGTGGTTCCGTGCGAGTGCCTCCATGCCGCTCGTGTCGAAGCCGGTCGTGATCCGTGGCCAGACGCTCCTCGATGGCGGTATCAGCAACGCGATCCCGCTCTCCTTCATGGAGCATATCGGCTATGAGCGCAATGTCGTCATCCTCACACAGGACCGGAGCTACCAGAAGAAACCGCAGGCGGGCATGCAGGCCTTCCGCAAGCTGCAGAAGCAGTATCCGCTCTGCTATGAGGCGATGAAGAATCGTCACTTCATGTACAACGATCAGCTCGCGGATGTGCACGCGAAGGAGACCACCGGTCAGGTACTGGTCATCCAGCCGCCAGCGCCTCTCGGCATCCACCGCGTCGAGCACGATCCGGAGGCACTCGAGCGCGTATACCAGATCGGACGCAGCGAGGCAGAGAAGCGACTGGAGGAGGTCCGTGCCTTTCTCGGCTGAGATGTGCACAGTGATAGATCATTGCAGTTCAGCCAAGGGGCCGTCCCTCCGGGCCACGCCTTGACTTAACTACATCTGAACCATAACTCCGCCTATTGCAAACAAAAGGATTTACTTTATGAAATTCTATTTCGCACCGATGGAGGGCGTCACCGGCTATTGTTTTCGGACCGCGTACAACGCCGCGTTCCCAGGCCTCGATCGCTTCTATACGCCTTTTCTCTCGGCGAATGATACCTTCCAGTTTACACACCGTGAGGAGCGCGATGTCGCACCGGAGCATAATCTCGGCATGCGCGTCGTGCCGCAGATCATCACGAATAACGCAGAGATGTTCGCCTGGGCCATCCGGGAGATGGCGAAGCTCGGTTATACCGAGGTGAATCTCAATGCAGGCTGCCCGAGTGGCACGGTCGTCGCGAAGGGGAAAGGCGCCGGTCTGCTCCGGGACCCGGATCGCCTCGACGAGTTCCTCGATCAGACCTTCGAGCTTCTGGAGAAAGAAGGTATCTGCTATGATGTCGCGGACGCACCTGAGGTACCGCTGTTCGTGAAGATGCCTTCGGCAGAGATATTGGACTCGAAATACGCGGAGGCATCCGAGGCATCGCGCGACGAGATGAACGAAACGGCAGAGACATTGGACTCGGAAGAGAGAGACGGCGCGATCCGCCCGAAGCCGGTGAAAACCGCAGATGGCCGGACGCATGTCTGCATCTCCGTGAAGACCCGGATCGGCGGCTGGGAACCGGACGAAGCCGGCGAGCTGATCCGTGTCTACAACCGTTACCCGCTGAAGGACCTCATCGTTCACCCGCGTGTGCAGAAGCAGATCTACCGCGGAGAGGTGCATCTCGACGTCTTCCGGCAGTTCGTCGAGGCGTCGAAGCATCACCTCGTGTATAACGGAGACATCGTCACCGTCGCAGACTATGAGCGGATCACCCGGATGTTCCCGGAGATTGACAGTATCATGATCGGCCGCGGACTCCTCACAAATCCGGCGCTGGTACGTGAAATCCGGGGCGGGGCAGCGGCCACGCTCGAGGAGCTGAAGGCCTTTCATGAGCAGCTCCTCGGAAATTATATGACGGAGATGCAGAGTGAACGGAACACCCTATTTAAGATGAAGGAGTACTGGAACTGGCTGAGTCAGTCCTTCGAAGGCAGCGATCGCTACATGAAGGAGATCCGGAAGGCAGATACTATCGTGCGCTACCGTGCGGCGGTACGAAATCTGCTCGCGAACTGTCCACTGAAGGGAGAGGTGTAAGACATCATGATCATCGAATATCCATCCTACTATGAAAAGTTCCGCTGCATCGGCGGTCGCTGCCCGGACACCTGCTGTGCCGGCTGGGAGGTCGACGTCGACGAGGCGTCGAGCGCATACTACCGCAGCGTGGAGGGCAGCTTCGGAGATACGCTGCGCGCCCATATACGGGAAGAGGACGGCGACTGCTTCTTCCCGCTCACGAAGGAAGGTCGCTGCCCGTTTCTTCGGAAGGACCTTCTCTGTGAGATGTATATACAGCTCGGGGAGGAGAGTCTCTGTCAGACCTGCACGGAGTACCCGCGCTACTTCATGGACGTCGGAAATTATGAGCAGATCGACATGAGCCTGAGCTGCATGGAGCTCGGCCGCATCTTCTTCACGGAGTGTGCGCGGATCGAGTATATCCGCTCCGAGAATGAGATCCCGGGTGAGGAGATCAGTGAAGAAGAGCAGGAGACCCTCATCGAGGTGCTTGCACTTCGAAACCGCTGCATCGCGCTTCTCCAGGATCACGACGGTGCCTTCCTTGATGCATGGCAGGCCGTACGTGCCCTCGTTGCGGACGCGCAGGGCCTCGATCCGAAGGAAGCCGACGCGGAGCGAAGCTATCTGAAGGAGGATTTCCCGGCCCTCGTCGAGTGCATGAAGCATCTCGATTCCCTCCGTCCGGAGTGGGATGCCCTCGTCGAAGACTACGAGCAGAAGATCGCAGATCCGCACTTCCTCGATGCACTTCCTCTGTTCATGCAGGCGGAAGCCGCGCAGCTCGACCGCTGGTTCACGAAGCTCGCCGTCTACTTCGTCTACCGCTACTTCATCGACACCTGCATCGACGGCGATATCGAAATCGAGCTCTGCCTCGTCCACCGCAGCCTCATGATGATCCTCTTCATGCTCTACAGCCGCTGGACCGGACAGCAGCAGCTCGACGTCGCGGACATCATCGACGTCGCGCACCTCTTCTCGAAGGAGGTCGAGCATGATGAAGGAAATGTGAATCTGCTGAAATCAATCTGATGACCGGAGCCCCGGAGGGGCGACAACGGAGGCACAGTACTCCGAGACCGGTTCAATCTAAGCCGGGGACCCTAAGCGGCACTAGGCCCTCTGCAATCGCTGAGTTTTCTTGATGAAAACTCAGCGTTGCTAGAGGGTGCTAAGGAAAATAGTACCAAGTGCCGCTAAGGGGACCCGACTTGATTTCACACGTTCTCTACGTATGGCCTCCGTTGTCGCCCCTCCGTGGCTCCGGTCATTCTGCACAATCAACTTGCCCGAATCAACGTTCTACGTTAAAATGATTAATAGGAGCGCCTCGCATCCATGAGACGAAAAAGAACGTTGAAAGAATTCTCAAGAAAACATATCCATATCATCCTGTGTACCCTCTCGGCCGGCTTTATCCTCTGTGGCCTCGTGATGCTCATCCAGGACTTCTACAACTCGACCTATGCGCCGGATACGTCTGCTGCCACCGTGCAGGAGGCTTCTTTTTCGAGTGCGGACGTTCTCTTTCTGAGCTCCTACAGCCGGAGCTTCATCACCGTGCCGGATCAGGAGAAGGGGATGCTGAAGGTGTTCGACCAGTACCCGGGGATCAACGTGACCGAGGAGTTCATGGATACCCGAAACTACCCGGCGGAAGGGAATCTGCAGAATGTCTACAACAGTCTGCTCTATAAGTATCGGAATCAGGATGCGTTTGACGCCATCATCCTCGCGGATGATGCTGCACTGAAGTTCGGTCTCCGCTATCGCGATACCCTCTTTAAGGGCAGCCCGATGGTCTTTATGTGCATCAATGATTTCGACCACGCACGTGGCGCGATGAACTATCATGATGTCACCGGTAAAACGGAGAATTTCGACCTGAAGGGCACGATCGAAGTCGCGGCAAAGCTTCTTCCGAAGGCGGATACGATCGTCACCATCTATGATGAAACCGACTCCGGACTCGGTGACTTAAAGCAGATGCAGAAGCTCGAAGCCGATTTCCCGGACTATAGCTTCCAGTATATCAATACCTCGATGCTCTATACCGACGAGCTGACACAGCAGCTCGAAAGCATCGACCAGGATTCCATCGTAATCTTCATGGATGCCTTCGAAAATGCAGATGGCTCGATTTATGATGTCGAAACGAGTGCAGCGTTCATCACAGAGCACTGTCCGGTGCCGGTTTTCCGTGCCTCGATCGGCGGTCTCGGCTGCGGCCTCGCCGGCGGACATTACTTCGACTACGAAGCGGCAGGAGAGATCGCTGCGCGTACCGTCATTGACATCCTGAATGGTGCATCGGCGGATGCTATGCCGGTGGACTATGAGAACGTCAGCCACTATGCCTTCGATTATGATGTCCTGAAGAAGCATGGACTGAGCACCTATGTCCTTCCGAAGGATACCGAATTCATCAACGAGCCGCTGAGCTACTTCAGGCAATATAAGGCGATCATCCTGCCGAGTGCCTATATCATGACCGGTCTCTTTATCGGGCTGATCGTTCTCGAAATCTCAAACGAAGAGAAGCGGCGCAAGACCCGCGAGCTGACCTACTCCAGAAACAAGCTGCAGTATATGTATGAGCATGATACGACGACACAGCTGCCGAACCGGAGCCATGCCGATGTGCGCATGCAGGAGCTGCTGCAGGAGGGCGGCACCCATACCCTCATGCTCATCGATATCGATAACTTTAAAACCCTGAACGATACCTTCGGCCACGGCGCCGGCGATTATGTACTGAAGGAGATGGCCCGTCGCCTCCGCCTCGTCGCGGTGAAGTACCAGGGCTTTGTTTCCCGTTACGGAGGTGATGAGTTCGCCATCCTGTTTGCGAATGAAATCAACCAGGACAGCGGCGAGATGCTATCGTATCTCCGAAACATCCTGAATGAACCATACATCTATGAAGAGCAGCATCTGACCGTTACCTCCAGCATCGGTGTAACGACGTCGGCCGGGAAGGAACACCTCATCAATGAGCTTTTCTCCGAGGCAGACAAGGCGCTGACAGAGGCGAAGAGCCGCGGCAAGCATACGGCGGTATTCTTCGATGCGACGATGCATGAGCGCATCCTCGAGGAGGACAATATCGTCCTGACCCTGCATGATGCCTGTGATCACGACGGTTTCCGGATCGTCTACCAGCCGCAGATCTCGACGAAAACCGGCAAAGTCATCGGCTACGAGGCCCTCGTACGCCTGAAGAGCGGTGCATACTATCCGGACCGCTTCATTGCCCCAGCAGAGAAGTACGGCATGATCATCCGGATCGGCCGTATCGTCACCGAAAAGGTCATCCATCAGATGGCCGTCTGGCGCGCCCAGGGCGTGGAGCTTCAGAAGGTGTCCATCAACTACTCGGCGAAGCAGCTGCAGGATGAAGAGTACGTGCAGTACCTGAAGTCCCTGCTTCAGAAGGAAAACATCTCGCCGGATCTCATCGAGATCGAGGTTACGGAGAGTCTCTATATGGAGTATAAGGAGCAGACGAACATGCTCTTCCGGCAGCTTCGGGAGCTCGGGATCGGCCTCGCCCTCGACGACTTCGGCACGGGCTACTCGTCGCTGAACTACCTCACCTTCATCCCGGCGGACCGTATCAAGCTGGATAAGAAGATGACGGACACCTACCTCCAGCAGGGAAAGACCAACATCATCAAGAACATCGTCAACATCGCGCATGACCTCAATATGACACTCTGTATCGAGGGTGTCGAGAATCGCGCGCAGTATGACCTCGCCACGGCCCTCGGCTGTGACGACGTTCAGGGCTACTTCTTCAGTCGCCCGATGGATGGCAATGCCGTCCCATATTATAGAGTGGAGTTTCTGGATTCATGACAGAGAAGAGAATCGAACATTTGACCAACGATACACAGGAGGCGGGCAATGCCGACATCCGGCACGACGCGGAAGCAGGTGCCAGCGCACAGTCAGCGGACAATGCTGACACAATGATGTCTGCCACTACTTCTACGGCAGGCGGAGAGCCAGTGAAGCATCAGCGGCGGAAGCGCTACAGCGGGAAGTATCCGCGCCGCTTCGACGAAAAGTATAAAGAGCTGAACCCGGAGAAGTACCAGGACGACATCGTGAAGATCATCCAGAAGGGGAAGACTCCGGCAGGGATGCACATCTCGATCATGGCGAAGGAGATCCTCGATGTGCTGAAGATTCAGCCGGGCGAGATCGGCATGGATGCCACCCTCGGCTACGGCGGGCACACGGAGAAGATGCTCGAGCAGCTCCATGGACAGGGGCACCTCTACGCGACGGACGTCGATCCGATCGAGTCGGCGAAGACCGAGAAGCGTCTCCGTGAGAAGGGCTACGGGGAGGATATTCTCACCATCCGTCATCTGAATTTCCGGGACATCGACCAGGTCACGGGGAATGGCGACAAATTCGATTTCGTCCTCGCGGATCTCGGCGTCTCCTCGATGCAGATCGATAATCCGGAGCGGGGCTTCAGCTATAAGACCGACGGTCCGCTGGACCTGAGACTCAATCCGGAAGCCGGCGAATCGGCTTCCGAGCGCCTGCGCACGCTGTCCTATGACGACATGGTGAACATGTTCATCGAGAATTCCGATGAGCCGTATGCTGAGCGTATCGCGAGGGAGATCGACCGCGGTCTCCATAAGGGGATGAAGTTTGAAACGACGACTGAGCTTCGGGGCACCATCGCGAAGGCCCTCGCCTTCCTTCCGGAGAAGGAGCAGAAGGACGCCGTGAAGAAGTCCTGCCAGCGTGTCTTTCAGGCACTGCGCATCGACGTAAACAGTGAGTTCGAGGTGCTCTATGACTTCCTCGAGAAGCTGCCGGATTGTCTGAATCCGGGTGCCCGCGTCGCCATCCTTACCTTCCACAGCGGTGAGGACCGTCTCGTGAAGAAGTTCTTCAAGGAGATGCAGAAGGCCGGCATCTATCGCGAGGTCTCCCGTGACGTCATCCGCCCGGGAAAGGAAGAGTGCTTCATCAACCCGCGGGCGCACTCGACGAAGCTCCGCTGGGCGATCAAATAAGCTTTACATATCGGTAAGTGGCCCGAAGGAGCGGCAACGGAGGCACAGTACTCCGAGACCGGTGAACTCTAAGCCGGGGACCCTAAGCGGCACTAGGCCCTCTGCAATCGCTGAGTTTTCTTTATGAAAACTCAGCGTTGCAGAGGGTGCTAAGGAAAATAGTACCAAGTGCCGCTAAGGGGACCCGGCTTGATTTCACACGGTCTCTACGTATGGCCTCCGTTGCCGCCCCTTCTGGTCCCCTGCCTGAACTGTTACTATTGTCATCCCTTCGGGCTGCTTTGCATCCAATATGAATTGACAAGACAGACTGACTTTTTTATACTAATTGCGATTTGTTTTTTGATATTTAATAACGGTGGATCGGTGCAGGGTGGCACCGGCGAAGCAGGGAATAAGAGGGAGTAGTACGATGTTTAAAAAGGGTTTCGATAACGATAAGTACCTTAAGATGCAGTCGGAGCATATCCGTGAGCGTATTTCGAAGTTTGGCGGTAAGCTCTATCTTGAGTTCGGCGGCAAGCTGTTCGATGATTACCATGCATCTCGTGTGCTTCCGGGCTTTCAGCCGGATAGTAAGATCCGCATGCTGCGTGAGTTGAAGGATGACGCGGAGGTCGTGATCGTCATCAATGCCGGCGACATCGAGAAGAACAAGGTCCGTGGGGATCTCGGCATCACCTACGATATGGACGTGCTGCGACTCATCGATGCGTTCCGCGGCTATGGCCTCTATGTGGGCTCCGTCGTGCTCACCCGCTTCGATGGGCAGGAGAGTGCGATCGCTTACCAGAAGAAGCTCGAGTCCCTCGGCATCAAGGTTTACCGTCATTACCCGATCTCCGGGTATCCTGGCAACGTACCGCTCATCATCAGCGAGGAGGGATTCGGCAAGAACGACTACATCGAGACGACCCGCTCCCTCGTGGTCGTGACCGCACCGGGCCCGGGTTCCGGAAAGATGGCCGTCTGCCTGAGCCAGCTCTACCAGGAGAACAAGCACGGCGTCAAGGCCGGCTACGCGAAGTTCGAGACCTTCCCGATCTGGAACATCCCGCTGAGTCATCCGGTCAATCTCGCCTACGAGGCGGCGACCGCCGACCTCAACGACGTCAACATGATCGACCCGTATCACCTCGAAGCCTATGGCAAGACCACGGTCAACTATAACCGTGACGTCGAGGTCTTCCCTGTCCTGAACGCGATGTTCCAGCGCATCTACGGCGAGAGCCCGTACAAGTCCCCGACCGACATGGGTGTCAACATGGCCGGTTACTGCATCGAAAACGACGAGAACTGCTGCTATGCCTCCCGCCTCGAGATCATCCGCCGCTACTACACGGCGCTCTGCGATCTTCGCAAGGGAAACGGCGCACAGTCCATCGTTGATAAGCTCGAGCTTCTGATGGAGAAGGCCAATGTCTCCACGAACGACCGCCCGGTGATTTCAGCGGCCAAGCAGAAGGCGGCGCTGACCGGCGACCCGGCCGCAGCGATTGAGCTCCCGGACGGCACCATCATCACCGGAAAAACTTCCTCGCTGCTCGGCGCGGTGAGCGCGATGCTCCTGAATGCCCTGAAGGTTCTCGGTGGCATCGACGACTCCGTGAACCTCATGTCCCCGGAGATCATCGAGCCGATCCAGCACCTGAAGACGGCGCACCTCGGCAACCACAATCCGCGTCTCCACCTCGATGAGATGCTGATCGCCCTCACCATCTGCGCGACCCATGACCCGAACGCCGAGACCGCGATGCAGCAGCTCGAGAAGCTCCGCGGCTGTGAGGCACACAGCTCTGTCATCCTGTCTGAAGTCGACGAAAACACCTTTAAGAAGCTCGGCGTCAACGTGACCTGCGAGCCGCAGTACCAGACGAAGAAGCTCTTCCACAAGTAAATTCCAAACTGTGCCGGCAACGGCACAGTTTTTTGTAATCATTGAGATCAATCGTAGGCATGATGAGGCGGGAAAATGCACACCATGCCTACTATAGAGTGAAAAATATGACCAGAACCAGTGAACTAAAAGAAAACAGCGGAAACAGTCGGATCACCGTCTCCCTCGGGGCAGATGTCAGTGAAGGCTATGTGCTGCGCTATGAGCTGCACCCTGCAGAGCACTTCACATTCACAGCGATGACGCTGGGGCTCGAAACGCCGCAGCAGCTCGGGGAGCGCCTCGCTGCACAGGTCATCGCAACCCTCGATGAGAGAGAGGAGCAGCCGGATCGCATCGCCTGCGACCTCTACCCGAAGTTCCCAACGACCTACGCCGCTGAAGTCCTCGCGGAGCACTATCGGGTGCCGATGCTTCGTATGCAGAAGTGTCACCGCGCGATTCTCGACGCGATGGATGCCAGTATGCAGTCCGATGCAACGCGAACTCCATCGCTTCGCGAGGATGGGCAGATGAGCGCAGATGCAGAGAAGATGGATACAGCGTCCCATCGCATCGAACAGCTGAAAACGCACAGCACAGCCGCAGCAGCGGACGTACGTCACGCGAGCACTGCCGTGCTCGGCATCTGCCTCGATGACCTCAGCTACGGCTCCGACGGCACGCTCTGGGGCGGCGAGATCCTCGAGATCTCCGGCGAGGGCTTCACACGTCTCGCCTCGATCCATCCCTATCAGCTGATCGGCACGAATATGGAGCTTCACAGCTCGGCGCCATGGCAGATCGCCGTATCGATGCTCTATGACCTCGCGCGTATGGCCCATAACGAGGATGAAGCCATCCGGGACTTCGTCGCGAAGCAGGCGGCCTCCGAAAAGGTTCACCTCCTCGATCTCTGCAGCCTGAACGACGCCCGCGCTCAGTATATCGCGCAGGATCGAAATAAAAACACCACCCGCTCCACCTCAGCGAGCGGCCTCTTCGACGCCGCCGCAGCCATCCTCGGTTTCCAGCGCATCAGCACACCGACGGGAAGAACAGCGATGGAAGCATTGACCGAAACCGCGGAAGCGTTCGAACAGCAGGCGGTTTCGGGAAACACCGAGCCATATGTAGAAAATGACCTGCATGGATCTACGGATATCCGAAATGCAGCACAAAGCGAAATGTATGGATGCGCCGAACGAGACCGAAAATCGATCATTCTGCGTGGAAAATATAAGGCGCAGATCGACGCGCTCTACGCGAAGCTCGAGAAGCTCATCGCGGCCGCCGAAGAGATGGACGACCCAACCCTCGAGCCGGGCGACCTCTGGGAAGACACCGACGACGGTGCCTTCAGCGAAACCAACGCCGACGACCATCCGGACATCCTCCACACAGAGCAGCTGATCCGCCTCCTCGCCGACGAACGGATCCGCTACCTTACAAGCCTAGGAAAACGCAATTACGACCACCCGCTGAATCGGAAGCACCCGGACGCAGGCAGCGCCGACGACAACAGCCGCCTCCTCGCCTGGTTCCTCCTCGACGCCCTCGCAAAGATCTGCGTTCAGTACTGTGCAGGAAAGCACGTTGTGCTTTCAGGGCATTTCCTGAAAGCAACGCGCTTAAGGGAACGATTCGAAGAAAAACTTAAGCTAGCACGCGGCCCTGTAGTATGGTAGAATACTTCAGATAGAAGCTTGTGGGGGATCGTGATACGCGTCGTTTCCGTACGCCCCGCGCGCACTATGAAAAGGAGATACTATGGCAGAGAAGAATAGAAGAGTCATGCTGAAGCTGTCCGGTGAGGCACTGGCAGGTGAAAAGCATTTCGGCTTTGATGATGATACGATTCGGGCCGTCGCACAGGAAGTGAAGACCGCAGTCGATGCCGGCGTACAGCTGGCCATCGTGATCGGTGGCGGTAACTTCTGGCGTGGTCGTCAGTCCGTGGAGGTCGATCGCTATAAGGCAGATCAGGTCGGCATCCTCGCAACCGTGATGAACTGCATCTATGTTTCCGAGATTTTCCGGACACAGGGCATGAAGACGAAGGTGATGTCTTCGATCCAGATCGGCGACATGGCCGAGCTGTTTAATAAGGATAAGGCGATCAAGGCGATGGAGAAGGGCACAGTCATCTTCTGTGCCGGCGGCACCGGCCACCCGTACTTCTCGACCGACACCGGCGTCGTACTCCGTGCCGTCGAGCTGAACTGCGAGGAGATCCTGCTTGCGAAGGCCATCGACGGTGTATACGATTCCGACCCGAAGACGAATCCGAACGCGAAGAAGTTCGACACCATCCGTATCCAGGATGTCGTCGACCAGCGCCTCGGCGTCATCGACCTTTCCGCATCCGTCATGTGCATGGAGAACCACATGCCGCTCGCGATCTTCTCCCTGAACGAGAAGAACGGCATCTCAAACGCACTGAAGGGAAAGATTACCGGCACCCGCGTAAGCGCAGACTGAGGATGCCCAACATGTCCGACGAGAACGCCGCGCGAAGCATGCACAGCACGGTGCTGTCGATGACGCAGCGCGAAGAGATACACAGCACATCCCAGCGCAGTGCTGATGATGACGCAGCGCGAAGAGATGCAGCACGAGGACAGAAGCATTGGCCCACAGGCCGAACTGAACTTATCAACAACCCGAAAAGGGTAACAATAGGAGGAGCAGATCATGGATGATCAATTTACCATTTACATCGAAAAGATGCACAAGACCCACGATAATCTGATGGACGAGCTTGCGACCATCCGCGCAGGCCGTGCGAACCCGCACGTACTCGACCGTATCACGGTGGACTACTACGGCACACCGACCCCGATCCAGCAGGTGGGCAATGTTTCCGTCCCGGAGGCACGTCTCATCCAGATTCAGCCATGGGATAAGAGCATGCTGAAGGAGATCGAGAAGGCCATCAATGTGTCCGAGCTCGGTATCAATCCTGTAAACGATGGTACCGTCATCCGTCTCGTATTCCCGGAGCTCACCGAGGAGAGACGTAAGGAGCTGACGAAGGATGTTAAGAAGAAGGGTGAGGCAGCGAAGATCGCCATCCGTAACATCCGTCGTGATGCCATGGATCTCGCAAAGAAGCTCGAGAAATCTTCCGAGATGACCGAGGATGATCTTACGAGAGCGACCAAGGACATCCAGGAGCTCACGGATCACATGTGTGAGAAGATCGACTCCTCTGTCGAGGCGAAGAACAAGGAGCTCATGACCGTTTAATCGGTGGCTTCGTAACGAGCACAGCGATCTGGAGAGACAGAAGGAGGATTGCGACACGCTCCGTGCGTGTTCGCGGGCCTGCGCACCCTGTCTTAGAGGAGATTTCAGTGGATATCATCAATTCTGAGGGCCGGAACATCCCGGCCCATATCGCCATCATACTGGATGGCAATGGACGCTGGGCGGAGCATAAGGGCCTCCCGCGTGCCATGGGCCATAAGCAGGGCTGTGAGACGCTGGAGAAGACCGTCGCCGACTGTGCGCGTCTCGGCGTGCAGTACCTGACCGTCTATGGCTTCTCGACTGAGAACTGGAAGCGCTCTGAGGAGGAGGTCGGTGCCCTGATGAAGCTCTTTCGCTTCTACATGGTGAAGCTCATCAAGGTCGCGAACGAGCATAACGTACGCGCCCGCATGATCGGTGAGCGCAGCCGCTTCGCACCGGACATCCAGGAGGGCATCCGCCGTCTCGAGGAGGAGACGAAGCAGAACACCGGCATGACCTTCGTTTTCGCCGTGAACTACGGCTCACGCGACGAGATCGTCCGTGCGGTTCGTAAGTACACGATCGAGGCGATCCGCGCAGGAAAGAGTGAAGAGGAGATCGAGGCGCTGACCGAGCAGGCCTTCGCCGGCTACCTCGACACGGCCGGTATGCCGGATCCGGATCTCGTCATCCGCACCTCCGGTGAGTTCCGCATATCGAACTACCTGCTCTGGCAGAGTGCGTACGCGGAGTACTACATCACGCCAGTGCTCTGGCCGGATTTCACGAAAGATGAGCTTCTGAAGGCGATCGACAGTTTCAACAGCCGGGAGCGACGCTTCGGTGGTCGGAAAAAGTGATGTGCTTCTGAAGGTCTACAATGCTCCCGTCAGTCGGGCGTGACGCTTCGGCAGCAGAAAATATAAATATCCGAGCGGAACAGGCTTCCTTTTGCGTTGTATCAACAGTGTGTAAGGGTGGCCTGTCCTTTGTATTTTGAGGTACACTATGGCAGAAACTGAGAACTTAAAGAAAGATCAAAATGAAAAGAAGATGAAGTCCTTCGTCACGCGGCTTCTGAGCGGTATCGTGCTCGTCCTGATCGCGATCCTCACCGTCCCACGCGGCGGACTCCCGCTGTTTGTCCTGACCTTTCTGATCTCCATGATCGGACTCTTCGAGCTCTACCGCGTCTTCGGCATCGAGCACACGTCCCTCGGACTGGTCGGCTATCTCACGACCATCGGCTACTACATCATCGTCTGGTTCCATGTCGAGGAGTACTACCCTCTGATGATCGTGCTCAGCCTCATGGCGCTGATGGCCTTCTACGTCATCACCTACCCGGCCTACAAGATTTCTCAGGTTGCGAAGGCCTTCATGGGCTTCTGCTATGCCGGCATCATGATGAGCTACATCTACCAGACCCGTACGCTGCCGGACGGCAAGTACCTCGTCTGGCTCATCTTCCTCGCGAGCTGGGGCTCCGACACCTGCGCGTACTGCGCCGGCATGCTCTTCGGGCGTCATAAGATGACCCCGATCCTGAGCCCGAAGAAGACCGTGGAGGGTGCCCTCGGCGGTGTCCTCGGTGCAGCGCTGCTCGGCTGTCTCTATGCGACCGTCTTCCGGCGCGGCTTCGCTATCATCGCAAACCCTGGCATCGCCTGCGGTATCTCCTGTGCGATCGGCGCGCTGATCTCCATGGTCGGCGACCTCACCGCCTCCGGCATCAAGCGCGATTACGAGGTGAAGGACTACGGGCACCTGATCCCGGGCCACGGCGGCATCCTGGATCGCTTCGACTCTGTCCTGTTCACGGCTCCGGCGGTCTACTTCGCCCTGAGCTTCCTGATCTGACGCCGTCGCTGTCTGTGGCCAATGCAGCCGCCAGGAAGCATATACCCATCCGCTGCCTGCATCAGCCACGGCAGGATGCGTGGTCTCTGTGAAAGCAGTGAAGGATATTGAAATCTTTATGAATCGAGGAAAATTATGAGAAGATTAGTCATACTGGGATCAACGGGCTCCATCGGAACCCAGACCATCGATGTGATCGAGGGGGATCCCGAGATCCAGGTCACCGGACTCGCCGTCTATGGCTCCATCGAGCAGCTGAAACCGCAGGTGGAGAAGCTCCATCCGGAGGCCGTCTGCATCTATGATGAAGCGAAGGCGGAGGCCTTCCGAAGCTACGGACTCCCGGTGAAGGTGCTGAGCGGGATGGACGGGCTGATCGAGCTCGCGACCATGGAGCACTGCGATGAGGTCGTGGTGTCCGTCGTCGGCATGATCGGTATCCAGCCGACCATCGCAGCACTGAAGGCCCATAAGCAGGTCGCCCTCGCGAACAAGGAGACCCTCGTCTGCGCCGGTCACATCATCATGCCGCTGGCCGCGTCGTGTGGTATCGAGATCAAGCCGATCGACTCCGAGCACAGTGCCATCTGGCAGTCCCTCACCGGCGAGCCACATGACGCCATCGAAAAGATCCTGCTCACGGCCTCTGGCGGACCATTCCGCGGAAAGAAGCGGGACGAGCTTCGCGGGAAGACGAAGGAGGATGCGCTGAAGCACCCGAACTGGTCGATGGGACGGAAGATCACGATCGACTCCGCGACGATGGTCAATAAGGGTCTCGAGGTCCTCGAAGCCAGCTGGCTCTTCGATGTACCGGTCGATAAGATTCAGGTCGTCGTGCAGCCGCAGTCCATCGTGCATTCTGCCGTACAGTATGTTGACGGCGCGGTGAAGGCGCAGCTCGGCCTGCCGGACATGCGTATCCCGATCGAGTACGCCCTGTATGCGCCGAACCGCCGTGCGCTGAAGGAGGACGAGCGACTCGACCTCGCAGCACTGATGCAGCTTACGTTCGAAAATCCGGATATGGAGACCTTTAAGGGCCTCGCCCTCGGCTACCGCGCCGGCCGGACCGGCGGCTCCATGCCGACCGTCTACAACGCCGCGAACGAAGAAGCGGTCGCGATGTTCCTGCAGGACCGCATCGACTTTCTGGAGATCGCCGACGTCATCGAAGAAGCCATGGACGCCCATGAGGGCCACGTCCTCGCGGCACCGACCCTCGCGGAGATCCTCGAGATCGAAGCCTGGGCCCGCGACTTCGTACGGACACACTCACAAATCGTACGAGTGTAGGTATCTTCTTCGGCTAAGTAACAGTTCAGCTAAGGGGACCCGGCTTGATTTCACACGGCCTCTACGTATGGCCTCTGTTGCCGCCCCTCCGGGACCCTTTTTATTAAGGAGTTTATGACTATTATCAGTATTATCATCGCTATATTCGGCCTCGGCTTCCTGGTTTTCTTCCATGAACTCGGTCATTTTCTGGCTGCGAAGCTCTGTCACGTCGGTGTCCTCGAGTTTTCCATCGGGATGGGGCCGCGGATTCTCAGCCGTGTCGTCGGAAATACACGATACTCCCTCAAGCTTCTGCCGCTCGGCGGAAGCTGTGCGATGCTCGGAGAGGACAACGCCGGCTCCGGCGATTTCTCGACCCCGCAGGGCCGCGCGGAGGAGCGTGCTGTCACTGGCGATGATGCAGGCATAGAATGTCGGGAGAATGTCCAGCCTGAGGCCGGTCGTCCTGCATCCAGCACAGATGCCGACACGTTTCCGAACCGGGAAGCCGGTTCAGAACTGCACTGGGTCGACTACGACGGTGTCCGTTTCCGGAGTGATGAGATCGCGAAGTACAGCTTCAACGAGAAGTCGGCGCCGCAGCGCTTCTTCATCTGCATCGCCGGTGTGCTGAACAACTTCATCCTCGCGACCATCCTCGCCTTCGTGCTGGTCGGCTTCTGTGGCTATGACCGTCTTTACGTCATGGACACGACGCCGGATACACCCGTGGCGGAGGCCGGCTTCGTGCGCGGGGATGCACTGCAGTCGATCGGCTATGAGGGAAAGTCGAAGAGTGCAGTACCGGGCTACCGGGACCTCTTCATCTGGCTCTATGTAAATGCCACCGACTTCGATGAGAACACGAAGCTGGAGGCCGTGGTGCTTCGGGATGGAGTGAAGAAGACGCTCGACTTTCAGCCGTACTATGATGCAACGCAGCAGAAGTATAAGCTCGGTATCAGCTTTTACGGTGGTCGCTTCCTGCCGTCCGACCCGCGGAAGTTCGTCGAGGATGCCTTTTACGAGGTTCGCTACAACACGACCGTCGTGCTCCAGAGCCTGCGACTTCTGTTCCATGGCCGCGTACAGCGCCAGGAGGTCATGGGACCGGTCGGCACGGTGACGGTCATGGGCTCCACGGTCGAGCAGTCCTCCCAGTACGGTGCGCTCAATGCTTTCCTCGTACTGCTGGAGCTCCTCGTGATGCTCTCGGCAAACCTCGGTGTGATGAATCTGCTGCCGGTGCCGGCCCTCGATGGCGGACGCCTGCTGTTCATCCTGCTCGAGATGATCTCAAGACGACGCCTCGACCCACAGCTCGAGGAGCGCATCAACCAGATCGGCATGATCCTGCTGCTGCTTCTGATGGCCGTGGTCATGTCGAACGATATACTGAATCTGTTCACCGGCGCATACAGCGCGATGCTGGGGCACTGAAAGCACTTGTCCGCAGGATAAAAAGCAGGAGAGGCGTGCGCAAAGCGGCTACCGCGATCGGAACCGCAACGCGAAGTGAAGATATAGAAGGCCGGAGCATTGGCCGCATATACAGGAGGAAATGTGATGTTAGCAAGAGAGAAGACCCGTGTGGTTTCGATCGGAAATGTAAAGATCGGCGGGGAGAACCCGATCGCAATCCAGTCCATGTGCAACACGAAGACCGAGGATGTCGCGGCGACCGTCGCGCAGATCCACCGCCTCGAGAAGGCCGGCTGCCAGATCATCCGCTGCACCGTGCCGACCCACGAGGCCGCGCTGGCGATCCGCGAGATCAAGAAGCAGATCTCGATTCCGCTCGTGGCCGACATCCATTTCGACTACCGCATGGCCATCGAAGCGATGGAAAACGGCGCGGATAAGATCCGCATCAACCCGGGCAACATCGGCTCGAACGAAAAGATCCGGACTGTCGTGGACTGCGCGAAGGAGCGGAACATCCCGATCCGTGTCGGCGTAAACTCCGGCTCCCTCGAGAAGGACCTGATCGCGAAGTATGGCGGTCACGTCACAGCTGAGGGCATCGTGGAGTCTGCGCTCGATAAGGTCCATCTCATCGAGGACATGGGCTATGATAATCTCGTCATCTCCATCAAGTCCTCCGATGTCCTGATGTGCACCCGCGCGCACGAGCTCATCTGCCAGCAGACGGACTACCCGCTCCACGTCGGCATCACCGAAGCCGGCACTATGTGGTCCGGCAACATCAAGTCCGCCCTCGGCCTCGGGATGATCCTTTCCCAGGGGATCGGCAATACCATCCGTGTATCGCTGAGCGCGGATCCGGTCGAGGAGGTCAAGTCCGCGAAGCTCATCCTCCGTACCCTCGGGCTCCGGAAGGGCGGCATCGAGGTCGTGTCCTGTCCGACCTGCGGCCGTACGAACATCGATCTGATCGGGCTCGCCAATCAGGCTCAGACCATGGTGGAGGAGTTCGATGATAAGTCACTGAAGGTTGCGGTCATGGGCTGCGTCGTGAACGGCCCGGGTGAAGCGAAGGAAGCCGACCTCGGCATCGCCGGCGGTAAGGGCGAGGGCCTCCTCATCAAGAAGGGCGAGATCATCCGCAAGGTACCGGAGGATCAGCTGCTCGAAGTGCTCCGGGAGGAAATCGCAAAATTCTGATTTTGAAGTGGTTGACAGACAGGGGTCTGACCCCCTTTGTGGGGTCAGACCCCTTGAATTGCTTTACACAACGATAGCTTGAGAGGGTGTGATGGCAAGCAGTGAGGGCGGAGAAGCGTAAAGCAGTTCTCCGCACCACCGCCTGTCCATCAGCACTTAAAGGAACGTTATGAAGAAATTTTTTGAAGTTTTCGACAGCTTGAATCTGCCGAAGGAGATCGAGGCGCTGGTGACGGATACGTATGTGACGCGGGTGACGATCACGCGTGACCGGAAGCTGATCCGTATCCATATCCTGAGCGCGCATCTCATCGATAAGCGGAGCGTCTACGCGCTCGAGAAGGCGATCAAGGAGCAGCTGTTCGGCCGGAAGGAGATCACGGTCCGCATCGCCGAGGAGTTCCACCTGAGTGCGCAGTATAATCCGCGTACGCTCTACGATCTGTACCGTGATTCGATCCTTCTCGAGATGAAGAACTACGACATCGTGCTCTACAACATGCTGACCCGCGGGAAGCTCAGCTGGACCGCGGATGATACGATGTCGCTGACCGTGCCGGAGTCGAATCTCTATAAGACCGCTGCGAAGAAGCTCGAGGCTGCGCTTCACAGTATTTTCGAGAAGCGCTGTCATCTGGAGCTTCTTCTTGACATACACTACGAGGCGCGAAAGATGGTGGCCCCGGAGCAGCTCGCGCGCGATTATGTGCCGGGCGCAGAGGTGGACGAGGAGGCGGCTCAGCGCCGTCGTCAGGCGCTGCAGCAGAGCGAAGACTTCATGGATACCCGCGACCCGTTCAATCTGAGCGGCATGGCCCATGCTGCCGGCGACGCCATCGACGGTGGCGGTTCCTTTGGATTAACCCAGGGGAATGCTGCGTCGGCGCAACGTTGTGCGAATCCGGCTTCGGAAGCTCCGGCGGCCAATGCAAACGCCCGGAACACAGGCGCTCCGCAGCGGGAGGGCGGCTCCGGAAGCCGTTTCGGCGGCATCGGGGGCGGTAACGGCTCCTTCCAGCGGCGGAAGCGTGCGTTTAAGATGTCCGAGAACGAGGAGGTGCTCTACGGTCGTTACTTCGAGGGCGATGCTGTGAAGCTCGAGGACGTCGATGCGAGCTCCGGTAACGTCATCGTCGCCGGTCAGATCTTCCTCGTGCACGATCCGGTGCATACCCGTACCGGTAAGAACATCCTCAAGTTTGACGTCACGGATTTCACCGACTCGATCTCCGTGAAGATCTTCGTCGAGGACGAGGATATGGAGCTCGCGCAGAGCTTCGTAAAGCCGGGCACCGCGCTGAAGATCAAGGGCACCGTGTCCTACGACTCCTTCGATAAGCAGGTCGAGATGAGCTTCATCGACGGTATCGTACGCTATCAGCTGAACCGCGCGAAGCGGGAGGACCGCTCGCCGGAGAAGCGTGTGGAGCTGCATCTGCATACGAAGATGTCGGATATGGACGGTGTTACGGATGTCAATGACTACATCGACACCGCAATTTCCTTCGGTATGAAGGCGATGGCGATCACCGACCACGGCGTCGTGCAGGCCTTCCCGGATGCCAACATTTACCTGAAGAAAATCAAGCACGATAAGGACTTCAAGCTGATTTACGGCTGCGAGGGCTATCTCGTCGATGACCTAGAGACGATCGTGCAGAACGAGAAGGGGCAGGGGCTCGACCATGACACGGTGGTCTTCGATATCGAGACCACCGGCTTCAGTGCCGAGACCGACCACATCATCGAGATCGGTGCGGTGAAGCTTCGAAATAACGAGATCGTCGACCGCATGGATGTCTTTGTGAACCCGGGCGTGCCGATTCCGTTCCGCATTACCCAGCTCACGAGCATCGACGACAGCATGGTCATGGACGCAGATCAGATCGAGAAGGTTCTCCCGGACTTTCTTGACTGGTGTGGGGATGCCGTGATCGTCGCACACAACGCGGGCTTCGATACCGGTTTCGTTGCGAAGAACGCGAAGCGGCTCGGACTTCCGTATGCCCCGACGATCCTCGACACTGTGAGTCTCAGCCGTCTGCTGCTGCCGCAGCTGAACCGCTATAAGCTCGACACCGTCGCGAAGGAGCTCGGGGTCTCGCTCGAGCATCATCACCGTGCCGTGGACGACGCGGCATGCACAGCGGAGATCTACATAAAGGAGATCGAGATGGTGCGGGCACGGGGTGCGAAGCTGCTGTCCGACATCGATCATCTCGAGTTCGATCATGCCGCGAACGTCATGAAGCTTCCTTCCTACCATATCGTCCTGCTCGCGAAGAACGACGTCGGCCGGATCAATCTCTACCGACTCATCTCCGAGAGCCACTTAAAGTACTTTAAATCCCGTCCGCGTATCCCAAAGTCCCTGCTCCGGGAACTGCGGGAGGGTCTCATCATCGGCAGTGCCTGCGTCGCCGGTGAAGTGTTCCAGGCGATGACCCGCGGAGCGGATGAGCAGCAGCTCATGAACATCGCCTCCTTCTACGATTATCTGGAGGTGCAGCCGCTCGGAAACAACAGCTTCATGATCGCGAGTGACAAGTACACCGCGAACAGTACGCAGGACCTGATCGATTATAATCTGAAGATCATTGACATCGCATCGCAGCTCGGGAAGCCGGTCTGCGCGACCTGCGACTGCCACTATGTCGACGAGGACGACGACATCTACCGAAGAATCATCCAGGCCGGCCGTGGCTTCGACGAGGAGGAGAGTGATGCGAAGCTCTACTTCCGTACGACGCAGGAGATGCTCGACGAGTTCAGTTACCTTGAGCCGGAAAAGGCGAAGGAAATCGTCATCGACAACCCGAACATGATCGCCGACATGTGCGATAAGATCCGTCCGGTCCGTCCGGATAAGTGTCCGCCGGTCATCGAGCACTCCGACGAGACGCTGCGCCAGATCTGCCACGAGACCGCGCACCGCATCTATGGACCGGAGCTCCCGAAGATCGTATCCGACCGTCTCGAGACGGAGCTGAACTCGATCATCAGTAACGGCTACTCCGTCATGTATATCATCGCGCAGAAGCTCGTAGATAAGTCGAAAGAGGACGGCTACCTCGTCGGCTCGCGAGGATCCGTCGGCTCGTCCTTTGCGGCTACCATGGCGCACATCACCGAGGTTAATCCGCTGAGTCCGCACTATGTCTGTCCGAAGTGCTACTGGTACGACTTCGATTCACCGGAGGTCAAGAAGTATTCCGGTATGGCGGGCTGCGACATGCCGCCGAAGAAGTGCCCGAAGTGCGGTACGGAGCTCAACCGTATGGGCTTCGATATCCCGTTCGAGACCTTCCTCGGCTTCAACGGTGACAAGGAGCCGGATATCGATCTGAACTTCTCCGGTGAATACCAGGCGAAGGCCCATGCCTACACCGGTGTCATCTTCGGCGACGGCCACACCTTCAAGGCAGGCACCATCGGTACCCTCGCCGACAAGACGGCCTTCGGTATGGTGAAGAAGTATTATGAGGAGAAGGGCATCGATAAGCGAAGTGCGGAGATCGACCGTCTCGTACAGGGCTGTGTCGGCGTGCGCCGGACCACGGGCCAGCACCCGGGCGGTATCGTCGTACTGCCTCATGGCGAGGAGATCAACACCTTCACCCCGGTACAGCATCCGGCCAATGATATGCAAAGCCCGATCATCACCACCCACTTCGATTACCATAAGATCGACCATAACCTGCTGAAGCTCGACATCCTCGGTCACGATGATCCGACCATGATCCGGCGTCTGCAGGATCTGACGGGGATCGATCCGGTTAACGACATCCCGCTTGATAACAAGGAGGTGATGAGCCTCTTTGCTTCGACGGAAGCATTGCACATCCGACCTGAAGACATCCACGGCGTCAAGCTCGGCTGCCTCGGGATCCCGGAGTTCGGTACCTCCTTCGCGATGCAGATGGTCGAGGATACGAAGCCGAAGTACCTCTCGGACCTCGTGCGTATCTCGGGCCTTAGCCACGGTACCGATGTCTACTTGAACAACGCACAGGACCTCATCAAGAACGGCACGACCACCCTGCAGGAGGCGATCTGCTGTCGAGATGATATCATGGTCTACCTCATGCATAAGGGCATGGACCCGGGTGAGTCCTTCACCATCATGGAGTTCACTCGAAAGCATAAGGGCCTGAAGGACGAGTGGTGTCAGGACATGCTCGATCACGGTGTCCCACAGTGGTACATCGATGCCTGCAAGAAGATCAAGTACATGTTCCCGAAGGCCCATGCCGCCGCCTATGTCATGATGGCGTGGCGTGTCGCCTACTGTAAGGTATTCTATCCGGTCGAGTACTACACTGCGTACTACAGTATCCGTGCGGACGGCTTCGACTACGATAAGATGTGCGGCGGTATCGACAAGCTCCGCTACTACATCGATGAGTATATGAAGATCCCGCATCCGACGAATACGGAAGCGGTGTGTCTCCGCGATATGAAGATCTGCGAGGAAATGTATGCGCGCGGCATCGAGTTCGCGCCGCTCGACATCTATAAGGCGAAGGCGAAGGACTTCACGATCACACCGGACCGGAAGATCATGCCGAGCTTTACCTCCATGGCCGGGCTCGGCGAGGCCGTAGCACAGGGCATCGAGGACGGTGCGAAGAGTGGTGCGCGCTACCTCAGTAAGGACGACTTCATGAACCGGACGCACTGCCCGAAGGGCTTCGTCGATAAATTCTCGGAGCTTGGACTGCTCGGCGACATCCCGTCGTCGAACCAGATGAGTATTTTTGATATGCTGGGATGATGCCCGTAATAAAAGACCCCGGAGGACAGACTGTCCTCCGGGGTTCCTGTTTCTTAAGAATTTCGTAATGGGGTCTGACCCCATAAACTTCAGTTTAGATTCTGTTTAGAAAAATTTAATGGGGTCAGACCCCATTAAATTTTTATTAAGCGCGGATGTCGTAGCGGTAGCGCTCGAGAACCTTGCGGGCCTTCTCTTCGGATTCTTCGTCGTAGAAGGAGATGCGGAGCGCGCCTTCGCCGTGGTCGCGGCTGTTGTTGATGCCCATGTTCTTGATGGAGACGCCCTTCGATGCGAGGATGACGGAGATGGTCGAGATCGCACCGACTTCGTCTTCGATGTCGACGGAGAAGCTGTAATCGGCTGAAAGGACACCCTTGTTCTTCGCACTGATCGAGTTCCGGTACGCACGGGAGGACTCGAACATATGGAGGATCTTCTGGTCAGACGCATCCTTCTTGAGGGAGGCCGAGATGTCCTGCAGCTCCGCGATGTAGCGGTCGAGGAGTTCGACGAGCGGCTTACTGTTTGTGTCGCAGATCTGCTCCCACATCTCCGGGCTGGAGCTGGCGATTCGTGTGATATCACGGAAGCCGCCGGCAGCGAGGGTCTTCATGAGCTGGGTCTCATCATCGGAATCCTTCACGATGTTTACGAGAGAGCTTGCGATGATATGCGGTAGGTGAGAAACCGCTGCGGTGGCTGCATCGTGCTTCTCCGCATTGACCACGATCGGAATCGCACCGAGGGTCGTCGCGACGTTGCGGAGTGCGTCCACGAGGGCCGGATTCTCCGAGATCGGCGTGATGATGTAGTAGGCGTTTGAGAAGAGGTAGTCGGTCGCCGCAGCGTAGCCGGTCTGCTCGGAGCCGGCCATCGGATGACCGCCGATGAACTTGTCCCCGAGACCAAGCTCGATGGCCTTCTCACAGATAGCAGTCTTCGTGGACCCCACATCCGTAAGAACCGCGCCGTCCTTCATGAGCTTCGCCACACCCTCCATGTAGGAGACATTGACCTCGACCGGAGCGCAGAGGAAGATCATGTCTGCTTCCTTCAGACGCTCGCTGTACGGCGAATCGAGCACGACGTTTACGATCCCGTCCTCCTGCGCCACCTCGACACTTGATTTATTACGCGCATAGGCGAAGATTCTGGTCGTCGGGTCCGCCTTCTTGAGACCCTTCGCGATGGAACCACCGATGAGACCAAAACCGATAAATGCTACTGTTGTCATATCGTTACACTCCCTTTGATAGTGATCATATATCACATGATAACATAAGATGTGATTATTCCAAACACACGAGACTTTAGCACTAAAAAGTGCTAAAGTCAACCAAATGAAAGGTATTCGATAAGTTTATCAAGCATATATTATTACAGATGTGCAGAGGGTCAGACCCCATAAACTTCAGTTAATAATCTGTTTATAAAAAATTAATGGGGTCAGACCCCAATGTCGTCAACTTAACACTTAGACTCACGCGAAAGCGTGGGTCTTATTTTTTGCAAATATATTTATCAAAAGACTTGACAAAACCTCCCAAAAGTGAGGTCGCTTCGCGACCTTGTCAATCAAGGGGATGTTCGCAGCGGCGCGAACCCTTAACCGCACTTCAAGGAGGTCAGTCTTATGAATCGAATCAACATCTGCAAAAACATTATTCAATCCATCCGTGATTATATCACAAATCCGGATAACCTCGATGCTTATCGTGAAAAAAATCGCTTCGTCCGTAAGCGGAAACTATCGATTTTTCATGTAATCATGTACCTGCTCTTCACCTCGAAAGCGTCCATGTATCAGAACCTTTTCAAAATCCGAACGGAGCTGAAAAACCTTGAATTTCCTGATGTTTCCAAGCAGGCGCTCTCCAAAGCCCGCCAGTCCATTCATCCGGATTTATTCCTTTCACTCTTTAACATCTCCGTAGATTTGTTTTATAAGCAGCAGCCTCAAAGACGGACATGGAATGGTTACCATCTTTTAGCTGTTGATGGTTCCAAGATCGAACTGCCGAATTCGAAATCCAATTTCGAATTCTTTGGCGAAATGTCGACCTATCCAAATCCAGAGCGACGCTTCACTTCGGGGCTGGCATCGATCATCTATGATGTTCTGGATGATTACATCGTTCACGCTTCTCTCAGCCCGTATTTTGCCTCAGAGCGTACGGCAGCGAAGGAGCACATCGCAAATCTTGAAGCACTTGATATCTTCACCGATAACAGCATCGTCATCTTTGATCGAGGCTATTACTCTGAAGGTATGTTTCGCTTCTTTTCTGAGCGAAATCATCTTTGCCTTATGCGCCTGAAAAACAACGCAAAGATAGTTAAAAACTGCAAAGGAGACACTATATCCATCCTGTCTGGCAACCCGAAACTCGGAACGAAAGATGTAAAGATACGAGTCGTCGAGGTCGACCTTCCGAATGGAACCAAAGAATATCTCGCCACAAACATCTTTGATCCAGGCATCACGCCGTCGATGTTCCGTGAACTTTATTTCTATCGCTGGCCGATCGAAGTAAAGTACAGAGAGCTCAAAACCCGCCTATGCCTTGAAGAATTTTCAGGAGCAACTGCCGTCTCGATCATGCAGGAATTCTATATCAATGTT
>NZ_JBKEIS010000039.1:0-2721 GCF_046365365.1 Oribacterium sp. P9 | reverse complement strand
CTCAAGGATCAGTATCGAATGCAGAATAAAATTCCAACAACTTATACGGAGGAAGAAATAGCGAGGACGCTTGCGGCTGTCGATCGATCATCCGCCATTGGAAAGCGCGATTATCTCATTATACTCTTGGCTGCTGAATACGGTTGGAGAACTGGTGATATCGTAAATTTCAGATTTGACCAGATCGACTGGGATAAAAACATCATATCCTTTGATCAGAACAAAACAGATATACCTGTTGAGTTTCCGCTATTGTCATCTGTTGGGAATGCTATCATTGATTATCTGCAGCACAGCCGACCAAAATCCGAATCACCAGAAATCATTGTATCAGCAGAGCATGGTAAGCATGGAACCCCATTAAAACCGCAAACCATTCATTCTATTGTTAGTAGATACATGCGGGAAGCAGATATTCCCCATTGGAAAGAAAAGAGGCATGGCGCACATGCTTTGAGGCATAGTCTTGCTTCAAATCTATTAAAGAAAAATATTTCACTTCCTGTAATAAGTACAGTGCTTGGACATCAGAGAACAGAAACAACAAAAATATATCTAAAGGTAGATATCGAAAAGTTATCGTGCTGCCCATTAGTAATGCCGCCGCTTCACACACCGTATTATAAGGGGGTGAAGTCATAATGGGACGTCCGGTTTTCAAATCTGGCTTTGCCGCTGAGATTAATGCCTACATTGACTACAAGGTAGCGAGCGGTTACAAAGAAAAAAGCTTTTATTATATTCTGCATGATTTTGATCATTTTTGTATTCACAGAGAAATCAACACCGTAACTTTCACGAGAGCGGATGCGGATTCCTGGAGTGAAAAAAGAGAAACCGAATCAAGTACTTCCCATTATGCGCGTGTGAATAAAGTCAAATGCTTTATGGAATACTTGCGTTTAAAAGGATATGATGTGTATCCTCTCCGTGACATCACATTTAAAGCTACTGATTTCCAGCCACATATATATACAGATGATGAAATCCTTCGCTACTTTAATGCTGTTGATACATACTCATCGGGTAGAAATCGTATGGAGGTTATCCAACTCCCGGTTCTGTTCAGGCTACTGTACTGTTGTGGTACACGAATCAACGAAACTCTAGGAATCAAAAAACAAGATGTCGATCTTGACAACGGAATCATCAGACTTCTGGAAGTTAAAAATGATTGTGAGCGCTTTATTGTTTTAAGCGAAGATCTTAAGCATCTTATGATCCAGTACGCTGATAAATGTTTTTACCTTTTTGCAGATGATGACTACATATTTCCTTCTATTGCTGGCACTCGAAGGGATGAATCACGACTTTACGATATCCATCGTTTGATACTGAAACAGGCAGGCATTCCGTATATCGGTAGCGGATATGGTCCAAGAATCCATGATTGGAGACATACTTTCGCAGTTAAAGCATTCAAACAGATGATAGACCAGGGATTGGATATGTATGTTGCTCTTCCAATTCTATCTACGTATCTTGGGCATAAGACGATTTATGCAACCGAACGCTATGTTCGTCTTACCATGGATCTTTATCCATATCTTGAAGAAAAATGCAGTGATAAATTCAATCAGGTTTTCAGGAAGGCGGTAGAGACCAATGAAACAGACTGATTTCGCAAAAGCCCTGAATCGTTTCCTGACAGACTATCTTGTAAACAAAAGAGGAAGCAGTTCCAAAACGATCGATTCATACCGCTATGCATTTATACTCCTGCTTGATTATTATAATGAGGTGCTTCATATCCCTGCTGAAAAGATGACTTTAAAGGACTTAACATATGAACATCTGTCAGGATTTCTAGATTGGCTTCAAAAAGAAAAACAGAATAAAACTGCCACGAGAAATCAGCGTCAGGCTGCGATTAACAGCTTTATCCATTTCCTGACCTACGAATATCCAGAGTTTTTGAACGAGTATCAAAAGATACTAGGGATTCCGATAAAAAAAGCACCGCTGAAAGAGATATCTTATCTCAAAACAGATGGTGCCATCAGCCTTATGAGCAGCATTGATATCAACAAAGCAGATGGGCTTAGGGATTACATACTTCTCATGCTTTTATATACAACAGGAATCCGTGTTAGCGAGTTAATAAATATCCAAGTTAAAGATCTTTCGCTTCACGAGCCATATACCTTGTTAGTACATGGTAAAGGACAGAAAAGCAGGTATGTTCCTCTAATGAAAGATTCAATTCCGATTATTCAGAAATACCTAAAAAAGATGAGATACCTACAACCAGGAAAAGGTGAAGAATGGCTCTTTATCAATCATATGAAGAAACAGTTCACCCGTCAGGGAATAAACTATATTGTCAAGAAATATGGAGATATAGCCCGCAGTTCATTTCCAGAACTAATCCCGGATGATATCAGCCCACATAAACTGAGGCACACAACAGCGATGGAACTAGTTGATTCTGGAGTTGATTTGATTTATATCAGAGATTTACTTGGCCATGTCAGTGTCAGAACTACAGAAATTTATGCAAAGACAGATGCAAAACTCAAGCGTGCTGCAATTGAAGCAGCAAGCAAAGAACTTGTTCCTCCCGAAGATGCTAGATGGGACAATGACGAGGACCTTAAAAGCTGGTTAAAAAATTTCAACCGCCGATAATTGTTATGTAAAGAAATGTGGGCTGGCTCCATAGATAATTCATGGGGCCAGCCCACATTTCTTTACATAATAGATATCTTGTCATAACCTTTC
>NZ_JBKEIS010000038.1:0-2726 GCF_046365365.1 Oribacterium sp. P9 | reverse complement strand
GGATGGAAACCCAAAGATCTCACGGTAGTAAGTTAGCGCGCTCAGCTAACACTGAGCGCTTACGATAAGTGTTGGTATGCATAACTGACCTGTTTATTCATTTTCTATGAATGCCCTGGGTAAACGAAAAGGAACAAGGTATATTTCATCCTTGTTCCTATCGGTCAGTATGTGCTATTCAGTTCAACAAATTGGAATTTGTTGCTCCGTCAAACTGAAAGTTTCAAGCGTTATAGACTTCCCACAAATATCTCTGCATCAATCGTCAAAGTTTTTAGCTTTTTGAAATCAATCTCAGTTTTATCTACATGGAAGAGCAGTGGGGTCATGTCTGCAAAAATTTTAATATCCTCTAACGGCATTTCATATGATTCTGAAACTCTTTTTTGGTAAATAACAGAATACTGCTTCTTGAATAAGTTAATCACATTCTCATTGGAATACTCTTGATTTTTCAAATGTTCTTTTGCAATGTTTCTGAACTCCATCAGATGTTTATTCCCAGGAATAACCTTTACAATATAGCCGCTATCCGTCAGAACTCTATTGAACTCCAAATAATTAGCTGGTGTAAATATGTCCAGTATACAGTCTACTGAGTGGTCTCTAATTGGCATATTTTCCAAATCACCCACAAACCACTTTATAGACTTACTACCGTCTCTTTTTGAAGCAAGGGAAATGGCATCTTTTGAAATATCAAAAGCAACTATATCTGCTTGAAATAGTTCTTTGATTTTTCTAGAATAATATCCTTCACCACATCCGACATCAAGAATAGTTGTTATGTTTTCAAGCTTGCTCAATATATGTGTTATCTCCGTAAGAATATGTGAATAGTATCCCTTTTCTAAAATATCCATTCTGCTTTCAAAAGAAGTTCTGCTATAATGCTTAGATTGCTTTTGATTTAATGCAAAATTCACATATCCTAATTTAGAAATATCGAAACAATGCTTATTACTACACAGCAAACTATTGCCTACCATCTTTAACTTTCGTTTACATATTGGACAACGAAAAAGCTTTTCGCTGTCATTAAATCTAATAATTTTATTCATGACATCCTCCATTATTACATTCTTGCCCGAAAGCGAGTTATGTAATACGGATGTACCGCAACACAACTCGCGGTATTATCTTAATCTCATATATGCTGTCATCTTATCACCTCCTCAAATTCAAGTTTGTATAACTATTTTATTGCATTATAGCATACTTTGGTCTGCTTTTCCCACTCCAGAGAAAATTTCTTTGTCGATAATTATCCTACCTATAGGAATATTTTTATTCACCAATACTTATCTCGGACAGAGATTTAAACAAAAAATCGGATAAACATTTATATTCCATAATAGATTCCTTGTAACTCTAATTGTTGATAGACAAAAAAACAGATCGCCTATGCATCACAAACAAAATACGGTTAATTTAGTGTTTTGTTTTGTAATTAATTTTAGAAAATGTATTTTTGTGCTTGCTTTTAGGATTCTCTTTCTTGCTTTTTGAACGATTGTGAAAACCTAAATCCTTCCCCATTGAATTGTGTTGCTTATTCTTCTCGTTTGTGTTACTAACCAACTGACCGCAGGCAGCTTTGATGTTATTACCTCGTGATTCTCTCATTTTTACTTCTAAACCAGCCGCTTCAAGTCGCAATTTAAATGCAACTAATTGTTGTTTGTTTGGCCTGTTAATATTGCAATTTGCGGTATCATTATATTGCAAAAGATTTATCAAAACATTTTTCTCACGAAACCATCTTCCTAATTGACGTACATCAGTTGCTTTATCATTTAGACCAGGAATCAATAAATAAGCAATTGTTACTTTTCTGTTATGTCTTTCCGAATATGATAAAACAGATTCAACAATCTTATTTATGTCATAACCTTTCATGTGAGGTATAATTATATCTCTTGTTCTTTGATTTGTTGCATGAAGAGAGAGGGTGAGTTGTATCTTCAGATGTTCTTCTCTTATTTTTTTTAATTGTTCTAAAGGACCTACTGTCGAAATATTAATTCCATCTGTGGGGAAATTAAGCCCATTTCTATCTCTTAGTATATGAATTGACTTAATTACATTATCATAATTAAAAAATGGTTCACCCATTCCCATATATACAATTCTGTTGACTTTTTCCTTCAGTAATGTTACTTGTTGCACAATTTCGGAAGGAGTTAAATTTCTTATAAATCCATTACTTCCAGATGCACAAAAAATACAACCGACAGGACATCCTACCATTGTACTAACACATACAGTTACACCTGTTTTTCTCTTTATGCAAACAGTTTCAACGCAGTAACCATCCTTTAATTTGAAAGAGTATTTTCTTGTGTCACCGCCATTATAAATATCATTAATGCTCATTGTTTGATATTTCTTTTGGGGCTTTTCCTTATAAAGGGCATGCATAAGCGATCGAGCTTTTTTTTCTCCAACGCAATCACAAATTTCTTTATATGTATAACCGTATGGGTCCGAATTTATCATTTCTTCAGTGATAATTATTGTGTTTTTATTTTTCATATCATCAATACCTTTCGAGAAATATAATTACAAAATACGATAAACTACCATTATTATAATAACATTTCTAAAACAAAAAATTAATAATCTACATATCTATTTTACTTAAAATGTTGTTGACTGCCTAGATTGACTTCGGGCTGATCTGCTTGCGTGTCACGAGATTGATCTATATACTGTCATGAGATTAA
>NZ_JBKEIS010000037.1:0-2840 GCF_046365365.1 Oribacterium sp. P9 | reverse complement strand
TGTATATGCCGGCCGGTGAAAGCACACCGCACGGCGTTTTAGTGCATGGCTTCCGCTCATGCAGTGCACTCTTTCCGGTCTGTTGAGCACTTCGGTTTCAGAAGAGATTTATCTTTTCCCGAAGCGTTATGCGACTAATAAAATCACAGGTCCTCTGGAATAGTTATCCCGGCATCAACCAGAACAGCAGTCAATTGATCGATTCTGGCATAAAGACGTTTGATCTCAGTCCAGTTGGCATCAGCAAGTTCTTCGGCTTCTTCCAGAGCATACTGGAGAATCTGATAATCAATCCAGATTTCACATTTGCCGCTTTCAGAGAATGGGCAGTTATCCTTCATAAGCTCCCCCTTCCCGGCTGGCTGACAGCCCATGACGTTTGCGCATTGATATGCGGCCTTCTATTAATACGTCGTAGGCATTATGAACGATCCGATCCATGATGGCTTCTGAAATGGGGCTTCCCTCATCAGATTCAGGATCTATCCGGCCATACCATTCTTCGTTATTGTACTGCGTACAGAAGATCATTGAACCGTTTGGGCTGTTCACTCTGGCTTCTATGATCTCCAGGAGATTATAGGTCTCCTGCGGTGTCAGACAGCGGATCAGCCATTCATCCAGGATTAGGAGATCAGCTTTCCTATAGGTCTTGATCACTTTGTCAAATGTGCCAGTGGCTTTTCCCATGCTGAGTTCATCTAAGAGCTCAGGCATACGAATGTAGATCACATTTTTGTACTTCCTGCATGCTGCATTTCCAAGAGCACAGGCCAGATAGGTTTTGCCGGATCCGCTGGCACCCTTCAGTATGATATGATGATTATCATTGATATACTGGCAGGTTGAAAAGCGTATGATTTGCGCTTTATCAAGTTTCCTGTCCGGAATGTATTCGATTCCTTCAATACAGGCTGAAGGGATTGAAAAATGTGCTTTTGCAATAAGTCTGGCAAGTTTGTTTCTCTGCCGACGGTTCCATTCTGCATCGATGATGAGTCCAAGACGTTCCTCAAAGCCCAGAGACGAATAGGTTGCAGGATCCTCCATCTGACGTTTCAGTTCCTCAGCCATTGCGCTGCAGTGCATGCTCTTTAAAGTTTCAAGTGTTGATTCTCTGATCACTCTGCATCACCTCCCTTTCCATATGCCGCAGCACCTCGGGTGATTCCCCTGCTGCGACTGGATGGATTGGACGCTTTGGATACCGTTTCCAACGGGATCTTATCCTGCCCGTTTTTCAGGATGGTCACAATACTCCTGAGAGATGGCTGGTTTGTGAAAGCCAGAAGCCTTTCACAGGCTTTTTCCGTACGCTGCTGTCCGTAACGGTCAGCTGTCTTCATCAGACCTGCGCAGTATTTATACCCCTGTTCAGGCGCTTTTCCTGAAGTCAGGAAATAGTCGACCACTTTAGCAGTGTGTTCGCCAACGGCGGATGCCCAGTTCATGAATTCATCCGGTGTATAGGAAAGATATTTCTGATGTTCAGGGGGCATATGCTCCGGTTTTTTGACAGGATCCGGCTGAGCTTTCAAAAGTCGGGCATGAGATGCCACGCGGCTCCCATGAAAGAATACTTCCACTGTTTCATTGGTTATCCGTATGTCCACGTTTTCACCGATCAGATCAAACGGAACAGAGTATTTATTGATTCCGTCATTTATGAGATAATCGTTCTGAACCTTTGCAGTGGACCAGACTGCCGGTTCAAATGAGCTCGTGGGGAGTGGCTGCATAAATGCTTTTTCTTCATTCTCATAAGCGAGGCGGCGGTTCCCTATCCTTTTCTGAAAAGGACGGGAATTAAGCTCCTCAAGCTTCTCAGCAACCGCTGATCTTGCTTCATCAAGAGAAAAAAAGTGATGATTACGCAGTGCTGCGATGATCCATGTGGTAGCAAACTTTACAGATCCCTCGGCATTCGGTTTATCATCCGGGTGCCGTACCCTGGCAGGCACAATGGCTGTATTGTAATGATCTGACATTTCCCTGTAAGCACGGGGGATAACTGTCTCATAACGGGTATTTTTTGTGATCCCGGTTTTAAGATTGTCGGGAATCAGAAGCCGGGTAACACCGCCGAAGTATTCGTATGCATGGATATGACAGTTGATGAACACATCAGACTTCATATTCGGACATGCTTCAGCGTATACATAACAGCTGCATGAAAGAACGGCTACAAACAGATATGCCGGAGTGATATCTCCGGTCACAGGATCATAAATACTGATCGTCGTTCCGGCCCAGTCCACCTCCATGGCATCCCCTGGCTTGTGGTGAATTCTCATAGTAGCTTTGGTCACACGGGCCCATTTACGATAGTTATCATTGAACTGTGTGCTCATGTAAGGCTGTTTACCCGCTGCAGCTGCCTCTGCGCAGTATTCGGTCCAAAGCAGTGAGAGGGTAACCCCCTTTTTTGCCAGTTCCTTATGAATCCGAGGATAATCCGGAAGCATGCGTTCTGCGTCCCTTTTATGCCGTTCAGGATAAAACAGAGATTCCAGAGTATAGTTGGTGACATCATCATCCAATGGCCACTTAACGTTCAAAAGCTCAGCAAGCTTCAATACCTCATGGATGGTATTCCGTGAACTGTGGACACTTGATGCGATATCGACATTAGAATAGTTGAGACTCTTAAGCCTCAGAATTTCGCGATAATCTACCATAGTTATCGTCCTCCTGTAAATGATAGTCACACAAAGTGTGTGCTATTATCATTATAGGAGTAAATATCCGGAGTGCTCAACAGGCCGGAAAGAGTGCACTGAGCGGGCGGAAGCCGTGCACTAAATAACCGTGCAGTGTGATCTCAGGAAGCGGCATATACA
>NZ_JBKEIS010000036.1:0-3345 GCF_046365365.1 Oribacterium sp. P9 | reverse complement strand
TCATCCTTCTGGTAACTAATCTTAAGTTGACGTTGGGTTGACGACATTGGGGTCTGACCCCATTAAATTTACGCAGCATGCCGACGACCCGATCAGGGCGCAGCCCAGGCGTAAGGTGCAGCCTGCACACATCTCGAAACGTACGTCGTCCGATGACAATGCTGCGATAAATATCATATATTTTAAGCAAAATCAAGCAGATTACAAGAATAAAAGAAATTTTAATCATAGTGAATTCTTATATCTTCTATAGTAAAAGAAAAACGCTGACCGTCGCTACCAGATTCGCCCCACGACCCAGGATCCTGATTCTCCGAAATCATGCACCAGGATATTGCGTTTTTCCCCTCCGCATGCTATCGTAACGCATGCACAATTAAATACGAGTGTTATGTCGCTCCGGACTTCATGCGCTGCCATCGCAGCCACCGGCGTGATACATCCTTCCCACTCGCACAAAACTAAAGGAGATCACATCATGAATCATCACACAACTTCACGCAACATTCTGTCCATCGTTCAGGCCGCTATGATCGCCGCACTCTACATCGTACTGACCGCGCTCGCCGCAGGCTTCGATCTCGCAAGCGGTGCCATCCAGGTTCGCTTTTCCGAGGTGCTGACCATCCTCCCGTTTTTCACACCGGCTGCGATTCCAGGCGTCACCATCGGCTGCCTCCTCGCGAACATCCTGACCGGAAGTGCCCTGCCGGACATCATCTTCGGCACGCTCGCTACCCTGCTCGGTGCCCTCGGAACCTATGCGCTCCGGAAGCATCGCTTTCTCTGCACGCTCTGCCCGGTCATCTCGAACGGCATCATCATCCCGCTGGTTCTCCGCTATGCCTACGCGGTCCCTGGCGCACTCTGGTTCCTGGCACTGACCGTCGGCGCCGGCGAACTCATCTGCTGCGTCCTCTTCGGCAGCATCCTCATCGCCGCCCTGCTCCCGCACCGCGACCGACTGTTTAAGTAATCACCATCCTGTGATCAATGCTCATCCCACTGAAAGAGATCGCTACAGCTACACACACTTGTCTCTTCCAGAGCACGGGCTTCACCACTACACAAACAAAGCGCTGAACTGCCACCCCGCAGATCAGCGCTTTTTCTCTTCATCCCATTCCAAAAAACATCCAGCATTATGCGCATAGATCACGCCGACCGCCTGCAGATAAGCATAGATCACGGTACTCCCGACAAACTTCATGCCGCGCCTCTTCAGATCCATCGATATCCGGTCCGAGAGTTCCGACTGCGTCCGCCCTTTCTCATACACCACCTGCCCATCCGTCCAGTGCCAGAGATACTCCGCGAAGCTGCCGTACTCCTCCTGTATCGCCCGAAAAGTCCTCGCATTCGTCACCGCCGCCTGTATCTTCAGACGATTTCGAATGATCCCGGCGTTACTCCTTAGTGACGTCATCTTCTCCTCGCCATAGTCACAAACCGCCTCCAGGTCGAAGCCATCGAACGCTTCGCGAAACGCCTCACGTTTATTCAGCACACACTCCCAAGACAGCCCCGCCTGAAAGCACTCCAGAACCAGCATCTCAAACAGCTTATGATCATCATGGACCGGCACACCCCACTCTTCATCATGATAGCGGATGTACCGCTCATTTTTCGGATTCGCCCAGCAGCACCGCTGCTTTCCATCGACCCAGTCCATCTGCACACCTCCTGTCTCTGATGCCCGCTGCTCCATCAGGCCAATGCAGGCTCCTCTACTGCCCTTTCCGCCCGTGCCTTATACGCCCACGATACGTATAAGTGCATCCTGCAGAACCTTTGAAAAATTCACGCCCATGCTCTCCGCCTTTTCATTTAACCAGAACGGAATCGTACAGTTCTTTTTCACCGACTTATTTCTCATACGATTCTGATACGCCTCAAAATCGATGTCCACATAGGTCACGAGTCCATCCGAAAAATCAAGCTCGTCATCTGAAACTTCCTTTGCTTTCGCTCGAGCTTCCTCGAAGCTGGAAACCGCTGGCAGCTCATCCTCTGTTTTAAACTCCATTCCAGCCGTTCCCATCGCATCACGTGCCATTTCGATCGCATCTGCAAGGCTGCTGCCTTCCGTATATGTATCAAAATCCGGAATATATACCAGAAAATCATCCTCATCCTGCTTAATTAAAACCGGATATGCTTTTGCCAGAAATCTATTCATATAATCACCTCATATAATCTAAAAGCTCAGCATTCAAGGAGCCTCACATAAGTCCCCATTTTTTCAGTATCGCACGAGCCAGTCTTTCATTGATTTCCTTATGCCTCGGAATGACTTCGACGTCGTTTCCTCTCACATACTTGTCATGATTTCCACCATGCTCTTTGAACGTGAATCCAGCCCGTTCAAGTTTCTTGATCAATTCTTTGTTTTTCATCAACTATTCCTTTCTACAATTATACGCCCTTTATGCGTATTTTCAAGACAGACTGGCGCACATTTCTGAAACCATATCGAATCATAAAATGACCGCTTACAAAAATGTCTTGTTTTAATAAAGGGATTTATATCGATCATCGACACGAATGAACATAAACTCATTCTAACACGAGGAATAGAATATGCGTAGAGTCTACAAACGGACTATATTGAGCGGTTTACCTCCAGGTTTTTCAAAGCCTTCACACTGATATGAGGTCGCAAGATTTTATTGAACAGTTACATTGATCCGTACGTTTTTTGTATCTAATTAGAAACTACAACAAAGCGCTGACCTGCCACCCCGCAGATCAGCGCTTTTTCCTTATATGACATGCCAATGCAGGCTCCTCTACTGCCGTCTCCGCCCGCGCTCGTCAAACATCAACTTTAGTTCTCTCTGCACGTACACCACTGTTCCGAGCAGCATGAAGGACTGCGCAAGCACCATCACCAGCGCAAGCGTCTCGAGCGTTTCCTCGCTGGCCTTCGCGAATGGCAGCTGCACCAGTACGGACAGTGCCAGTGAAATCCATCCGGCTTTCCACCATACCCGCCCGCAGCACGCATGCGCAAACGCCCAGGTATCCGCGTTTTTCATGGAGAGCGCCGTCCGGAACCCCACCCAGCGTGAAATATTCCTCGGCGGACATGTCTTCATCATATATCCACCGAAAAGCATAACCGCCGGAATGATCAGATTCACTATAAAAATCTCCATATAATCAAACATTTCTCATTTTCTCCTGCTACTCGCCTGACATGGATTGGTCACTCCGATCTAGCACCGAAAAGCACCTACTCATCAAGTTCTATTGTTGCTGATTTCATGAGCTGTCACGGAGCTGCTCTCATGAGCTGTCGCTGAACTGCTCAACTTTGCGTCATGAATGTCGTATGGGTTATCG
>NZ_JBKEIS010000035.1:0-4245 GCF_046365365.1 Oribacterium sp. P9 | reverse complement strand
ACCCTCCTTTCGGTTCCCTGATACTGTGGCATCCACCAGCGATTATCATCGTAGACTTGATTGTGACATTGGGGCCAGGCACCGTTAAGTTTTTGTTAAAATATTCTAAACTCGAGTTTATGGTGCCTGGCCCCAATGCGCCTGTAAAGCGGTGCGAAGATATGCTCATCGATATGCGTAAAAATGTGTGAGGAAAAAGTTTCCGCCCAGGAATTTTCCAGCATCCGGCGTTTCCTTTGGGAAAGGAAGCCAAGGGAATCAAAAAGAGAGAGCTGCTGATGATCATTAGGGACAAACGACATGATTAGATACCTCGAAGATATGGTTTTAAGATACTTCTATTATACCCTTTCATCCGCATAAAATCGCGGTTTTCCGGCGATTTATGTTTCAAGATCGTATTCAGTTGTCAAGGTACGGAAAACGGTTACTATAATGTCAATGAGGTGTCATTTTATACTTTTGACACCCGCATCATGTTATCAGTAGTTAGTTCGTTAAGTGAGTTTGAATTGCCCTACGCAATTGCATCTGGTGGAGCAAACGGCACAGCTACATATATGACCTTGATTTATCGAATTGCTTTTACAGAAAGAAAAATTGGATTAGCAAGTGCAATGGTAATTATTTTGTTGTTGCAAATTGCACTATTTTCCTTATTACTTCTGGAAGTACCGAAATTTTTGGCTAGGATATATGAAAATAAAAGGGGGATTGAACAATGACCCTTTTAAAATCAAGAATTATTTCAGTAATACAGTATGTTTTTTTGCTGATAGTGTCTTTTATTGCCGCAGTTCCGTTGCTTTCATGTGTATTAACTTCACTTAAATCAGAAAAAGATCTTTTGCAACAACCATTCTTTTATTTACCGAATGTAGTGGATGGAGTGCAGAATTATAAAACTGTTTTAAGCGGAGGCTACTATAAAGCACTGATTATTACGATGATTATTGTTTTGTTTGCGACTACAATATCATCTTTGCTTAGTGCAATGGTGGCATACATTGTGTGTAGGTTTCAATTTAAAGGAAAGAAAATATTATTAGTGGGAGTGTCTGCTTTAACATTTGTTCCAGCAATGTCTATGCAGGTATATGTATTCAAAATGATGTCTGCCATGCATTTGGTGAATACCATATATGGTTACATATTGTTGGTGTCGGGTGTGGATATTGTTTCCGTTGCAATATTTTCACGTTATTATGGTGTTATTCCAAATGCAATTGATGAAGCTGCTGTACTTGATGGATGTAGTCTGGGCAAAGTGTTTTTTAAAATACATCTCCCGCTATTGAAACAAGCATTTTTGACAACAACCATTATCAAGACTATTTTTGTATATAACGAGTATTACATCGTTAATTTATACTTGCTAAATAAGAACAAGTATAGCACTATAACAACGCTTTTGTATTCATATGCTGCACCATATGGTACAAAATATAATATTATCTGTGCAGGTGTTATTTTGGCAATTTTGCCAACCACAATTTTGTTTTTGGTATTTCAAAAACGTATATATAATGGGTTATCAACAGCGAATACTAATGATTTAGGAGGAAACTAATTATGGATATGCCACTTCAACTCCGTGATGCCATTACGAATTTAGCATCTGGTTACAAGCAGGCACAGTTAAAGAATGCTGCCCAGGCACTCACTGATCGTTATAAAAATGAAAGTGGACAGGGACGAAGACTTGTTACTAAAAATATTGAAACAGCTGCTTATGCTATTGTTAGAATGCCAGCCACATTTGGCGCAGTTAGTTCTGCCTTAGAGTATACAATGGATTATTATGATGGTGAGATATCTAGTGTTATGGATATCGGTGCAGGTACTGGTACTGCAAGTTGGGCGGCAACTTCGGTACTTAAAAATGATTTACAGTTTACCTGCATTGAGAGAGAGCCTTCTATGATTGAATATGGTCAGAAGTTAGCACAAATTGACCACAATCTTGCTAAGGCAAGATGGGTAAGGCAGGATTTCTCAAGTAGCTCAATAACTGGAAAAGCAGATTTAGTTGTTGCTTCATATGCGCTAAATGAATTAGACGAAACCAATAGAAAACGAGTTTTGCAAGAATTGTGGAAGGCAACAAATAAGATTTTGCTTATTGTTGAACCAGGAACTCCAGTCGGTTTTAGTCAAATCCGTTTTGCGAAGGATATGTTAGTTAAAGCCGGTGGAAATGTTGTGGCTCCTTGTACAGCTAATCACACTTGCCCAATTCCTATAGACGATTGGTGTCATTTTACAACAAGAGTATCAAGAGGCAAATTGCACAAAATGCTCAAAGATGGTGACGTTCCATATGAGGATGAAAAATTCTCATTTTTAGCTGTTTCAAAGATGCCTACCGCACACGCTTCGAAGAGAATTCTTAGACATCCAATTAAAGAGCCGGGTAAAATTACGCTTCAGTTATGTACTCAGGAAGGTTTGAAAACACAGTTTGTCGTGAAAAAGGATGGAGCAGCTTTTAAAAAAGCCAGAAAAGCATCTTGTGGGGATGCTTTCGAAGACTAATAGGATAAAGGAGAAATTACGAATGAAGAAGAAATTGTTATCAGTTTTAGCAATCTTGCTATTAGTTATTACTTTTGTTGCAGGCTGCGGAAAGCAGAGCGAAACACCAGCAATGAGTGAACAAGGTATTCCTACTATTGACCAGATAAAGCTTGGTGAGGACTATAAAGATTTAAAGGTCAATATTACAGTGCTGACTTTCAGAACAGATATCATGGATAAACTCAACGGATATGCTGAAGAGTTTAGAAAAATGTACCCGGGAATTAATGTCACTTATGAAGGCGTTGATGACTATGAAGCAAGTGTTCTTGTATACTTAAATAGTAATACTGATTGGGGAGATATTATGATGATCCCAGTCGGATTGGAAAAAAATAAGGTTGGTGAGTATTTTATTGCTCTTGGTACAGAGGATGTATTATCTCAGACATACAACTATACTGGGGCGTGGGCATATGATGGAAATATCTATGGCCTAGCTTCAACAGGAAATGCTAATGGATTAATGTATAACAAAAAAGTCTTTGAAGATGCTGGTATTTCTGATCTTCCAAAGACTCCAGAACAGTTTATGGACGCTCTTTCTGCAATTAGAAAGAATACAGATGCAATTCCGCTTTATACAAATTATGCGGACGAATGGCCAATGAGTTGCTGGGATGCGTATATGGGAATCAATGCAACTGGTGATCCAACATATATCAATCAGGTTATTGTGCATACTGAGAACCCATTTGCTGATAATGGCGATGGAACCCATCCATATGCAGTCTATAAAATTCTTTATGATGCAGTCAATCAAGGACTTACAGAAGAAGACTATACTACAACAAGCGAGGCACTTTCTTACGGAATGCTTAATAATGGTGAGATTGGTGTATTAGCTTTCCCTTCTTGGGGAGTTGTTCAAGCTATGGATGCAGGTGAGCATCCAGAAGATGTAGGCTTTATGCCGTTCCCTATTACTGTTGACGGAAAACAGTATGTAAGCGTAAACGGTGACTATAGCTATGGCATTAATAAGAATTCTACAAATGATGAGCAGATTGCATCTATGATTTATATGAAGTGGCTTATCCATGAATCAGGCTACGACTATGGCGAAGGTGGACTGGCAGTCTTGAAGTCTGGTAAAAGCCCAGAGTTTTATAGTGCATTAAGCGAATGTGAGTTTCTTGAGGATATTCCGGCCTTGGCGGGTGAGGAGACATTCTTTGGCTCACTCAATACTGAAACAGGACTTCTGTTTAATGCTAATGGAAATGCAAAAGGACAGGATATTGTAGAGCATGCTTTTTTAAATGATAAGTCATTCGATGAAATCATGAACGAGTGGAACGAAAGATGGACCGCTGCTCAAAAGAAATATTCTATCGAAATTTCTAAATAATCAAAGCAACAGCGTCTCATAATATACAGTTGTGAGGCGCTGTTGTTATATGATAAACAGTAAGCGCTCAGTGTTAGCTGAGCGCGCTAACTTACTACCGTGAGATCTTTGGGTTTCCATCCTTGTCTTCGATAGTTGCCTTCGTGTCTATTGCACAGAGTTTCTTCATCTTATCTGACCATGGCATCAGCTCTTCCATGCCCTCGGGCTCATGAACGTAGTCCGGCATGTAAAGGAGTACCGCCTGCAGATACTTGAAGACACTCAGGTTGTTAAGTTTTGCTGTCTGCGCCAGGCTGTAGATGATCGCGCTGGCT
>NZ_JBKEIS010000034.1:0-4562 GCF_046365365.1 Oribacterium sp. P9 | reverse complement strand
TTTGTGATATCATCCTTCTGGTAACTAATCTTAAGTTGACGTTGGGTTGACGACATTGGGGTCAGACCCCATTACGAAATCCTTAAGATGTTATTCTGAATAACGTTCAAAAGTAGGTTTCATCTTCCATCCTTCGCCTTTCCGCAAGTTCGCAGAAACTTTTTTTCTTGAATTCTTGTCTTTCCATATCTCATGCACTATACTGTATGTGTTTTAACCTACGTCACGCCGCAGGCGAGCACGTTACTCAAAGTAACATACAGTGCATCTGCAGATCACCGGTCTGCCACTCCTGCCTGCCAATGCACCCGCCCGGAGCCTAATCACTCCGCGGCAGTTTAGATTCTGTTTAGGAAAATTTAATGGGGTCAGACCCCATGAAGTTTTCCTTACGAAATTCTTAAGCCGGCTGTAAGGGGGTCTGACCCCATTAAATTTTTATAAACTTTCAGAATCGAGGGTATATATGAAGAAGCTTTCTACTCAGAAACTGGCGGATACGATCGCGTCACTGCGGAAGTCACAGAAGATTTCGCAGCAGGAGCTGGCGGATCGTACCGGTATCAATCGTGCGCTGATTTCTCGGATCGAGGGGCAGGCGTTCACGCCGTCGATCGAGCAGCTCGAGCAGCTCGCGGGCGCGCTGCACTTCGATCTCTGCGATATGTTCGAGGACGACAGCATCCACCCGCTCGCGCCGGTGTCACCGATGAATATCGTGGTGGCCGGCACGGGCTACGTCGGCCTGTCGCTCGCGACGCTGCTCGCACAGCATAATCACGTCACCGCAGTCGACATCATCGAGGAGAAGGTACAGGATCTTAACGCCTGGATCAGCCCGATCCAGGACGAGTACATCGAGAAGTTCTTCGCCGAGGCGAAGGCCGGCACTCGCAGGCTCGACCTCCACGCCGTCCTGAACACCGATCTGCACGCCGACGGCGCCGGCTCTCACGCCGCTTCCGGTGCCACCACCGCACCGGCCAGCGACGGCACCACCGGCATTGGCCTGCAGAACCCGTCCGACGCTGCCTACGCGTCCGCGGATCTCGTCATCATCGCGGCACCGACGAACTACGACAGCAAGAAGAACTACTTCGACACGAGCGCCGTCGAAAGCGTGATCGAGCAGGTTCTCGCGTGCAACGACCACTGCTACATGTTCATCAAGTCCACGATCCCGGTCGGCTACACCGCCTCGATCCGCGCGAAGTACGGCACCAGCCGCATCCTCTTCTCCCCGGAGTTCCTCCGCGAGTCGAAGGCCCTCTACGACAACCTCTACCCGTCCCGGATCATCGTGTCCTGTGACGAAAACGACCCGGCCTCCGTCGACGCCGCGCACCGCTTCGCCGCCCTCCTCCAGGAAGGCGCGATCAAAACCGGCATCCGTACCCTCTTCATGGGCTTCACCGAAGCCGAGGCCGTCAAGCTCTTCGCGAACACCTACCTCGCGCTCCGCGTGTCCTACTTCAACGAGCTCGACACCTACGCCGAGACGAAGGGCCTCAACACCCAGCAGATCATCGACGGCGTCTGCCTCGACCCGCGCATCGGCGACTTCTATAACAACCCATCCTTCGGCTACGGCGGCTACTGCCTCCCGAAGGACACGAAGCAGCTCCTCGCAAACTACCAGGACGTCCCGGAGAACCTGATCCAGGCGATCGTCGAGAGTAATCGCACCCGGAAGGACTTCATCGCAGACCGCGTGCTCGAAATCGCCGACGCATATGAGGCCAATGCAGGCTACAACAAGCAGCAGGAGGCCCTCCAGGAGGAAACCGTCGTCGGTGTGTATCGCCTGACCATGAAGGCGAACTCCGACAACTTCCGCCAGTCCTCGATCCAGGGCGTCATGAAGCGCATCAAGGCGAAGGGTGCCCGCGTCATCATCTACGAACCGACCCTCGAAAACGGCAGCACCTTCTTCGGAAGCCGCGTCGTTAACGACCTCGCCGAGTTCAAGTCCGAAAGCCGCTGTATCCTCGCAAACCGCTACGACACCGTCCTCGACGACGTCCGCGAAAAGGTCTACACCCGTGACCTCTTCCACAACAACTGACCCCGCCGAAAATTTAATGGGGTCTGACCCCATTAAATTTTTCTAAACAAATTCTAAAGTTAGAGTTTATGGGGTCAGACCCCCTTACGAAATTCTTAAGATGGGCCAGGGCAACCACCCCGAGCCAATCACCCCCGGGGTCTGAACCCCATCACATGAATATGGAAAATATGGATAACACAGAGAACACAAAGAAATCAAAGAAAATAGAGAAAACCAGCGTATCCCTCGACGGAAAATCCATCCTCGTCACAGGCGCAGCGGGCTTCATCGGCTCGAACCTCTGCGCGCGGCTGCTGCGCGACACGCAGGGCGCGACGATCGTCGGCATCGACTGCATGACCGACTACAATCCGCTCGAGCTGAAGGAGTACCGCCTCCGGAAGGTCGAGGAGGCCGCGCAGTCCTCAAAATCCCACTGGGTCTTCATCCGCGGCGACATCGCAGACAAGCCACTCATCGACGAGCTCTTCGCGACCTACCGCTTTCACGTCCTCGTCAACCTCGCCGCCCAGGCCGGCGTGCGCTACAGCATCGACCACCCGGACGTTTACATTCACTCGAACCTGATCGGCTTCTACAACCTCCTCGAGGCCGCGCGCCACGACGACGCAATGGAGCACTTCGTCTACGCCTCGTCCTCCTCCGTCTACGGCGGCAACAAAAAGGTCCCGTTCAGCACCGACGATCCGGTCGACCACCCGGTGTCACTCTACGCCGCGACGAAAAAGAGCAACGAGCTCATGGCCCACGCCTACTCGAAGCTCTACAACATCCCGTCCACCGGCCTCCGCTTCTTCACCGTCTACGGCCCGGCCGGCCGCACGGACATGTTCTACTTCTCCGCGACGAACCGCCTCGTGAAGGGCGACAGTATCCAGATCTTCAACTACGGAAACTGCAAGCGCGACTTCACCTACATCGACGACATCGTCGAAGGAATCGTCCGCGTCATGGGCGGCGCACCTGAGAAGCAGAACGGCCCCGACGGCCTCCCGATCCCGCCATACGCCGTCTACAACATCGGCGGTGGCACCCCGGAGAACCTCCTCGACTACATCACGACCCTCCAGGAGGAGCTCGTCCGCGCCGGCGTCCTGCCTCCGGATTACGACTTCGACGCCCATAAGTCCCTCGTGCCAATGCAGCCGGGCGATGTGCCTGTCACCTACGCGGACAGCACCGCCCTCGAAAGGGACTACGGATTCCGCCCGGAAATCAACATCCGCCAGGGCCTCCGCGCCTTCGCCGAATGGTATAATACCTTCTATATGTCATGACGCAACAGAGCCCGGCGGATATCCGCCGGGCTCTGTTTGTTTATAGGGTCTGCCCCCATCACGACATCCGGTGCCCGCTTTCCTCCGCGGGCACCGGATTTTAGATTCTTGCCAGTAGCTCGGATGGAGTAAAAGCCATCACCCTGCTCTGCGTAAAATCTTTAAGGTTTCTCGTAATAATATAGTCGGCATGGATAGCTTCTGCTGTTGCGCTCTGAACTGCATCCTCAAAGTCTTTCCACTTCATGGTTACTGCCCTTTCCAGAACAGCCGGACTAAAATCAGCAAACTCAAATATGAGACTCAGTTTGCGGAAAATCTCTGCAATCTGGTCTGGAGTCATCTGCTTGCGCATGACATACATCATATTGGCATAGGTCAACGTGGAAATGCATCCCCTTGCCTGTTCTGTCTCACACAGCTTCCAGATCATAGAGGAGTCTTTTATGAATTCCGGACGGTTAATCAGCACATCCAGAATAACATTCGTGTCAATCAACAGAACCATATTTCGTCCTCATGCTTTCTGCCTTGACTTCATCCAAATCATAGTCTTCTTTCAGAATTCCAGTAAGGGAATCTGTAAGATACGACACAGTGGCATCCTTCGGAATGAAACGTCCGACTTCCCGGCCATTCTTCGTCACGATAATTTCCTGCCCTGACATTACAAGGCTTAAATACCTTCCGAAATTATTCTGCATTTCGGTTGCAGTTGCGGTCGCAGTAATCATAACAGCACCTCCTTATTAGCTAATTTTATTATATGATATTTTAGCTAACTCATAAAGACCTATCAAAATTTTCATCTTGTTCCGGCCAATGCAGACCGCGGTCACGGGCTCATCGACTCGGAGGAGCTCGTCACCCAAAACACCTTACACACTTCCCTGTCGCTCTCCACATCCCCGACGTCATACCGCTTCCACGGCATCGCAAACGCGTGCATCGGCACCTGCCGGCTGAGCCACGCCGCGAAGATTCCTAGAGCGTCCGCGCCGCACCCTGCGGCCAATGCTTCCGGAATCCGCATCACGTCCTCCCAGCGATAAAAATAAAACGTCAGCACAGCTAAATCGTCACCATAGTTTATGGGGTCTGACCCCATTAAATTTTTCTAAACAAATTCTAAACTTGGAGTTTATGGGGTCAGACCCCAATGTCGTCAACCCAACGTCAACTTAAGATTGGTTGCTAGAAGGATGATATCACAAAGG
>NZ_JBKEIS010000033.1:0-5616 GCF_046365365.1 Oribacterium sp. P9 | reverse complement strand
TTATTTGTAAAAAAAGACCTACGCTTTCGCGTGAGTCTAAATGTTAAGTTGACGACATTGGGGTCTGACCCCATAAACTTTTGTTTAGATTCTGTTTAGAAAAATTTAATGGGGTCTGACCCCCTTACGAAATTCTTAAGAAAAAAGCGGCGCCTCCGAGGGAGGTGCCGCGAGTGCGTGCGTTTATGAGGCCACGCTCTGGTGTCGAGCCCCGTCCCAGTATGGTGCGGGCTATGGTCATCACAGATGAAATTTTCAGTAGCCGGCGCCGTTGTCGGTGTTCTTCATGATCTTCACGAGGCGGCTGGTGCCGAGGCGGTCCGCACCGAGGCTCATGAACTTCTCGGCGTCGTCGAAGGAGCTGATCCCGCCGGCGGCCTTCACCTTCACGCCCGGGCCGACGTGCTCATGCATGAGCTTCACGTCATCGAAGGTTGCGCCCGCCGTGGAGAAGCCGGTCGAGGTCTTGATGAACTCCGCGCCCGCCTTCGTCACGATCTCGCACATCTTTATCTTCTCTTCCTCTGTGAGGAGGCAGGTCTCGATGATGACCTTCAGGATGTGCCCGTCGCAGGCCTCGTGGATCTGGCGGATCTCCTCCTCCACTTCGTCGTAGCGTCCATCTTTCAGGAAGCCAATGTTGATGACCATGTCGATCTCCGCTGCCCCGTTTGCGATGGCGTCCTTCGCCTCGAAGACCTTCGTCGCGGTCGTGCTGTAGCCGTTCGGGAAGCCGATGACGGTGCAGATCGGGAGTCTGCCATCGACGTAGTCTGCAGCCTGCTTCACGTAGGCTGCCGGGATGCACGCCGACGCGCAATGGTACTTGATGCCATCATCGAGGATGGTCTTTATGTCTGCCCAGGTCGCAGTCTGGGTGAGCAGGGTGTGATCTACAATCTTTAATACATCCGTGGTGTTCATTTAGTTTTACCTTTCTTTTCATTCGTTAAAGTTCCACCAGGGGACTCGGAGGGCCGGCAACTGAAGCACAGTACTCCGATGCCGGTGAAACCTAAGCCAGGAACCCTAAGCGGCACTAGGCCCTCTGCAATCACAGAGTTTTCCTCATGAAAACTCTGCGTTGCAGTGGGTTCCAATGAGAGATAACCCCAAGTGCCACTAAGGGGACCCGGCTTGATTTCACACGTCCTCTCCGTATGGCTTCTGTTGCCGGTACTCCGTAGTCCCCTTAGCTGAACTGTTTCATTAATTCAGTTTATCGAGAATCGAGTGGCCGATCGTGCCGTCCGGCATGGCGATGCCGAAGTTGTCCGTGATGGTGGCGCCGATCACGGCGAAGGTGTCGGCCTCCACCAGCGCGCCCGGTGTCTGCATTGACCGCGAGTACGCGAGGAACGGCACCTTCTCTCTCGTGTGGTCAGTGCCTGTGTAGGTCGGGTCGTTGCCGTGGTCCGCGGTGATGATCAGAAGGTCGTCGTCCCGGAGCATGTCCAGCAGCTCGCCAAGCTTCACATCGAAGCGCTCGAGCTCCTCACCGTAGCCGACCACGTTGCGGCGGTGGCCCCAGAGCGCGTCGAAATCCACGAGGTTCACGAAGCAGAGACCCTCGAAATCACGCTGCGCGATCTCGATCGTCTGCTCCATGCCGTGCACCGAGCTCTTCGACTTGTTGGACTCGGTGAGGCCCTGGCCATCGAAGATGTCGAAGATCTTGCCGACGGAAATCACGCTGAGGCCCGCATCCTTCAGTGCATCGAGCGCCGTTCTGCCGTACGGCTTCAGCGCATAATCGTGGCGGTTGCTCGTGCGCTTAAACTCGCCCTTCTTCCGTCCTACATACGGGCGGGCGATGACACGGCCGACCTTCCACTCATCCTTCATCGTGATCTCGCGGGCGATCTCACAGCAGCGGTACAGCTCGTCGAGCCCGAAGGTCTCTTCATTGCCGCAGATCTGCAGCACTGAATCCGCCGAGGTGTAGACGATCATGTGCCCCGTCGCGATCTCCTCCTCACCGAGCTCGTCGAGGATCTCCGTGCCGCTGGCCGCCTTGTTGCCAATGATCACACGTCCGGTTCTGCGGGAGAGCTCGTCGATCAGCTCCTGCGGGAAGCCGTGCTCCGTAAAGGTCTTAAACGGCTTCGTGATGTGCAGCCCCATCATCTCCCAGTGCCCCGTCATCGTGTCCTTGCCGTTGCTCGCCTCGCGCAGCTGTCCGTAGTACGCAAGCGGCTTCTCCGCCGGCGCGACGCCATGAAGGCTCTTCAGATTCGCCATGCCGAGCCTCTGCAGATTCGGGATCTTCAGCGCATCGAAATGCGCCGCGATGTGGCCGAGGGTATCTGCCCCCGCATCACCGAACGCCGCGGCATCCGGCATCGGCCCAACCCCCAGCGAATCGATTACAATCGTAAATACTCTTCTATATTTCTTCGCGTTCATACGCATACCTCCTTCGATCGTCAGGTAGCAACCCCTGAAAATCAGGGGCTTACAATACACTCCGATTATAGCAGATGTGACGCCGACGCGCAGTAAAACTCTGCGCGGCAGTTTATGGGGTCTGACCCCATAAACTCCTGTTTAGATTCTGTTTAGAAAAATTTAATGGGGTCAGACCCCATTACGAAATTCTTAAGATGCTTGCGAAAACGGGGCAAACGTTCAAGCGGATCGGAAATCCAGTCAAACGTTTGCCCCCGTCACATTACTTCGTCCAGTCTTCCACTTCCAGTTCGTTCACCCGGAAAAACTCTCTCGTATTATTCGTCACCAGAATCAGCCCGCGCGATCTTGCGTGGCCGGCGATCAGCATATCCATCGGACCGATCGGCGTTCCCTTTCGTTCCAAATCCGCACGAACCGCCCCATATTTCTCTGCTGCATCACTGTCAAAGGGCAGAATCGAAATAGCCGATAAGAACAGCGTGATCGCCGCACGGTTACGCTCTACCGTCTGACTCTTCTCTACACCATGCATCAACTCCCCATACGTGATGGAGGAAATGCACATATCGTCCGGCTCATGACACAGAAAAGCCTTGATCACCTCCGGCGGCTTGTGCTTGATCGTGTAGATACAGATGTTTGTATCCAGCATATACTTCATATCACTTCCCGCTCCTGTACTACCGGCTGTTCCCTGCCATCACACATGAAGTCATCCGAGAACAGCTCCAGTCCACTCAGGAACCCGGCCCACTTATGATTCTTCGGCATCAGTATAACGACGTCACCGACTTTATTGATCGCCACCTCGTCACCATCGAAGCGGCACTCCTTCGGAAGTCGAACCGCCTGACTACGACCATTTTCAAACAATTTTGCTGTCATCATGATACCCCACCTCCTTATGCCTTGAGTATATACCATGATATATACTAAGTCGAGCTATTCTCATTCAGCCCTGTACTTTTTTTCAATCTGGCACTGATACTTTCAAATGCTTCCTCAATTTCCACACCACGTCCAGCTTTTGCATCTGCCAGCCCTGCTGCCATTCTCTGGTCAAATTCCGTCCTGGTCAACGTCTCCACCCCTTCTTGCCGGATGCCATCCCTTCACACCGGAAGCCACATTTCGTCTTCCTTCATGTCCGTCTGGATCGCCTCCTCATCCTCCGCGTACCGTGCCTGCGCCTCCACCAGTTCACGATATTCCGCCGCGCCTTCCGCAAAAAACGACAGCGTTTTATCTGGAGTCACGATGCCATCATTCCACATATCCATGATCGTGATATAGGAGCTCCAGCGATACTGCTCCGGCCGGTCCACGATCTTCGCCTTCACTGGATTCAAGTGGATGTAGCGACTCGTCTGCAGGAAATATCCATCCGTTTTCACCAGACAGGACACATAGCGCCCCTCGAAAACATGCCCCTTGTAGCCGTAGCGCCGGTTATAAAACATCGCATACCTCTCTGCAAGGCTCTTCATAAAGAATCCTATTCCAATGTCTCCAGTTTCGACCAGGAGATGAAAGTGATTGTTCATGAGACAGTATGCGTGAATTCGGCACGCCTTCTTCTCCGCCTCGCTCTCCAGGATCTGCAGAAAGATCTTAAAATCCATCTCATCCTGAAAAATCACCTGCCTGCGAATCCCTCGCTCCATCAGATGATATGTCGCGCCCGGATACCACTCACGTCGTTTTCTAGCCATAAAAACACCTCAAAAATCAATTAATATTTCTTTCCATATTTATAGGGACTATCTGTCTACTAAACAGGACAATCCATAAAAATTTGTCTGCCAAATGGGTTGCGCTTCATCTACATCCAGAATATGGGGGAAACTAAAATCTTCCGTGTCCACAGTTATGGATACAGTACAGTGTTGACTGTCCAAATTCATGGCAGATCATGAATCCGTAGTAATGGTTGTCATAGGGAAAGAAAGCGTCGTTGAGTCCAAGGTCTACCACGGAGCAGAACTCCAGATGGCAACACGGTCAACCTGTTTATCCGCTCAACGACTCTAAAGAATATAAGCTCATTCTATCACGAAGATCCCGAAATGTGTATGGTCGTCAAACAGACTATATTCCCCGGTTAACCACACGATTTTCCGTCATTTCTCAAAATCACTTTATAAAAAATTAATGGGGTCTGACCCCATAAACTCCAGTTTAGACTCTGTTTAGAAAAATTTAATGGGGTCAGACCCCATTACGAAATTCTTAAGATGCGCACGAAAAGGGGGCAATCGTTCAAGCGGATCGAAAATCCGGTCGAGCGATTGCCCCCAGTGCATCACTTTACGTGACTATACATTATGTTACTTTTGTTTACTTCACTTTTTCAGCTGTCGAGGCCCGTCATCTACAGTTTTGATGCGGACTTACGAATTCCGCTGCAAGCTTGTTAAACCAGTTTATAGAGTCAGACCCCCTCTTCCCAGCCTTTGCAGATGTCGCACCAGCCCTTCGGCTCCGTGATTTTCTCCAGTTCCTCCGGTGTGAGCTTTACGGAGGTGAATCCGTTACCGCCGGCCGGATGGACGTACGCGAAGCGCTTCATCGAGATGTCGAGCCAGATCGGAATCTCCTCCGGAACTGCAAACGGACACACACCGCCCGGCTGAAATCCGGTGATTTCCTCCACCTGCTCGCGCGGAATCATGTGCGGCTTCGTATGAAACACCGCCTTAAACTTCGAGCTGTTCACCTTTCCGTCGCCCGCCATGACCACGATCACCGGCTTCTCATCCACGATAAACGACAGCGTCTTCGCGATCTCCGGCTCCGAACAGCCGATCCGCAGCGCCGCATGCTCCACCGTATCGATCGTCTCCGCATGCTCCGTCAGCCGATCACCGAAGCCCTTCCGCTCCAGAAAATCCTTCACCTTCTCGTTTATCATCCGCGCCACACTCCTTCGCGCATCCGTTCGGTCACCCTCACAGACTGCCCGCTATCTATCTAGAATATACATCATGTCATCAGCCATCACTATACCCCCGATCGCCCGATTTCGCCAATACGATTTCACTATCGTTCGTGATAGATCCAGCCTATATATACCTGGAGTTTATGGGGTCAGACCCCATAAACTCCAGTTTAGATTCTGTTTAGAAAAATTTAATGGGGTCAGACCCCAATGTCGTCAACTTAACATTTAGATCCACGCGAAAGCGTGGGTCTTATTTTTTTACA
>NZ_JBKEIS010000032.1:0-6796 GCF_046365365.1 Oribacterium sp. P9 | reverse complement strand
TCTGTGTATTAATCGATCTTTGATTTTCAAGGTTCGTTGTGCTCTCGTCTCGCGACAGCTTGTATATATTAGCAAACCGTTTCGCTTTTGTCAAGCACTTTTTAAAATTTCTTTTTGTCATTCGCTTGAAAAGAATCTGTAAATTCGTTTCCCTCGCGGTGACTTGACATACTTTAACAAACATGACGTGCGCTGTCAAGCACCAATCTGAAATTCTTTTATTTTTTTTTACACTTCAGGTAACAGTTAGGCGGGGAGGGGCGGCAACGGAGGCCATACGCAGAGACCGTGTGAAATCAAGCCGGTCTCGGAGTACTGTGCCTCCGTTGACGCCCCTCCGGGACTCTACTTAGTTAAATTAAACTGGTACTCAGCTGGCGCATGCCTCGAAGATATGGACGAAGATATTCGCCTCCTTCAGATAGAAGAGCCAGGTCGTCGGATCGTTAAACTGCATCGCGATATGCAGGGTCAGCGGATTTTCCGGCAGGAAACTGATGACGATCAGAAAGATCCATACATAGACGATGGACTCCACGAGACCGAGTACGGCCCCCAGTGTCCGATTCATGAAGTTCAGAACCGGAAGTTCCGCTACACGCTGAAGGATCGCAAACGCAAGCTTCACGAGCAGCGTCACGACGATAAGAAGAAGTATGAAGGTGATCACACTCACAAGCATGCCGGTGATCCGATCTGCGATATAATCTGTCAGCTTATCCAGTCCCAGAAGCTGATAAAAAAGGTCAACACTCTCGCTTGCTGCGCTTTCCGCGCCTGCTGCCGACCCTTCTCCGAATGCGATCTTTTCCACGCGCTGTGCCACCAGCTCCCGCAGCACAGGATTCTGGTCGATCCAGGTCTGTACCGTCGGAAGAAGCATGCGCGTCGCAATCAGTGAAACAACGATCGATACGATATTCACCGACATGCGCACGAGCCCTTTACGGTAGCCATAGAGAAACATCGCGACCATAAATGCCGCCACGCCGATCTGCACCCATCCATTCATTACAATTGTTATTAATTCCGTCATCGCTTCTTCCTGCTGCATCATCGCCCTTCTGATGTATTCTATTTAAAATCCTTACAGCTGTTCAGACATAGTTAAGTCAAGGCGTAGCCCAGCGGACAGCAGCCGGAAACCATACAAAGAGGACGTGTGAAATCAGGCCGCCTGGAGTTCCTGGCTTAGATTTCACCGGCCTCATAAGTACTGTGCTTCCGTCTGCCGTCCACTGAGCTACGACTGAACAGTAAAGAAAAGGCGCCCCTCGTGGAAGAAGGGGCGCGCTGTATGCTGCATCAGCCGATAAAATTGTCTTCACGAAGAATCAGCCGGTTCTCCTTATCATACTTCGGATGGAACATGCCGGTCAGCTTCTTTCCGAGGCTCGGGGCCTCCGCCTTATCTGCCGCTTCCTCGATCAGCTCTTCCGCACTTTCCTTTGTAAGCTCGACACCATCCTCCTGCATCATCTCGATACGCTCATAGAGCGCCAGCACGGTCTTTCCGACGAGCACACAGTCGATTTCACGCGCATACTGCTGTGCATAATTCGCGAAGTCCTCGACGCTCATCTCCTGGTAGTAATCTCCCGGAAGCGGCTCCTCCTGTGCCGCTGCGTTTCCGGCTGCATCTGCCCCTTCTTCGGTCAATGCTTCCTCATCGTCCCCATCCGCGTCCGCTGTCTCTGCCGGGTAATCCACAGCATCTGCTGCGGAATCCACCTGGTTTTTCTGCGATTCAGCGTATGCACTGTCCACAGTGGAGGCTGCTGCCGCCACGGGAACTGCTGAGGTATCCACATATTTATCCGGTGCATCCACTTCTGCACCCCTATTCTCTGTTCCGTGCAGAGGGACCGGTGTGCGGTCTTCACTGAAGGAAGCCGCCGAAGACGGCTTCTGCACCGTCATTGAAGCTGCCGTCTCCTCGTTTTCCACGGCAGCGTCTGCCTGTACCGGTGCCTCGAGATCCACATCCTCGACGAGTTCATCCTCCTCTTCCTCGATGTCCGATACGAGATCGAACTTCTTGATGAAGAGCGGACGATCCTCTGCCATGCGATCGAAGTGGTCCATGACATCCACGAGCACAACAGAGCTCGAGTCTGTGAGTGTATCGATATAATCGCTGATTTCATCGACGACATCATAGGTCAGCGCACCAGCATTCTCGACGATCAGGTCCTTCCCTGCGATTTTTGGCACGAATGCCGCGAAGCCACGCTCGTTCAGTCTCGTGGCATCTGTCTTCGCAACCTTGAAATTAAATCCATAGAGATCATGGAAGTACTTGATTTCGTCGATGGCGATCTTCAGTCCATCCGCACGGGTCTTCGCCTCGATGATCATATGGTAGTTGTGGAGTTCTTCTTCCTTCCGTGGAATTTTATGAACTGCACTCTGGATGGCTTCCACCGCATCAGCGGCTGCACACTGCATATCATGATTGGATGTCTGTGTAGCACCCTGCGCTGAGGTAGAAGACGCCACGATCGGATCCGTTACAGCGGCCGTTGAAACAGTCGTAGCGGCGGCCATCGAATCAGCGGCTGTGGTATATGCAGGCTGGTCGCCTGCATTGGCTTCCGCGCTCTTCTGATAGATGGTCGCACTTTCCTCGGACGACGGCTGCACATCCTCGGATAACGGCGTGGTGATCGTATCTGTCGTGCCTTCAGACTGTGTTTCAGCTGCGAGCTCGGCATCAACTTCTGCCTTTACGACCGGACTCTGTGCTTCCACGAGATTTCCATCGGTATCAGCATACTCCTCGGATACCTTGCGGAGCTTCTCCTCATACTTGCTGCGGTTTTCCACGAGGTCCATCTGCTCCTTCGAAAGGGAGCGATACTGAAGCTTCAGCTCCATGGCCTTATCCACATACTGTCCGAGACCGAAGAGAAGCATGATTTTATCACAGGTGCGGACGCACGCATCCTCGCAGCCTGCTTCACTGTAAAGCTTCGCGAGGGTATAGAGCCACTCCTCGTCCACTTCCAGAGAGGTATACTCCTCGAGCGGTGCGATGAGCTGCTCAGCGCTGGCCCCCTTCGCCTTCAGAATCAGATAGCGGAGGAGAAACTGTCTGGAATCGTCCGGGCTCATCTCACAGAACTCGTGATAAAATTCCTGCGCATCCTGGAGATCGCCTGCCTTGACGGATATTTCAGCCAGCTTGTACAGAAAGCGTTTGCCGACCGGGGCACGCTCAAACGCCAGCAGAAGGATGTCCTTTGCTTCTTCATATTCACTGTTATGCTCATAGATATCCGCGACGTAGGAAAGAAGATTTGCATTTCGAACGCGACGCCAGTCGATCGTATCGGCGATCTGCATCGCGGTCTTATAGTCTCCCTGCTCTGCCATCTTGCGCATCTGCTCTGCTTTGATATTAAACTCGTACTTATCCATTTGGTTTTTCTCCTTAGGATCCTATTATAGCGTTATTCTTCCGTCCAGTGCACGAAGTAATGTAACCTCATCGATATTTTCGATATCACCACCCACCGGTACGCCGGAGGCGATTCTGGACACCTTGATGTTGAGCGGCTTAATCAGCTTCGTGATATAGGTCGCCGTGGTTTCTCCCTCGAGTGAAGAATTGGTGGCGATGATGACTTCCTCTACATCTCCCTGCAGGCGGGCCATCAGCTCCTTGAGACGGATGTCGTCCGGACCGATACCCAGCATCGGCGAGATGGCACCGTGAAGTACATGGTATACGCCCTTGTACTTACCTGTGCGCTCATAGGCGGACATATCACGGCTGTTTTCCACAACCATGATCTGCCTGTGGTCACGCTCCTCGGATGCACAGATCGGACAGATCTCCTGATCGGTGATCGTACAGCAGATCTTGCAGTAGTGTACGTTGTTTCTCGCATTTACGATGGCTTCTGCAAGCTCGGTCGCCTGCTCCTTCGGCGCATGGATGATGTGAAAGGCCAGGCGCTGTGCACTCTTCTGTCCGACACCAGGAAGCCGGGACAGCTCACTCACGAGTCTCGAAATATCCTTCGAAAAGTATTCCATCAGAGACCGAGTCCTCCGGTCAGCTTACCCATCTGGCTCTGCGAATCCTCGTCAGCGCTCTCCAGTGCCTGGTTTACAGCGGCGACGATCATATCCTCGAGGGTCTCTACATCCTCCGGATCCACAGCGTCCTTGTCCAGCTCGAGCTTCGTGAGTACCTTCGCACCTGTGACGGTCGCCTTCACTGCGCCACCACCGGCCTGGCCTGTGTACTCCTTCTTTGCAAGCTCTTCCTGGGTCTCCTCGAGCTTACGCTGCATACGCTGATACTGCTTCATAATGTTGTTCATATTCATACCCGGCATACCACCCGGGAATCCACCATGCTTCGCCATAAAAAACTCCTTTTCTTTTATCCTTCTGTTTCTACTTGCATATGGATCTTCGAAAGATCCTCATCGGTCACATAAACCGTTGCTGCCTCATTCTCTTCCGAGAGTACCGTCGAGAAGCGAATATCCTTATGGTACTTCTCTGCGACGATCCGACGAATCTCAGGGATGCTCGCCTCCTGCTCGAGGAGATGGGCCGTCGCCCGGCTTCTCGTCACGATCGTCATGCCGGATCGATCGCGATCCGGTCGCACATAGCTTTCATCCCGCAGGAGCGCTGCCGAAAGTACCGGGATGGTGATGGCCGCACAGATGCTTCTCCACTCTTTTTTCAGGAGCTGGAGATCCTCATACTGCGCGCGCGGGAGCGTCACCTTCTTCGGTGTGGAGGCCAATGCCGGCTGCGGAGCGACGTTGTTCTGGTCGCCTGCATTGGCGCTCGCTGCAGTTGCTGGAAGCGGGGTACCGGCCGGGAGGTTCCGAAGCGTACGCTGGATCTCCGCGAGGCGGGCATTCATCCCCTCCGCACTTGCATCTGTCTCCGGGTATGCGAGCTTCATGAAGCTCGTTTCAATCAGGATCCGCTTCTGTGTCGCATAGCGGAGCTGATTACTGAGATCACTCAGCATGCGTATATAGCGCATGAGCTCGACCGTCGAGAGAAGTGAAGCATCTTCCTTCAGGCGCTTCAGATTCTCGCTCGACATATCCACCAGACCCGAGAGGTCATCCACTGTGGAGGCGAGCAGCATATTTCGTGCATACATGACGAAATCCGAGACGAACTGGCTGAGCTCACGGCCCTGATCGATGACCTCGGCGACGAGCTGGAGTCCGTTCTTCACATCCTTCTTCGAAAGCGCGCGCACGAGATCTGAGAACACGGCGGTATCCACCGCGCCCAGGATGCTCAGCGCATCCTCATACTCGATCCGGCGGTCAAACTGGAAGGCGGAGCACTGGTCGAGCAGGGAAACGGCGTCTCGCATGGAACCATCCCCGGAACGTGCGATATAGTGCAGCGCTTCATCGGAAACCTGGATATTCTCTGCATCCGAAATTTCACGCAGTCTCGCAGCGATCGTATCCGTCGTGATGCGCTTGAAATCATAGCGCTGGCAACGTGAGAGAATCGTGATCGGAATCTTATTCGGCTCGGTCGTCGCGAGGATGAAGATGACATAGGATGGCGGCTCCTCCAGCGTCTTCAGAAACGCATTGAAGGCCGACTGGCTGAGCATATGTACCTCATCGATGATATAGACCTTATACTTACCATCGACCGGTGGATACTGGATCTTATCCCGGATCTGACGGATGTCATCGACACCGTTGTTGGAGGCTGCATCCATCTCTACGACGTTCATGCTTGACTCGCTGAGGATCGCCTGACAGCTCGGACACTCGTTGCACGGGTTTCCATCGATCGGATGCTCGCAGTTCACTGCACGTGCGAGGATCTTCGCGACGGAGGTCTTACCAGTTCCACGGGTACCGCAGAAAAGATAGGCATGCCCGATCCGCCCGGTCATGATTTGATTTTTGAATGACGCAGTGATGGCATCCTGGCCCTTGATCTCATCGAAGGTCCGGGATCTCCATCGCCTGTACAGTGCAGTATAACTCAATGAAAAACCTCTTTTGTTCTTATATGCATCCATCCGCTTATCCGTCGATCGATGTATGTACAGTCGATGGGAAGCGCCTATGAAATGCGGTTTCAGCTGCATAAAGCAGCGATAAGCCTGGTACGGCAATGTAAACTAATGAAGATTATACAAGGCCAGGTGGAGATTTTCAATTAAAACAAAAAGACCATCCATACGGATGATCTTCTGTGTCAGAGTTGCGGGAGAAGGATTTGAACCAACGACCTTCGGGTTATGAGCCCGACGAGCTACCAGACTGCTCCATCCCGCGATAATAGGTTTTCAATAGAATAATGGGGCCTACAGGGCTCGAACCTGTGACCCTCTGCTTGTAAGGCAGATGCTCTCCCAGCTGAGCTAAGACCCCATTCTGCTGAAAACAACAGTGAAACCTTAAAGGCTTCAAATGGATGGGGGTGGATTCGAACCACCGAAGTCAGTGACAACAGATTTACAGTCTGCCCCCTTTGGCCACTCGGGAACCCATCCAAATATGAAATTGTGATGTAAATCAGAAGATTTACAAACGACCCGGGACGGAATCGAACCGACGACCTCCGCCGTGACAGGGCGGCGCTCTAACCGACTGAGCCACCGGGCCATATCGTGCCTTGAAAACTGTACACCTGAAAAATATAGCAAATTATTTTTAGATTGTCAACATCAAACCTACCAGCACATCTACTGTCGTAGATGCCGCATACTCGTGATTGTGGAAGTAAACCTTCACGCTTCACTCGTCTTGCGCACATTGGATAAGCCCTCGACCTATTA
>NZ_JBKEIS010000031.1:0-6812 GCF_046365365.1 Oribacterium sp. P9 | reverse complement strand
GTTGGCTAATTGAGCCTTTTTCTCGCATTTCTTTACATAATAGATATCTTGTCATAACCTTTCTTATGTAAATCTTTACATAAGAAAGGCAAAATCGAGAAATTCCATCAGGTGGTGGATACATTCGTCCGGGAAAGCAAGCTGAAAAACGTCCGAACACTGGATGAGCTTAACCGTCTGTGGAGTATCTACCTCGAGGACCATTACCATAACGATCCTCATGCGGGCATCGCCGAGTACTATCAGTGCCTCAATGCTGATGTTCCACCGGAAGGGATCACACCACGGCAGGAATGGAATCGGGATACACGTCCACTGAACTTTATCGATGTCAATACCATCGCAGAAGCATTTCTGCATCATGAAAACCGGCGGGTCGACAAGGGCGCATGTATCCAGTTCAGAGGCAGGCGGTATGAGACGAAACCGGAGCTGATCGGCTTAAAGGTTGAGATCGCCTATGATCCGGCGAATCCAGAGATCCTTACGATCAGCCATCCTGGTATCGACCCATTTACTGCAAAACCGCTGGTGATCAGAGGCTACTGTGCTCAGACACCGGCGCTCCCTCCAGCGATGCAGCCAGAGACGCCGAAGACATCCCGACTGCTGGATGCCCTCGAAGCACGGCACAAGGAATCGAAACGGCTCATGACCGATGCCATCTCCTTTGCGAACTACGGAAAGGAGGGACGCGCTCATGTATGAAGCATTCTTTGGCATGACCCATACGCCATTCACCAGGGACCTTCCACCGGAGTGCCTGTACGAGACGAAAGCGATGAGTGATGTGCTTGGCCGTCTGATGTACGTTGCCGACAAGAAGCTGTTTGCAGTGATCACTTCAGAACCGGGCTGTGGCAAATCCACACTGCTCCGTAAGTTCGATGCCATGCTTCCGAAGGACAAGTACATACTTCTGTACCTGTCTGATTCCAAACTTACACCGAAGTGGTTCTATAAGGGCCTTCTGGAACAGCTGGGCATCGATTCGGGCTTCTATCGTGGAGATGCCAAGCGCCAGCTGCAGGCATCGATCGAAATCATTCAGGGCGTCCAGAAAAAGCGGGTGGTTTGTATACTTGACGAGGCGCACCTCCTTGATAAGGAAATGCTCGAGGAGTTCCGCTTCATGCTGAACTACAAGTTTGACTCTGAGAGTCCGATGGCCCTGGTGCTTGCCGGACAGACAGAACTCTGGGACCGCAAGCTGAAGCTGCAGCGATACGCCGCGATACGGCAGCGGATCGATATCTACTGTACGGTGCCACCTCTCGACCGGGCGGAATGCGAGGACTACATCAATGCGCACATGCAGTACGCGGGCTGCACGCAGAACATATTTACCGACTCGGCCATCGATCGGATCTACCAGATCTCGAACGGTGTTCCACGGATGGTGAACCGTGTCTGCGAAAAGAGCCTGATGTATGCCAGTCAGACACAGAAGCGACTGATCGATGACCACATGGTCAGTTATGTGGCAGAACACGAAATGTTGGTTGTGAATGAGTAAGCGAACGCCGCCGAAGACGACCTCCGGCGGCGATAAACCATACAACATTCATGACGCAAAACTGAGCAGGTCAGCGACAACTCATGAGAGCAGTTTCGTGACAGCTCATGAAATCAGCAACAGCAAGGATTTGCGAGATATTCCTTAGTAGTAATGGACTACTTAGAGGTTGAAAAATACTGCTACTAATAACCTCTTATGATATTTACGCTGATAATACATATTTGGTCTTTAAATCATTACAGCGATTATAGTTTATGAAGCCTTCCTTTTGCAGACGTCCCACAACAACTCCACAAAGAATGTGTTCTTCTTGAGCAAAGGCACAAATGGCTGCTTTTGAAAAATCATTCTGAGTAGTAAATGTGTTGAATTCTTCTGTAGGAATTAGTGTTTCTTTTGCAAAGCTGTCAGCGGCATCTTCATCTTCTTCGGTTGTTCCATTTGGCTGGTTGATGTGACCAAGTAAAATATGACCAAGCTCATGGAATAGACTAAACCAGAATTTATCTGCATCTTTGCCGCGAACTGTTAAGCCAACAACTATTTTGTTTCCGTCGTAGAAAGTTGCACCATGCAGGAAAGAACCTCCAATGTGAGGGAGAAATACAAGCGCAATACCGCAGTTGGATAATAGCTCAATCAACTTAGGGCAGAAATCCGAAGGATTCATTGTGGTCATGCTTCTTATTTCTGGCAAACTTTTCTTAAGCGATTTTAAATCAACTAATGAAGTTTTAATAGTACGAGCCTCCAGTTTGGCTTTCTGTGCCCATGCCAATAGAGCAAGATTACTTTTTTCTGTTTCGGCTAATCTACGACATGCTATTTTTGACAATTGCATATCCTCAATAATTTCAAGGTTTACAACTTCAAAATATTTTCTAAGATAAATAACCTTTTCGGTTGTATCTCTGGTCTCAGGAACCCAACCATTTTTAGACATTTCACGATAAGGTAGTTTTTTTGCAAGTTCCTTATCAGCATCCATGTCATTCTCAGCGTTGGCTTTTACAAGTTTTTCACGATAAGTGGACTCTAGTTTATTCCAAAACTTAGCAGGAACACCTAATACCATTTCTAAACGAACAGCAACATCCGGAGTCAACTGAACTTCGCCATTGATTAATTTACTAATATGTTTTTCGGACATACCCATGCGTACTGCAAATTCTTTCTGGCTAAGTCCTCTATCAAGCAACTGCTCTTTAATAGTTGCTCCCGGTGGTGTTGCAATAAAACTGCGACTTTTCACCATCGTAATACCTCCTTAAATGAAACGGAACTTTAATGATAATCTACAATTTCCATTACGTTTGCAATTTGAATTTCATTCCCTATTTTTTCAAAAACCAGTCGATAGGGATGAACTAAATCTATTGCGTATTGACCTTTGCGATTTCCTTTTAATGGATGACATCTTCCAATATGGAATTGAACCATCTCTTCAACAGTATCGGATGCATCTATTTCATCTATACGCTGATGGATTTTTTCGGCCATTTCTGAACCATATTTCTTTTCTGCCTCGCTTGCGATTGTACACACCTTTTCAATCTTGCGAGTTTTATATGTTATTTCCAATCCATCACCTCTTTCGCAAGTTTACCTTTGAGGTAAATATATTATATCCTTATTTACTATAAATATCAATAGTATATGTTTACCTGAGAGGTAAACAAAAATCAGCAAAATTTAAATCCCGATGGAATTTACTCTTTCACTGGAATTTAAATTTTCAAGTTAGCTCTTTGAAATCTGATGTGAACTTAATGACAGAAGGAGACACCTTCTTCGTATATCGATTCTGTTCTAAGATTTTAATTTGCTCTAGTGTAAATGAGTTCTTCATAATAATAGCCTCCAAGGATAATTGAATTGTATCAAATGATCCTTAGAGGCTGTATCTGCTTAATGGGATATCTCCAAAAATACTGCTTACTTTACTGGATTTACCCTGAAAATCTGTCTACTCTGCGGGGTACACTTTACTTTAAGCCCCTCAAACCAAACCCTTAAAAACGCAACCCCTCAATAAGTTTGGAGACCCAATTTCGGTGGGGATTCAGCTGAGCTGACCGCCAGGGGGATGACGGTGTGTCGCTGTGGACAGGCCGGGGCACCGCGGGGTTATTCTACCGCCATCATGGTGCAGGCGGTGATATAGCCGTTTGCATCCGTCGCGCTTACGCTCATATAGTTGTAGTCGATATGGCGGGCGAGAAAGTCGGAGATCGACATCACGTCATCGTAGTTATCGCCCGGACCAACATAATAGCTCACGGTTACGAGGCAGTTCTTCGCGAAGCGGGCGTTCGTGATGATGCCGCACTCCATCGGCTCCCAGACGCCCGGGGCACTGCCCTGGTGATAGATCGGGATGAAGGCATCCGCTGCATAGCATGGGCCGTAATCCGTCAACTCACTGATATACGAGTCCTTCACTTCGGCGAAGTTGTAATACGGAACGCCGTCCGGCAGGTAGTAGCAGTACTGGCCGTTCGCCATGTGGATCGCATACGCCGGCATGAGCACCGGGGAGATCATGTCGCTCGTATACCAGGATGCGCCGGCGCAGTAGGCGTAGAAGTTCGCGATACCGTTCTCGTCGATGTTGATGCAGAGGGTCTCGCCATCCCCGTTCAGGGTGAGCATCGTCTGCTTCGACATCAAGCCGCTCGCATCGAAGTGATAGAGCTCTGCCTTCTGGTCATGGTTCTCATCGAGCCACAGCCAGCAGTTCTTCGCGAAATCGCCGTCGTCGGTCATGTAGGCCTAGTCTGAGCCCATCGGCACCCACTGTCCCGCCATCGCCGCGATCGGACTGATCGTCATCGCGCAGGCGAGCAGCGCCGCAAAAAACTTCATTTTCTGTTTCATAAAAGCCTCCTTTCTGAGTGTACGCTTAAATGGTCAGCATGATCGGTCATAGCGGATCAAACACTTGCCGGGTCGCAGCTTAAAGGCTGGAAAGCACGTGCTGATCGCCGCGCACTCTTACATTCACGAACATGGTGTATCTACTACAAACTTACCATGTTTTCAGGCGGAGGTAAAATACAAATCGGCGATGGGAAGATAGAAAAGAGAGGGGCGTGGGACCATTTTCGCGAGGTCACGAAAATGGTCCCATGCCCCAAGTCACCCCCCAAGTCACCCCTCAAGTCAGCTTCGTTCCCTCGACTTTGCGCACCGTGGTCATCAGTGCTTCTGTACTTTCGTCATAACCGATTTTAAACAGTGCTTCGGAGAGGAGCGGGTACACGTCGGTTTTTTCGTCCTGTTGCGCATGTGCGTGAGTGATATGCGCTGCTATTTCACGGAAGTCGGTGAGGATGCGAAGCTTGAGCGCGCGGACCTCTTCTTCAGCGGTCCACAGCGCCTGCATATCATAGTCGGCGGTTCTGCCGCATGGTGCCATGCACTGGCTGCACCCTGGCGCGAGCCGGGCTTTCTCTGCGCGGACGTTCTGTATCAGCGTTTCGAGGGCGGCATCGCTGAGGCAGGCATCGGGCGCGGTGGCCATCAGTCCTTCCGTCATGATCGTCCATGTTTCAGCGGAAGCGACCGCCGGATCATCGATGGCTCTCGCGAGACCGATCAGTGCGCCGGTCAACACATCCTGCAAGCGGACGGTCACATCGTTTTTCTCTGCCATAATGCACCCCGCTCAGTCCAGAATCTTTCCGTCGATGCTGATCGTGACCACCTGCCATGGGATGAACTTTCCGCTGGCCTGCAGTGCCTTCTTCGCGGCCATTTCGAGACCGCCGCAGCATGGCACCTCCATACGGACGATGGTCACGCTCTGGATGTCGTTGTTCCGGATGATTTCTGTCAGCTTCTCGCTGTAATCGACATCATCGAGCTTCGGACAGCCCACCAGTGCGACCTTGCCGCGGATGAAGTCCTGGTGGAAGTCTGCGTAGGCATATGCGGTACAGTCGGCGGCGATCAGCAGCTTCGCACCATCGAAATACGGCGCATTCACCGGCGCAAGCTTAATCTGTACCGGCCAGTTCCGAAGCTGAGATACGGCCTTCATGTGACTGCCGGTGGTCGCTTCTGCTTCCTCTGCATGCTGCATCATGCGGACTCTGGAGCCCGGGCAGCCGCCCTCGTGCATATGCTTCATCTTTTCCTGCAGCTCCTTTTTCTTCTTGTTTTCCTGAACCGCCGCCTCATCGTACGCCGCGGCCTCACGCTCCTCGAAGCTGATCGCGCCCGTCGGGCAGGTCGGCAGGCAGTCGCCCATGCCGTCACAGTAGTCGTCTCTCAGGAGCTTCGCTTTCCCATCCACGATGCCGATCGCGCCCTCATGGCAGGCACTGGCACAGATTCCACAGCCGTTGCATTTATCCTCATCGATATGAATAAGCTTTCGTATCATCTCGTCATCCTCCGTTTTATGTAAACCAGATTTCATCATCCCGATGGAGACATTGGCCCGGCATCGAAGATGATTTTGCGTTTGTAACCCGATCATAGTATATTTAAGCGGAATTGTATGTTTGATTTCAAACAAATCGGAGGGGCAATGCAGAAATATTTACCGATATTACGGAGCTGTCCATTTTTTAACGGCATGCGAGATGATGAGATTCTGTCGATTCTTCACTGTGTGCAGGCGTCCACGACCACGCGGCCGCGCGGCTCTTATATCCTGCGTGCGGGTGACACGACCGAGGTGATGGGCCTTGTGCTGTCCGGTTCCGTGCTCATCCTCCAGGAGGACCTCTGGGGGCACCGGAATATCCTCTCGAAGTGCACGGCGGGCGACTTTTTCGGGGAGCCCTATGCGGCGACGTCCGGCACGGTTCTGAACGTCAATGCTGTCGCCGAGGACGATTGTACGCTTCTCTTTCTGAATGTGAAGCGTCTTCTGACGAGCTGCCCAACCGTCTGCGACCATCACCAGAAGCTGATTCGAAATCTGGTCAGCGTGCTGGCGAACCGGCTGCTGGTCTTCAATGATAAGATCACGCACGTCAGCAAACGCTCTACCCGGGAGAAGCTCCTGTCGTATCTTTCCTCTGAATCCGTCCGGCAGGCCTCGCTCTCCTTTGACATCCCCTTCGATCGGCAGCAGCTCGCCGACTATCTCTGCGTGGACCGCGCCGCCATGTCCGTGGAACTCTCGAAGCTGCAGAAGGAAGGCATTCTCAAAACGAATCGCCGGCACTTCGAGCTGATCGTCGGCAGCGCATCTTAAGAATTTCGTAATGGGGTCTGACCCCAATGTCGTCAACTTAACATTTAGACTCACGCGAAAGCGTAGGTCTTTTTTTACAAATAA
>NZ_JBKEIS010000030.1:0-7479 GCF_046365365.1 Oribacterium sp. P9 | reverse complement strand
CATTGTGGGCAGATCTTCGCATCCTGATCAAGATGACACAGAAGGTCTCTCGATGGAAGCTTGCAAGACTGAAGATCTCTTACATCTCCAATATAGAATTTAATCTTTTCTGCAACTTCAGGCATTCTCACCTGGAAGTCATGTCTCATATCATCCTGTTTCTTTTCATCGCGTGAGAATACACGGATTTCTCCGATGTCGGTCTGTAAAAATCTGTTGAGAACAGCATTTCCAAAAGAACCAGTTCCACCGGTGATCATTAACGTTTTATCCTTAAATAGACTCATTGTCTTTTATCTCCTTCAATTATCCATTGTATTAAATTACAATCTCCACCATCTCATGCCAGATGCGTTAAGTTCATCTACTTTGTAGAGCCCCTTTACATCCAACAGAACCTTCTCATCATCCGCGCCGTCTTTGAAGAGCGCCTTAATATCAGCAAGGCTCATAGCTCTGAACTCATTGTGAGCAACTGCAACGATAACGCAATCGGCATCCTTCACGTCTTCAAGCTTTGTCAGAGTCACACCATATTCATGCATGGCATCTCTTTCGCTGGCCCAAGGATCGACAACCACAGGGGTAATGCCGTATCCATTTAATCTCTTAATGATATCGTCCACTTTACTGTTTCTGGTATCCGGGCAGTTCTCCTTGAAGGTAAGACCAAGAATTACTACCTTGGAATTCTTTGGAGCCTGACCCGCTTCAATCATCTTTTTGATGATACGGCCATTATTTAAACATAAACAGAAATAAAAGTATTAATTGTCGTAGGGTTCTATATAATTATCTACCTAATATTCTTGAGACATATTGCTTCAATCATTAATTTTGCATTGGGTGATAAATTTTTTATAAACAATGGCAAAATGATACTAGAAAGCAATTCTGTTGCAAGTGAAGCCAACGCCGCACCAACCGCTCCCATACACGGAATTAATAAAACGTTTAAGAAAACATTCGTAACAGCAGCACACATATATATATATTTGAGATATTTTTGCTGCCCTTCTGATACAATCCATGCGTTTCTTGCAACACCCAAGTAAGAAAATGCAGTATACCATGTTACCGTTTTTAGAACAGGTACAGCAGGCAAATAATCCATTCCATATAGAATACCGATAATAAAACGTCCAAAAAAAACAAACACAAGTGAAACAATGAATGATACATAAAACACTACTGCGTACAATTGCCTGTTCTTCTTTTCATAAGCCATTTGACTTTCGTTCTTTAATCGTAATATTGATGGGTAAAGGGAATCAATAATCGCTTGTAAAACAAAAGTCCACATGGCGCATATTGCTGTTGCAGTTGCATAATATCCCACTTCACTCTCATTCATCATCTGTTTAAGCATCAACTTATCTGTCTGCCCGTAAACCGAAACCATAATAGAGGAAAGTATATAGTTGTAGCTGACAGACAAAAGTGATTTAGATTTTCGAAATGAAAATTTTAGCTTTGTGCCTCCATGTCGCAAATAGGATATAAACAAAAAAATCGCAATCACTATGTAATCCACAGAAGTTGCGAAAGCAAACCAACGCACATCCTTTCCCATAATTAACAACAGAATCTTATATGCTGATGTAACAATGTACGCACATAGTGTTGCTAGAGCAGTTACTTTGGATTTATACTGATTTTGAAACCAAAAATTAAAAGTTTCAAAAATACGAAAAATTGAGCCTAAACTGCATAATGCTACTACAGCAATAGTCAAAGGCTCGTTTTTATCAACAATCGAGACTATTCCGATAATCATTAAAGCGGATAAAACGCTGGAGACAAATCTCAATAGCAGAGCAGACCCAATTGCCTCGCCCTGCTCATCGGGATTATCTACAAAGTCTTTGATTATGACAGAATTAATACCGAGTGAACATAAAGAAGAAAAGAATGACACATATGCGCCACCATAGCTTATTAACCCATAATTTCCTGGTCCAAGATACCTTGCTGTTAATACACCTACAAATAATGATAAAACCATCTGTAGGATTCTTCCACCGATTAGCCATCCTGCATTTTTTATTTCCTTATTTCGAAATAATCTTTCCATTTTACTTGTCATCTATCTAATCCTATTGCCCTCTTTGCTATCTCCTTATATGAAAACTCATATCGTGCCCGGTTCCATGCCGCCTCAGCCATTTTCTTATACTTATCTTTATCCTTATATAAACTCAATATCCGTGCCTTTATTTCATCTTTACTGTTTTGTCTCAGAAATTCTGCTGAACCATCTACATTACATTCACCATTTTGGACTTCACCGATGTCTTTTATAGTTAAACCTGCTTTCCCTAGGACATTAATCTTCACAAGAGTTTCCACATCCTCAGCAGAGTAATCGATGGCCTTTCCATTAGACGTGGCAGATGCAGAACTAAATACCCCCGCCTTTTTATAGTCTTTAATCTTTTGACTGGAAATTCCATACATTTCTTCTATCTCTTTCGCTTTCATTTTGTTATTCTCCTTTGCTTGCAACACAAGGATAAACCGGGGGATAAACACCCCTGTCAACAGTTTTTTCACCAAAACAGTAAAAAATTTAACTCACCCTTTAAACCATACCTTGTCGTCGTCAATAACGAACCCGTCAAGTTTCATATTAAGATTGAACTGATTGTCAGCTTCGATGCCAGGACCTGTCTTTTCCAGGTCTTCCAATGTCACCCCGCTCCTAAAATAGGAGAAAAAAGACATTCCATTATTCGTGGAGTAAGTACTGGTGCCTTCCGACATAGCTCCATTGCTGTTAAAATATGGAGTAGAAATCAAAAACAACTCTAATTTTTCTCTCTCCTTAGTATTCATTTGTAGAGTCATGGGCTCCCATGAGCTGCATACTTCACACATCACAGTAAATATGTTTTTATCTTCCTCGTTTTGGAATATAGTTATGTTTTCCGTATCTCTCAAGAATGGATATGGTTCTAAAGGAATCTCATCTCTTCTCCTGAAGTATTCACGATTGAAAGAATAAATACCTGTCTCATATCCTCTCTTTGGAATATCTTCTGATTCTGGTATTTTCCATTCCTTCCCTATCTTCTCCGCTGATCTAAGTTTTCCTCTACGTATCCATTGCCTAACGGTGACTTCCTCTACACCATACTTTTTCGCGTATTCTTCAACCGTCAGTTTTCTAAATGTTCTGTTAATAACCTCGTAGCTACCTGAAGAGGTAAGCCCGCGAGAATGTACGTTACCATCATCATCAACCCGGAAAGAAAGTTCCAATAGTGTACATACGTCCAATTTAATACCATCGAAAAGTTTGGTTATTGAATAATGCCACCAGGGATCAGTTATCGTCATTATTGGCATATCCTTGATACTTTGAATAAACCCTTCCAGTAGTGACTGCATCGCATCGTAGTAAGCAATAGAGTGCTTGTTTTCCCTCTTAAGTCCATCCAGTGTTTGCTTCTTTATAAGTCGGCTTACTTCCAACAGGGACTTCTTATCCCTGATCAAGCACCTTGTGATAAACTCTGGCTCGGGAGATTTATTTGTGAATTTATATCCTTTCATGTGGCATCCTCCTCATTGTCAAATATATTATATATTACAGTTTTGTATTTTTACAATACATATTGTATTTTTACAATACATCTTAATAATAAAAGCGATGAAATTATTTGGCAACAAGTCCACAAGTGACACAAGTGTCTCTATATACCCTTACGCGCGTATATGCGTGCACAGGTGTATATTTATATATTAGATACACGTTAAATCATAATAGAAAAACTTGTTCCTGTTCCTATATCTTGTTCCACCAATGGTTAGGGTTTTGTGTGGTGTTGGTTTGGTGAGTTGATGGAATGGATAGCTAAAACGAAAAAAAAGCCCTCCAGCTTGAAGTGGAAATACCACAACAGCCAGAAGGCTTTTATGTTAAGATTGGTAAGGGTGATTATTTATGCTGCCATCCGACTATGGACTGAGCGCATACGATCCGGAAGCCTATGTCGCCATCGCTGTGGATGATTTACTCCGGAACACTGATGTGATCAGAAACACAAGCAAAGAGTACCTGGGAATGTTGTCTCTCTACGCATTAAGAAGAAGCATCCGGCTGTTTTCCGAAAAAGATGAAAGCATCTGCAGAGCCTTTAAACTGGCTGATGAGAACTTTGATCCTTTCAACATGAGTGAAAACTTGGTGAGATGTCTGACCGATTTGATTGAAAAATAAAAAAAGCCCTCCAGCCTGTAAATGGTAACTACCATCACAAGCCAGAGGGCTTCTATTCTTATTATTAGTGGGCTCTACCCACGTTTTTATTCTTCGATGGGTTCTTTCCCACCTTTTCCTTAATCCTTCATCCTCGCCTTGCATTGAGGGCAGATAGACTTCTCCATGTTTGCGTGATATCCACATTCAGAGCAAGTGCAGCTGACGAGGTATTTTTTCCCCGTCACTGAGGTTGAATCAGTGACTTCATCATGTATCCAGTGTGGCTTCTTTTCTTCCATGCCAATATAATACACCATCCTCCCCGGTTCTTCCACCTCTTCATCCAGCCTCTAATCTTCCCCAAAAACAACCACTATCATCCATCCCGAAAAAAACACCAAACCATTTGGTATAATTAGAGAGTATGAATGAACAAGAGAGCAGAATCAGCAAAGAGAACAGAATAATCAGAAAAGCCAACTGTGAGTTGGATAAAGAAAACAAGGAACTGAAAGCCAGGGTCAAGGACTTAGAGGAAGAAAACAAAAGACTGGATGAATCAGTCCGGGCTTTAAAAGATGAGCTCTTCAAACTGATGGTGGAGAATGAGGAACTGAAAAGGAGGAACTAGTCCTCCTGTTTTTATTCTCCCTTAAAGTATAGCGCTCTCCACTTCAGATGAGTATCAATCTTCTTCCCCAGCTTTTTATTGGACCAGATGACAACGGGATAATCTGTATCCTCCCAGTTCTGGCGTATGACCGCAAGGTCTACCTTGTTCAGGTATTCCGCATTCTTGAATACGGTGTATCTCCGTATCTCCAGCACTTTCCATTTTGCACAGTCAACCACATCCGCATCTGCTGTGTCGAAGTCCACCTTTCCCTCGACTATCAATATCTTCTTCTGCTCCAAAGCGGTGGCAAGCACTTTTTCGAATTCTACCACTAATTTTTTACCTTCTTTCTCCGCCACTCCATATTACCATAATCTCTTCACGATTTATGGAAACGCGGTTTCCATTTTGTGGTGTATCTCTCCACCACTTTTTATAATTCTTCCCCTGTTTTCTTCCACGGTACCGTCACAGCGTCCCTTATCAGCTTAATCTGATATACAGGGAATACCGGGCTATCCGTTCCTATTTTGTTAAGAATATCTATCAATCCTTCAGCTATTTCCGTTGCCTCTTGCCTGTTTTCGTTCATGAAGTAGAAGTTCAGCTTTTTTAATAAGTCGCCCATCAGAATATCAAGATAAGGTACATCTTCCTTCTTGATGAACTTTCCTTCATGCTTGTCACTGACGACCATCATTATTTTTGCAAGCTCATCCACAAATGTATCTATATTCATTTCTACCGGATAGAGCACTGTGTCATTTGTGAATGGCTCGCTGTCAGATGAATCTCTTAGAGCGAAATGGAGCTCGCTTCCCTCGTATGGACAGAGCAGTTTAAATGCATCCTCTGGAGAATATAAATGTCCATCAATCCGGATGCCATCATACTCCACCATGGCCAAACCAGTCTCGTTCACAGCAAGAACGTATTTGTCGGTCAAGTACTGGTCAGGTGAATCTATCCCTAACTTAGTTCTTCCAGACCTATGGATGGAGAGGTTCTGCAGGCTGATGATTACCTTGTCGATCAGTCTTGCGCAGCAGGCTTCCTGGTCCTCCAACTTTCCCATAACAGTGAACTCGTATTCTGTATCAGGCTGGCCTGCCATGACCTTCCCATTCTTCTTCAGCTTTTTTACTTCAATCGCTTTGAAGATATAATCTACTGTCGGGCCCATAATCTCAAAGACAAAGATATGCTTCTCGTGGTTTGCATCAAACACCCCGATTGCTCCGCCTTCATCCACTTTGACGGTCTTGCCATTTGGGAGAAGGAATGCATGCGAGGTATCCGGAGCAAACAGGAAATCACCAACCGGTCTGCCTCTTACCTTCTTCTTAGACGGCCATCTTGTACCAAGCGTTTCTTCATCTATTTCAGGAAGGACAACTTCTTCCTGTCTGGACACGAACTCAACAAGTCTTTTATATAACTCATCGTCATCCTCTTCTTCATCAATTGCAGGAGCGTAGGTGTATTCGTCGATTTTTTCGATTCTACTTTTCTCCTGCTGTTCTTCAGCCTTTTTCATTTCAAGCATCTGTTTTAAATGATCAAGCGTTTTATCATTTTTTTCTATCAGCTCTAAAATCGCATCAGATGTGACAGGTGGTTTTGCAGGCTGCGGTTTTGGCGGTTCTGGAGTATTGTCCTCCATAGCTCTTCTTTCCCGGTACTTTCTCTTTCTTTCGAGGTTGGCCTGGTGTCTGGCCTCATTCTCGGCCCTGCGTCTTGCTTTCTCTTCTTCTATCTGTTCAGGTGTCATTCCTGGGTACTTCTTCTCATCCATTTGTCTTTTGGCCTCCTCTATTTCTTTTTCGTGGTCTTCCACCACATTTGTCTCTTTCATCTTGTCACGTTTCCGCTGGTTTCTTTTTCTCCTTGCCTCGGTGGAGACGTTGGAAATGTCATAACCGTCAGCGGTAAAGTCGGCGTTGTACGTTCCTCTCTGATATGGTGTGAGTGCATTGAGCAGGCTCTTTTTGATGGAGAGCTTTTCCATTATCTCGTTATCGCTCAGGCCTTCTTCTCTCAGCCCCGCTATTTGCTCAACCAAATCCACTCCGTCCTTCTCAAAGGAATACACACCACCAGTCACCAGGAGTTTTCTGATCTTCCCCATGGATAGGCCGAACTCCAGCTCCATGTTCTTCATCCTGGTCTTGCCATCTTTCCCTTTAAAATCCTCTTTAGGTGGATTAAGATAAAAATCAGATACAGCCTTCACCAATTCATCTCTGGCTCTTTCAGGATTGTAATCCGGATTCTTTTTTGGTCTTCCCATGGTCCCTACCTCCTTGTGTCCTTACTTTATCTTATTTATTTTTGCTTTTCAATAGTTTCCGTGACATTCCATGTTTTTAGTGCTAAAAAAATGAAGCCCACCAGATTTTATTCCGATGAGCTTCTCATCTTTTTCTTTTTCTCCGCACCTTCCGGTGTGGTTTTTTTCTTTCTTTTCTTTGTGGTGCTTTCTTCACCACTTCTTTTCTCCCCACTCCAATTGGAGTGTTTTTTGGTAAAATAAAGAGGATGGAAACAGGTAAATTATTAAGAGAATTAAGGCATTATTTAAAAATTTCCGTAAAAGTGCAGTTTACAGAGCTCAGCGGTCGCTGTTCCGTTTTTGAGCGGCCGCTTTCCGATGCAAAAC
>NZ_JBKEIS010000003.1:0-174981 GCF_046365365.1 Oribacterium sp. P9 | reverse complement strand
TCTGTGTATTAATCGATCTTTGATTTTCAAGGTTCGTTGTGCTCTCGTCTCGCGACAGCTTGTATATATTAGCAAGCCGTTTCGTTCGTGTCAAGCACTTTTTAAAATTTCTTTTTGTCATTCGCTTGCGATGGATCTTTGTGTCCGTTTCGCTTGCGGCGACAGTTGCATACTTTAACAGACAAACCAGGGCATGTCAAGCGTCATTTTCACTTTTTTCAAAATATTTTCAGGGTGTCAGAAGGGGCGGCATACCGTTTTATATCTCTCCTGCTACATCCTGAATGATGTCTTTTACGTGTTCCATCTTTGTGAGCCGTTCGACGTTGGCGCCGGAGAAGAAGAGCCCGTGCTCTACGTCGCCGAGTACGGCGTCTGTGAGGGCCTGTGTGATGCAGCATTTCGTTTCTGCCGGATTGCATACGGAGATGCAACGGTAGCAGTGGGTTGGGGCAACGCGGCCCTCCTCTTCCATGCGCTGAAGGAGCGGGGTGTACACGGCGCGTCCAGGCATACCGACCGGGCTCTGAATGATACGGAGATCTTCTGCCTTTGCGTTCAGAAGGACATCCTTATAGGCCTGAGAGGCGTCGCATTCATAGCTTCCGATGAAACGGGTGGCGAGCTGCACACCAGCCGCTCCGGCCGCCTGCATTGCCCGAAAATCGTCATGGTCCCAGATACCGCCCGCGGCGAACACAGGGATCGGATGGCCTGCAGCTTCCTCAAACGGCTTCAGTGCCGAAATGAGCTCCGGGATGATGTCTTCATTTCTGCGGCATCTGCCTTCCTGCAGATCCGCACGATCGAAGCCGAGATGTCCGCCGGCTTTGTATCCTTCCATCACAACGAAATCAGGATAGCGCTTATATTTCCGCTGCCACATGCGTATGATGACCGTCGCCGCCTTCGCGCTCGAGACGATCGGGGCGATCAGCGCGCTTCCCTCCGGTACAAATTCCGGCAGGTTCAGTGGTAGACCCGCACCGCAAATCACGGCATCGATGCCTGCCTTTACCGCTGCGCGGATCGCATCGCCAAACTGGCGTGTCACGACCATCGCATTGATGGCGATGAGGCCATGCCCGCCGGCGATGTCCTTCGCCTTTCGGATTTCCTTCTCCAGCGCACGCAGATTCGCCTCCTCCGGATGCTGCCTGAAATCCGGCTCGCGGAAGCCGACATCGGCTGTGCTGATACAGCCCATGGCCCCTTCCCGGGCCACAGCGCCTGCGAGTCCGCCCAGCGACACACCGACGCCCATTCCGCCCTGTAAAAGCGGCACCATCAGTTCCTTCGTTCCCAGTTTCATCTCTTCTCCTATAAAGCCTCGAATATTTTAGTTAAATTTATTTAACTATATAATCATAATGGAGCTTCATTTGATTGTCAAGACATCGATGGTGATACGCTTCGTTCTGCCTTTCCTGCCGGACCCCTCAGCGGCACTATTCCAAAAAAGGCAGCGGAGTCTCCTCCACTGCCTTCAGAGCATATTCTGTTTTATCTCACATCCGGCTTCAGCCAGAAGATGAAGTCATAGCTTTCGACGATTTCAAAGAATTTCAGCAGACGTTCATAGAGAGGCTCCGCCTTCTCTCCGAAGTGTGCGTGGACCGCCTGTGCGATGCCTGCCACGTTCGTTTTTCCATCCAGCTGCTGCCAGATATAGCTTCCCGTTTCGTCCAGATGGACATAGGAGATGCGTGGTTTTCGGAAGAGCTTCTGCATGATGGTATTCATCGCGCCCTTATTCTCGATACTGAGGGTCACGAGTCCATCCTCGCCCATCTTCCACTCTTTGATTTTCTGAGAGATCACCGGTACATAGCTGTTGTACAGTGCGATGGTCTCGTCTTTACTAAGCTTCGGCTTTTTACCCATAGAGAATTCCTTATGCGTTCTTCCTGCCGCCAAGTGTGAACTTGAACACAAGAAGAATCATCACCGCAAATACGACTGCAGAAGCGATGTTGCCAGCGCCTGCGCTGAGGTTCAGTACACCTGCCATGTTGATCTTATCGGATACACCGATAACAGCAAGAATCGCCAGAACGATGCCGACGAGACCCTCACCGGCGATCATACCAGAGCAGTAAAGTACGCCACGATTGGTTACTCTGGTCTGCTCCTGCTCGGAAGCATACTTCTTACGATCGAAGTACAGACGAACGAGACCACCGATCATGATGCATGCGTTGAGCTGAACCGGAAGATAAACACCGATGGCAAACGGAAGCACCGGGATACCGAGGATCTCAACCACACATGCAAGAACGACACCCACGATGACCAGACTCCATGGAAGCTTACCACCCATAACGCCCTCAACGATCATCTTCATGAGGGTTGCCTGTGGTGCACCGAGCTGCTCCGAGCCGAAGCCCCAGGCTGCATCGAGGAGGTAGAGAACACCACCGATGGCGATCGCCGATACGATGGTACCGATGATCTCACCATACTGCTGCTTGATCGGTGTCGCACCTACGAGGTAACCGGTCTTCAGATCCTGTGAGGTATCACCGGCGATGGCTGCTACGATACAGATCACCGTGCCGATGGCAATCGCAGCCTTCATGCCTGCTGCACCCTCTGCGCCGGTGGCCTTCAGGATGATGGTGGAGAATAGAAGTGTCGCAATCGCCATACCGGATACCGGGTTGTTGGAAGAACCAACGATACCAACCATGCGGGATGAAACGGCCGCAAAGAAGAAACCGAAGATCGCGATCAGGACTGCGCCGCCGATACCAACCGGAACCTGCGGGAGAACACCGGTCAGAACGATAAGAACTGCAAGACAGATGACAACCACCTTCATGCTGATATTCTTATCTGTACGAAGCTCACTTCCACCCTGGCCACCTGCGAGTGCCTTCATGGAATCACGGAAGGTGGTCACGATCATCGGAAGAGACTTGATGAGCGAAATGATACCACCGGTTGCCAGTGCGCCGGCACCGATGTAACGGATGTAGCTACCCCAGATGGCGCTCACACCACCCTGTGCAAACATCTCACCGATCGGCGCTGTGCCAGGATACAGCACGGCGTCTGAACCGAACATAACGATCAGCGGAATCAGCATCATCCAGGAGATGACACCACCGCAGAACATATAAGAAGAAATCTTCGGTCCGCAGATATAACCTACAGAGAAGACCGCCGGGTAGATCTGGGTACCTATCTGGCCCTTGAAGCTGCCGAGACCGGTACTCGGTGTGTTGATCTCACTCGGAACGAGGCCGAGACCGTCGATGACGAACTTGAAAGCAGCAGAAATTCCGAGACCCGCAAATACAACGGAAGCGGAATCGCCACCCTCCTCACCAGCGAGCAGTACCTCTGCACAGGCCTGACCTTCCGGATACGGAAGTGTGCCGTGCTCCTTCACGATCAGCGCGTTACGAAGTGGTACCATGAAGAATACACCGAGAAGACCGCCGATGAGACAGATAATCATGATCTCTACGAGATTCGGCTTCTCCATGAGACCATCCTTCGCCCACAGGAACATCGCCGGAAGCGTGAAGATCGCGCCGGCAGCCAGTGATTCACCGGCGGAACCTACGGTCTGAACGAAATTGTTCTCGAGAATAGAATCACGATGAAGAATCACACGAATGACACCCATCGAGATAACGGCTGCCGGGATCGAAGCGGACACGGTCATACCAACTCGTAATCCCAGGTAAGCATTGGCTGCACCAAAGATCACGGCGAGAATGGCACCCATAATGATCGAGAAAGCGGTCATTTCAGGAACGATCTTCTCAGCCGGGATAAATGGCTTGAACTGTTCTTTGTTATCCATTTGATAACCCCCTAATAAAAAATATCACGGCCAATTATAACACATATAACTGTTATTACAATCGATTTAAATTTTTAATGTCGGAAAGTGTTACAATTCAACGTGCTAATACATCTCGGTATCCACGGTGTCCGCAGGCAAAAATCCGGCAGAGCCCCGGAGGGCTATGCATCCGGCGCATTCGGTCCTGCCGACGGTTCAAGAATTAAGCAGGGCCCCGGAGGGATGACTTCTGTTGCCTTCCCTCCGGAGCCCTGCTTGATTTTCATCGCTATGCCGCCCTTAGCGGTGCTGGTCTACGCCTTTCATCGTGAGTGAGATCTTTTTCCGTGTCTTATCCACCGACAGCACCCGGACGCGAACGATGTCGCCGACCTTTACGACGTCGAGCGGATGCTTCACAAATCGATCCGCGAGCTGCGAGATATGCACGAGTCCATCCTGGTGCACACCGATATCGACGAACGCGCCGAAATCCACGATATTTCGAACGGTTCCCTGAAGCTCCATCTCCGGCTTCAGATCATCAAAATCGAGCACATCCGAGCGAAGCACCGGTGCCGGTACATCCTCCCGAGGGTCACGTCCCGGCCGGATCAGCTCCTGCACGATATCCTCGAGCGTATAGACACCGACCTGTAGCTGTTCTGCCAGTGCCGGAATCGAGCTCTTCGCAGACTGCAGCTTCGCCGCCAGCTGCGCATTCTTCCCACTCTGAAGATCCTCCTCCGTATATCCCATCGATGTGAGAAGTGCCTTCGCAACAGCATAGCTTTCCGGATGCACCGCTGTGTTATCCAGCGCTTCCTTTCCATTCCGTATCCGCAGGAAGCCGGCACACTGCTCGTATGCCTTCGGGCCGAGCTTCGCCACCTTCAGGAGCTCCTTACGGGAGCGAAAGGCGCCCTTCTCCTCGCGGTAGGCGACGATGTTTCGTGCGATGGTCTTATTGATGCCTGACACATACGACAGGAGCGCGAAGCTTGCGGTGTTCACATCGACACCGACGCTGTTGACGCTGTCCTCGACGACACTCGACAGCTGCTCACTCAGCTTCGTCTGGTTCATATCATGCTGATACTGTCCGACACCGATCGACTTCGGATCGATCTTAACAAGTTCTGCCAGCGGATCCTGCAGCCGTCGCGCCATCGAGGTCGCCGAGCGCTGCCCTACATCGAAATTCGGGAACTCCTCTGTCGCAAGTGCGGACGCAGAATAGACAGACGCCCCCGCCTCGTTCACGATCACATACTGCACTGGCAGATGATCCTTCTTTATATAATCTGCGATGATCTGCTCGGATTCACGGGAGGCTGTACCATTGCCGAGTGAAATCACATCCACATGATACTTTCGGATCAGGTCTTCGATGGTCCGCATCGCCTCCTCCACGCGGTTCTGCGGTGCCGTCGGGAAAACCACCGTCGTATCCAGCACCTTTCCGGTCGGATCCACCACCGCGATCTTACAGCCGGTACGGAAGGCCGGATCCCAGCCCAGTACGGTCTTTCCGCTCAGCGGGGCCTGCATCAGCAGCTGCCGCAGGTTCTCACGGAAGACCTGAATCGCTCCATCCTCTGCCCGATCCGTCAGATCATTCCGGATCTCCGTCTCGATCGACGGCCCGATGAGCCGCTTATAGGCATCAACACAGGCCTCGCGAATATAGGACGCACTCGATGGATGCTGTTCTGCGCCCATCTTCTGCGCCATAAAGTGAAGAATCTCCGCCTCCGGCACCTCCAGCCGGATGCTGAGGATCTTCTCCTTTTCACCACGATTCAGTGCCAGAACACGGTGGCCCGGAATCTTACGAATCGGCTCTGAATATGCATAGTAGTTATCATATACGCTGTGTTCCGCAGCCTGCTGCTTCGTCCGGGCAGCGGATACGATGCAGCCCTCCTCCACACTCTTCCGGCGGATCCAGGCACGCAGCGCTGCACTATCCGACATCGTCTCTGCGATGATATCCTCTGCGCCCTGGATCGCCGCCTTTACATCCGGTACTTCATGCTCCGCATCGACATACTTCTCCGCCTCCACCGGAACCGCCGGCTTCCCCTGCCCCGAGAGAATGTAAAGCGCCAACGGTTCCAAGCCACGCTCACGGGCGATCATCGCACGGGTGCGACGCTTCGGCTTATATGGACGGTAGATATCCTCGAGCTTCACCGCCGTCTCTGCTTCCTCGATTTCCTTCCGCAGGGCAGCCGTCAGCTTTCCCTGCTCCTCGATCGAGGCGAGAATCGTCTCCTTCCGCTCCTCCAGATTCCGAAGATAACGCAGACGCTCATCGAAGGCACGCAGCACGTCATCGTGCATCGCACCCGTCGCCTCCTTGCGGTAACGTGCGATAAACGGGATCGTATTTCCCTCATCGATCAGTCGGATGACCGCCTCCGTCTGCCAGGTCTTCAGTCCGAGCTCCTGCGTGATTTTTTCTACTATTTTCATATATAAAAACCTTTCTCACTTTTTCCGCAGGCAACGCTCGACAGCCTCTCTCGCTACCTGCTGCCATGATCCTGCCCTCGTTTTTTCTGTTATAATGACGCTTTTTTCAGCACGGACATTATAACATGATTTTCCTTCGCACTAAACCTATCTTCTCCAGATGGCAGCGTCTCGGATACAGACGCGGCATCAGCATCCTGTAGTTTCTCCATCTATTCAAAAAACAGAACGCGCCCAGCACTGCACTTTTTCATGCAGCGATGGGCGTGTATATATCATATGATGCAGCTTCAGCTGGTTTTTCTGCCGAAGCCTGTCGATGTCTTCTCAGACGGTATCCGCCAGCCGGGACTCTACAATCCGTCCCATACGTCTGTAAAACGCTGCGCGATGACGCTGGCGCGCACGCTCCCGGTCAATCTCATACAGCAGATACACACTGCCCGCGCTCAGGACATAACCGATCCAGCGCACCTGGTGGAACTCACACAGGGATGCCATCACGCCCATCCCTAAAATAATCATCGCTACCAGCTCGAAAGTTTTCAGATTAATTCTCATGTGCTCTGCCTCCTTCATCAACTGTCCACATCATAACACGGCACGTTTGTTTTGTAAACAGTCGTTTGCAAATATTTGTTCTGAAAATGTATGTTTGTCATAACAGTTCGGGTCCCCACATACATGATCTGTTATTGTTTGCCTTACAGGTATAAAGATAGCATGCAGCTATGCAAAAAATTGCACATCCGCATGCTTTTACGTAAGATGCTGAAAAACCGGTGGCACCGCCACCGGTTTACAGCCTGTTTATATGTTTTTATCACAGACAGCAGGAGCACTTCATACCTGCGTGAGACAGGCGACCCTTCCATGCACAGCTTCCGAGCGCGAATAACGAAGTTCATCATATCGCTTATCTGCCTGCTGCAGGTAGCGGACCATCGCCTCGGTGATGCGTTCCCCCGGTACCAGAAGTGGAATCCCAGGTGGGTAGCTATAGACATACTCTCCGGAAACGCGTCCCTGGAGCGCCGCGACCGGCACCATCTCCACAGCCGCTTCCACCGCCTCGCACGGAGTCTGTACCATTTCCTTCGGTGTCGCCTCCTGCAGGCTCGGGATGTCCACCATCGCGAGGCGTGCCGATTCAGCGCTGTTTCGCACTTCCGCCATCGTATCGGTCGCACATTTTCTCCGTACGGCTTCTCTTAAGGCGGACATATCCACATCCGTCCACGTGCCATCCACCAAAGTGCGTACCGAATCTGCATTTTCATCCTCATCCAGTACCTGGTCGATCATCCGGAGCGCCTCTGCGAAACGCGGAAGCTCCGCAAAATCGTCGCCCGGCCCGGTCATCGCGAGCGCATAGCCCGGCTGCGCCATCTCCAGCTCATAGTGAAAGTACATCCGCAGGAGATCCATCATCGCATAGCCGCTGAGCCGCGTCGCGCTGCAGTCGATCACGAGCTTACTCGGATCAAATGCATAAAACGCATGTGCATTCACCGCATCTTCACCATGGCAAAGCACGCGCAGGTGTCGAAGCGACCGGATCGTTTCATCGAAGGCCCGAAGTGCTACTGCCCAGTCCATAAAACACTGCCGTCCCTCCTGCTCCATCCATTCGGTACAGCCCGCCAGCGACAGCATCAACGGATACGATGGCGAAGAGCTTTCAAATATCGACAGCTTTTCCTCGATGACGCTTTCCGATACCCGCTCTCCACGCAGGTGAAGATACGCCGTCTGCGTCATGCCCAGCAGGGTTTTGTGTGCCGACTGCACACTGATGTCCGCGCCCTGGCGGGTCGCACTGTCCGGGAAGCCCGCCTCCGGCACGAGACCGAGATGTGCGCCATGTGCTTCATCCACCATCAGCGGGATCCCATGCTGATGACAGAGATCCGCGATGCGCCGGATATCCGAAACCACGCCCTCATAGCTCGGACTCGTCAGTACCACCGCGCGGCTCTCCGGATACTCGTCGAGCAGTGCTTCCACCGCCTCCGGCCGGATGCTGTCGAAAATGCCGGTTGCCGGATCCATGGATGGCCAGAGCCAGTGCGGATGCGCATGGCGAAGCTCGATCGCATGGAACACCGAACGATGGCAGTTTCGCGCGACGATCAGTTCTCCATCATAGGGCACGATAGCAGAAACACCTGCGAGATTCCCGCAGGTACTTCCATTGACCAGATACCAGCTTCGGTCCGCGCCATGCAGTGCACTCGTTCGCGCCATGGCGTCCTTCAGGATCCCCGACGCATGATGGAGGTCATCCGTCCCGGAGACCTCCGTCAGATCATAACGCAGAACACACTCCGGTACGACCGCCACGCGGCGCTTATGCCCCGGCATATGCATCGGATAATACTGCTGATTCAGATACTGATCCAGCTGATCTTTCAGATTATGCTTCTTCATCTGCTTCCTGAGCCATCTCGGCCTCCGCTACCTTCATCATGAGCGCACACTCCATCCGCTTACGGAAGAGCTTACAGCCATACTCATAGACACCGTGGATATCACCGGTAGCATGCAGGGCATTGGCTGCGCAGCCGCCGGCACAGTACATACGTGCCCAGCACTCCTTACACTCCGGACGGGAGTAAACATTGCACTCCTTAAACTCATCACGGATGTTCTCATGCTGCACACCATCCCAGATGTTACCGAGCTTATACTCCGGATCGTTTACGAACTGATGGCAAGGATAGAGGTCGCCCCAGGCAGTCACGGCCATATACTCCGTTCCTGAACCACAGCCGGACACACGCTTGTACACGCATGGACCGTGCTCGAGATCGATCATGTAATGATAGAAGGTGATCGGCTTACCGTCCTTCTCACGACGCAGCATATCCTTCGCGAGAATCTCATACTGCTCGTACAGAACCGGAAGGTCCTCCTCGGTCAGCGCACTCGGGCTGGACGGATCAGTGACAACCGGCTCCATAGAGAGCTCGGAGAAGCCGAGATCATCCGCCATGTGGAAGATATCGTTTGTAAAATCCGTGTTGTAGTGGGAGAAGGTTCCGCGCATATAGTAGCTCTTATCACCACGGGACTCGACGAACTTCTGGAAGTTCGGCACGATACGGTCATAGGAGCCGCGACCTGCACGATCGACACGGAAGCGGTCATGGACCTCCTTCCGTCCATCCAGTGAAAGAACGACATTGTAGCACTCCTTATTCGCCCACTCGATGACCTCGTCCGTCAGCTTGACACCGTTTGTCGTCAGCGTGAAGCGGAAGTTCTTATTGTGCGCCTTCTCGATGGAACGCGCGTACGCCACGGTTTCCTTACAGAGCTCGAAGTTCAGCAGCGGCTCACCACCGAAGAAATCGACCTCGAGATTCCGACGGTTTCCGGAATTCTCTACCAGGAAGTCGATCGCACGCTTAGCGGTCTCGATGGTCATGATCCCTTCCTTACCATGAAACTTTCCCTGGGATGCGAAGCAGTAGCTGCAGTTCAGATCACAGGTATGTGCCACGAGGAGGCAGAGTGCCTTCACCACCGTGGACTGCTGCTTGAGATAGCCGGCGGTCTTCTCATAGACATCCTTCGTAAAGAGCTTTCCCTGCTCCGTCAGCTCATGGATATCCGCGAAGGTATCCGCGAGCTCCTCCGCCGATGCTTCCGGATGCATCGTGCGAAGCTCTTCCGTCGCTGCCTCTTCACTCATGCCGCTGTCGATCAGATGGATCGCATCATAAGCCAGGTCGTCGGTCACATGAACGCTTGCGCTGTATACATCGAGAACGATGTTATAACCATTGAGTTTATACTGATGAATCATGAAATCTCCTACTCTAATGATCGAAAAACGATCAGAAAATCGATACAAAAAACCAAAATCGATAAGCAATAAAAAACCGGGGCTGTTCATGCCCCGGTCGATACACGAACCTGATATTAAGCGTTCTTGTTCTCACACTGCTGGTTAGCGATACCACAGCTGGTCTTGCAAGCAGACTGGCAGGATGTCTGGCACTCGCCACAGCCGCCCTTCTCCTCGGATCTCTTCATATCTCTTGTGTTTAATGTCATAATATGCTTCATAGAAATACCTCTTTCCTAACAGTAACTGTTATGTAATATGCCCATAATACATTTCCTTACATAAGTAAGTCAAGAATTATTTGCGATGATCTGCTGATATTCCGTCACCAGACGCTCAAAAGATACCGCACAGTTCGCCGGCGACGTCGACGAAAGCTTCACCGCATGGATACCGGTCCGCGGGTACTGATACTTTTCATAGTACTTATACGAGCTCGCACCCGTGCAGAAGATGCGCGTGATCTTCGTCTTCTTCAGGAGTCCCTCGATGTCCGTCGGAACCGGATTTCGGATGCTGGCATCCGATGCGCCCACGATATCGCACTCACTCAGCGCATCCCAGAGGGCGATGTGGTGACGCCGCATCATCGCGGACTTCTCCTCGACACTTTCGGGCAATGTCTCCGCCAGCACTGTCGCCATAACCCTCCAGAAACGATTCTGCGGATGTCCGTAGTAGAACTTCATTTCCCGCGACTTCGGCGAAGGAATCGAGCCCAGCACCAGCACCTCCGAATCCGCATCATACAGCGGTCCGAACGCACGGTGATCCACATGTGTCAACTCCGCCATCCGCCCCTCCTTTCGCCTGATCCGTCATTTTCATGCATTTTCCCCATTCAGAAGGAATCAATGCCTGCTGCTTCCGGCTTACTGCTCGACGATCTTAAACGCTCTCTGATAGAACGGCTGCTGACCCTCGATCGCCTTCGCCGCGATCGGCGCACGTGCCGACAGAAGTGCCACAGAGCGTCCACGGCTGGCACGACGTGCCGCTGCCATCAGTCTCGGGAAGGTCTCATCCATCGAACCGATGTGACGAACGATAACGCAGTAATCCGTGTGTCCATTGCGGACCATGTCACGGATGTACCCCGCCGCCACATTACGATCGCTCCGCATCGCACCGGTCAGTGCATTCAGAAGATCCGCTGTCGTCTGATCCTCCCGGACATTCTTGAAAATGATGTCTTCGTCTGCGCTGGACTTCTCACCCTCGAGTCCGAGCTCAGCGCCCTTGATCTTCGTGCGAAGATCGATGATCATCTCACGGGCGACGATGAAATCATCCGTACCCGGGTTCAGAACGAAGCCGTAGATCTGCCGATCGTTCATCGCGATATCGGCCGCCTCCTCGAAGCTGTGCTTCACGCTCTGTACCGGCTCGCTCTTAAACCATGCCTTCAGATTTGCCCGGCTCGTGAATACCATGTAGAAGTGTGCACCGTCCTTGTTTGCGGTGACACCATACAGAAGCTTACGCTCACGTGCCTTCTCGCCGACGATACGTACCGGCATGATGAACTCAGCACCCGCCATCTCCTCCATCACGATCTGCTCCGCACCTGTGTTTTCACCATTTGATGCCTTCAGTGTATGGATCGCGTCAACCAGCTTCTGGTTGGCTCTTTCAGTATAATCTGCCATATATAAACCTCCTGGTTTTCCTGTCTGCCTTCTCTCATGCAGTGTAGCATATTTTCTACTAAAAGAAAACGAGAGACTGCCGCAGCAGTCTCTCGTGAACGTATCCAGAAAACCAAGATCAGTGATCTGCTACCTTGATATCCTCAACGCCTGTAACGTCCTGGAACTTGGACTCATCGAGCTGGCTAGGATCCTGACCGATGTACGCGAGGATACCACCATCGATGTATACGACCTGACCGTTGATGAAGTCAGATGCCGGAGAAGCGAGGAATACAGCGAGACCCTCGAGGTCCTCTGTCTCGCCCCAGCGCTGTGCAGGTGTCTTCGAACGGATGAAACGATCAAACGGAGCCATGGAACCGTCTGCCTGCTTTGCACGAAGCGGAGCAGTCTGCGGAGTAGCGATGTAGCCCGGTCCGATCGCGTTACACTGAATGTTGTACTGACCATACTCAGAGCAGATGTTCTTTGTGAGCATCTTGAGGCCGCCCTTGGCAGCTGCATAAGCAGATACCGTCTCACGACCAAGCTCAGACATCATGGAGCATGCGTTGATGATCTTGCCGTAGCCCTTCTTGATCATGCCTGGAAGGACAGCCTTTGCGCAGAGGAAAGGACCGGTGAGATCGACATTAATAACCTGATCCCACTGCTGCTTCGTCATCTCAACCATCGGGATTCTCTTGATGATGCCGGCATTATTTACCAGGATATCAACACCACCGAACTTCTCCTCGATATCCTTCACGAGTGCGTTTACCTGCTCCTCGTTCGTAACATCACATACGACACCGTATGCATCGATGCCGAGCTTCTGGTACTCTGCGATACCTCTGTCTACGAGCTCCTGATTGATATCATTGAAAACGACCTTCTTTGCGCCAGCCTCAGCAAATGCCTTCGCATATGCAAGACCCAGTCCATAGGATGCGCCGGTTACCCATGCAACCTTGCCATCAAGTCTGAACTTATCAAGAATTCCAGCCATAACAAATCTCCTTTTTCTTCCATTTTTCTTACTTCTATGTTCTCAGGCACGATGCCTGAATACATCCATACCAGCATCATCATAGTTGATTTGGTACCCCGGTTCAAGCCTTCACAGGCACTCTTCACAAAGTTTGTGAATGTTGCGGTAAACCGGTTCACTTTTCTTGTCAAAATTTGCCAAGATGCAGATTTCTCTACATCCTGGCAAAGCATTTTGTATCTGTTTTCCTATAGATGCTTTCCGGGCATACGCCATGATGCCTTTCGCTGCATCCTCTCTTTCAGCATATGAAGGATCAGGCCTTCGCTGCATCCTCTCTCTTCTTCAGAATCGGAAGGATGATACCGAGTGCTGTCAGTACGCACGGTGTGATGATGTTGAGACACATGGTGAACAGGTCTTCATCATAAACACCGAGCAGACAGCTCGCCGCGGTCACGAAGAAGCACCAGCAGCCGAAGAACATAGCCACGTTATGATTCTTCACGAAACGATACTCCGGCTTGAACCTGTCCTCCGCCTTACGAAGTGCGATGTACGCTGCAAATACCCAGAGATAACGCATCGGCATACATACGGAGTTCAGCTTGGTGAGCTGCTTCAGAACGGTCGCTGCACCAGGAACGAAGGACTGTACGAGGATGATAGCACCGGAAAGAACCGCAACCATCTTGATACCGTTGACATAGGCACCCTTATCATTCTGTCTGAGAAGCTTCGACGGGATAAACTCACGCGCATCCTCGTTGTCAAACAGCATACGAAGCGGTGCATCGATACTGATGACAAGCGTGGAAAGCTGACCTACCGCGTTGCAGAGTGCGTAAATGATCATCAGGCTGTCACCCATATGATAGTACTCGCCCAGTCTCTGGAATGCCCAGTAGGAACCGTTCGAGTTATAGGAGTTGAAGCTCTCCTTGGACTCGTTGATGATGGTCGGATCGAACATCATGCCCATCGCGATGGTACCGAGAATCGCACAGATCACAACCATGATCGCCAGGCTAATCATCGCACGCGGGAAGCCCTTGCTCGGGTTCTCTACCTTATTAACATACGGAGAGATCTTCTCACAGCCACCGACAGCGAAAACCAGGATGGACAGGGAGGTGAAGTACTTCCAGTCGAAGGTCGGAACCAAGTTCTTCGCACTGAAATCCAGTGTCACGAAGGAAGAAGCCGGATTGATGGCACGCGCACCGAACATCATGATGATGTAGAGGATGGACATGATGAACATGCTGGTACCTGCCAGTGTCGCCATCTTCTTCAGCGGGTTCAGACCACGGCTTGCGATATAGCAGAACAGAATCAGGATACAGAAGGTGATCAGCTGTACTGCCAGTGTAGGGAAGGTATCGTATGCTTCCGCGTTACGGAACACAGCCCAGCTCAATGCCTTCAGACCACCGGAGGACTTACTTGCGATGTAGGTGATATGGCATGCCCAGTAGGTCCAGCCTGCATAGTACGCAAGCTTCGGTCCTGTCGTCTTCAGAATCCATGAGCTCACACCACCACCGGACTCCTTAAATGCGGAACCCAGCTCACCGACCATCAGTGCGTATGGTACGAAGTAAAGCGCAAACATGAGGATCCAGCTGAAAATAACCTGGATACCGTTTAAGTAGATGAAGCCGTTCAGTACATTTCCGAAGCCCCAGACCGTCGAAAACGCCATGAACGCGAGCGTCGTCCATTTAATGTGTTTTGAATCCATATGTATACTCCTTTTTTGTTGTTTAGCGAAACGAATTCAGATTTCGCTTTGTTTTGAAAGCCCGGTGATCAGCATTCGCCTGTTCCACGGGCTCATCCACACATGATCATGATCAGAAGATCAGTCTGTAATTGCCGTCCCCGTTTCCTTCAAAGCTCGAGCTGAACAGTACCCGCGCCGCCTCGATCAGATACGCGGTATCCCGCGCACCGGCCGTCTCATACGGAGAGTGCATCGCGAGCTGTGGCAGTCCGATATCGACGGTGTTCAGCGCAACCTGCGCCTGCGAAATATTTCCCAGCGTCGAGCCGCCGAGCATATCGGAGCGGTTGGTGAAGGTCTGACATGGCACAGCTGCCTTCTTACAGATCGCGCGCATCACAGCGCCGGAAACACCATCGGTCGTATACTTCTGGTTCGCGCTGTACTTGATGACGATTCCCCGGTTCATATACGGGCGGTTGGTCGGATCTGCCTTCTCGGCATGGTTCGGATGCACGGCATGTGCATTATCTGCAGATACCATGAAGCTCGAAGCGATGCTCATGAGGTACTGCTCCTCGCTGCGTCCCATCGCGCGGCTGATGCGCTGGAGTGTATCTTTCAGGAAGGTGCTGGCGGCACCCTGTTTCGTACCGGAGCCGACCTCCTCGTTATCATAGACACAGTGAACAGCGATGGACTGTTTCAGCTCGGCCGCGAGGAAGCCCTTCAGAGATGCAAATGCACACTGGAGATCATCCAGACGTCCACTTGCGATGAACTCGCCATGGAGGCCGAGCGTCGTTCCCTTCATGCGGTTATACAGGAAGAGATCCGTATCCAGGATGTCCTCCACCTGCACAGCTGCCTCGTCTGCGATCAGCTGCATGAACTGGTTCTTCTCCTCACCCTGCTCACAGAACAGCGGCAGCATATCCACCTGTGCATTAAATGCATAACCGTCATTGACCTGACGATTCATATGGATCGCCACGTTCGGAATGATGAGAAGATCCCGATCAACATTGACCAGCTTCGTCGCGATGCCCTCCTCCGTCTGAACGACTACACGACCGGCAACGGAAAGCGGACGATCCAGCCATGGTGCACAGAGCATACCGCCATACTTCTCGACATTCAGCTTGACATAGCTGTTGTCCACGACGATCTCTGCGTTCGTCTTGATCTTAAAAACCGGTGAATCGCAGTGGCTCGCCATGATCTGGAAGCCCTTATACTCACCCTCCGGTATACGAAAGGCGATGATGGCCGAATCGTTCCGTGTCACATAGTAGCCATGGCCCTCGGACAGTGTCCACGGGCAGCCCTCATAGAGGCGGGTGAAACCGGCGTCCTCGAGTTCCTTCTGCATATTGGCTACTGCATAAAATGCATTCGGGCTATGATCCAGAAAATGGAGCAGTTCCTTATTCACTTCCTGATGATTCATTTTCTATCCTCACAATCTGTGTAAAACATGACGATTATTCGCGAGTAGAATATGTCTTATTCGTGAAAATTATATTATAGCTTCGTTAATTTCGCAACAAAATTATAAAAAAATTATAAACTGGCGCAGAATAAGCGCCAAAAGCAGCATACAAAAACCGCGTTATTGCGCACTTTTCAACACAATAACGCGGTCCTGTACTATTTATATAATTATGAGAAATCCTTCATTTTCTGCATAATTTCACAGCAGATCGTCTCCACATCCTTCCCGTCCGTCGCGACGCATATATCCGCTGCCGCCTCATACGCCGGCCGGCGCTTCTCCTGCAACATACGGATATACGCGACATCCATATGTCCGTTCAGGATCGGACGATCCGCAGAATCCTTCACCCGAAGGAGCGTCGTCTCCGGGGTCGCCGTCAGAAAAACAATGATGCAGGATGTACGCAGATTTTTAACATTTTCCGGATTCATCACGAGACCCCCGCCACAGGAGATCACCGCCGCATGCACATCCTGAAAACGCAGCACCACGTCGTGCTCAAGCTGCCGGAAATACGCCTCTCCATCCGTCGCAAAAATCTCCGTAATCGGGCGTCCCTCCTGGCGCACGATTTCCTGATCCGTATCGATCTCTGTCAGTCCATACAGTGCTCTGAGTGCATGTGATACTGTCGTTTTTCCGGCACCCATAAAACCGATCAGCGCGATGTTTTTCATTTCTTCTTTATTTAGTCCGCTATGATCTCCAGCCATAATTCCCCCCTGTCCATACCTGTGCACGATATAAAACACCGGAGAATGTCGAGGACAGTCTCCGGTGTTTATCATCACTTATTTAATCCACGATCCTGTGAAATTACTTTCTCGGATTGTTGATCTCAGCCTGTGCTGCTGCAAGTCTTGCTACCGGTACACGGAACGGTGAGCAAGATACATAGTCGAGGCCGATGTTGTGGCAGAACTCTACAGAAGAAGGATCGCCGCCGTGCTCGCCGCAGATACCGCAGTGGAGGTTCGGGTTCACCGGCTTACCAAGCTTCAGTGACATATCCATGAGCTTACCAACACCCTTCTGATCGAGCTTTGCGAACGGATCCTGCTCGTAGATCTTGGTGTCATAGTAGCTGTTCAGGAACTTACCGGCATCATCACGTGAGAAGCCGAAGGTCATCTGTGTAAGGTCGTTTGTACCGAAGCAGAAGAAATCAGCCTCTGCAGCGATCTCGTCAGCTGTAAGAGCGGCTCTCGGGATCTCGATCATGGTACCAACCTCATACTTGAGCTCAACGCCAGCCGCTGCGATTTCCTCGTCTGCGGTCTTTACGACGATGTCCTTCACGAACTTGAACTCCTTCACCTCGCCAACGAGCGGAATCATGATCTCCGGAACGAGGTTCCAGTCAGCATGTGCCTTCTTTACCTCGATGGCTGCACGGATGATCGCCTGTGTCTGCATAACTGCGATCTCAGGATAGGTTACGGTCAGACGACATCCTCTGTGACCCATCATCGGGTTGAACTCATGGAGACCGGTAATGATCGCCTTGATCTGCTCAACCGTCTTGCCCATCTTCTCTGCAAGTGCCTTGATCTCCGGCTCCGTGGTCGGAACGAACTCATGAAGAGGCGGATCCAGGAAACGAATGGTAACCGGGTTGCCTTCCATGGACTCGAAGAGCTGCTTGAAATCATCCTGCTGATACGGCTCGATCTTCTCGAGTGCCTTCTCACGCTCTTCTACCGTATCCGAGCAGATCATCTCACGGAATGCTTCGATTCTCTCCGGGTCGAAGAACATGTGCTCTGTACGGCAGAGACCGATACCCTCCGCACCGAGCTCACGTGCCTTTGCAGCATCGCGCGGTGTATCCGCGTTGGTTCTTACGCCGAGCTTTCTATACTTATCAGCCCAGCCCATGATACGACCGAAGTCGCCGGAAATCTGAGCATCTACGGTAGCGATCTTACCCTCGTAGATGTTACCGGTTGTACCATCGATGGAAATGAAATCTCCCTCCTTGATGGTCTTTCCGCCGAGTGTGAACTTCTTGTTCTCCTCATCCATCACGATATCACCGCAGCCGGATACGCAGCACTCACCCATACCACGGGCAACAACGGCTGCATGGCTGGTCATACCGCCACGAACGGTCAGGATACCCTCGGAAGACTTCATACCTGTGATATCCTCTGGGGAAGTCTCGAGACGAACGAGAATCACCTTCTCGCCACGTGCGTTCCATGCCTCTGCATCCTCTGCAGTGAAGACGACCTTACCACATGCCGCTCCTGGGGAAGCACCGAGGCCCTTACCCATCGGAACCGCTGCCTTCAGCGCATCCTTATCGAACTGCGGGTGAAGAAGTGTATCGAGGTTACGTGGATCGATCATCGCAACGGCTTCCTTCTCGCTTCTCATGCCCTCATCTACGAGGTCGCAGGCGATCTTCAGCGCAGCCTGTGCGGTTCTCTTACCATTTCTGGTCTGCAGCATGTACAGCTTACCGTGCTCAACGGTAAACTCCATATCCTGCATATCTCTATAATGCTTCTCGAGGGTCTCGCATACCTTTACGAACTCTGCGAATGCCTCCGGGAACTTCTGCTCCATCTCCTGGATGTGCATCGGCGTACGAACACCTGCGACAACGTCCTCGCCCTGTGCGTTCGTAAGGAACTCACCGAAGAGGCCCTTTGCACCGGTAGCCGGATCTCTCGTGAAGGCTACACCGGTACCACAGTCATCACCCATGTTACCGAATGCCATGGACTGTACGTTTACAGCAGTACCCCAGGAATATGGGATATCATTGTCACGACGATAAACGTTTGCACGTGGGTTATCCCATGAACGGAATACGGCCTTGATTGCGCCATAGAGCTGTGCCTTCGGGTCTGCCGGGAAGTCCTCACCGAGTGCTTCCTTATACTTCGCCTTGAACTGCTCTGCGAGATCATGAAGATCCTCTGCGCTCAGCTCGACATCGAGCTTTACACCCTTCTCTTCCTTCTTCTTATCGATCAGCTTCTCAAACTCGCTCTTGGAAACTTCCATAACGACATCTGAGTACATCTGAATAAATCTTCTGTAGGAATCCCATGCCCAACGTGGGTTACCGGACTTCTCAGAAAGAACCTTTACAACGTCCTCGTTAAGACCAAGGTTCAGAATGGTGTCCATCATACCCGGCATGGAAGCACGTGCACCGGAACGTACCGATACCAGAAGCGGATTCTCGTGATCACCGAACTTCTTACCGGTAATCTCCTCCATCTTTTCGATATGCTCGTCGATCTGACCCATGATCTCCGCATTGATCTCACGACCGTCCTCGTAGTACTGTGTGCAGGCCTCTGTCGTGATGGTGAAGCCCTGTGGAACCGGGAGACCGATATTGGTCATCTCTGCAAGGTTTGCACCCTTACCACCCAGAAGCTCACGCATGTCTGCGTTACCCTCCGTGAACAAGTAAACCCATTTCTTAGCCATCGCTTATCCTCCTAATCCTATGTATGTTGATGAGTGCATCTCTTAAAAAAAGGCCGTACACATGGACGGCGATCTCTGCAAAACGACTCATACGATTTAACCCATGTCGAGGAAAAATCTCTATTCGAATTATACTTTAGGAAAAATTGTTAGTAAAGTCTGAACAGAAAATGTAAACGTTTACATCGTGAATTATTTTTCCCACACAAAAAAGCCTAAGAAATTCCATCGTAAATCAAAGAATTTCAAAGGCTTTATAAATCTGGACAGCTCACGGTCAGACCTTAAAGCGGTATCCGACACCCCAGATGGTTTCGATATACTGTGGCTTCGCAGAATCCATCTCGATCTTCTCGCGGATCTTCTTGATATGCACCGTGACGGTCGCGATGTCACCGACGGAATCCATCTTCCAGATCTCCTTGAAGAGCTCCGCCTTCGTGTATACATGATTCGGATGCGAGGCGAGGAAGCAGAGAAGGTCGAACTCCTTCGTCGTAAAGGTCCGCTCCTCTCCGTTCACGAATACGCGGCGGGCACTCGGATCGATCTTCAGTCCATGAATCTCGATGACCCCGCTCTCCTCCCGGCCGCTGCCGACGAGACGTGCATACCGTGCCATGTGCGCCTTCACCCGTGCCACCATCTCCGAAGCAGAAAACGGCTTCGTCACATAATCATCGGCACCGAGACCAAGCCCTCGGATCTTATCGATATCATCCTTCCGTGCAGAAACGATGATGATCGGTATATCCTTCATCTCCCGGACCTCCTTACATACCTGGAAGCCGTCCTTTCCCGGCAGCATCAGATCCAGGATGATGAGTGCATAGTCGCCCTCCAGTGCCTTCTGAAGACCGGTATCACCATCGGATGCGATATCGACGGAAAAGCCGGAAATCTCCAGATAATCCCGCTCCAGCTCCGCAATCGACTGCTCATCCTCTATAATCAGTATGTTCTTCTTATCCTCATCCATAGTTTACGCCTCCTTCGGGCTCTTGATGTATTTACGTAAAACGAAATGAATCGTGGTTTCCTCGCCCTCCTTCGAGCTCGCCCAGATCCGTCCGCCACTGTCCTCTATGATCTTCTTCACAATGGAAAGGCCGATACCGGATCCCCCCTTCATCGAATTGCGCGAGCTGTCCGCCCGGAAGAAACGCTGGAAAATATACGGCAGATCCGAGCGGGAGATGCCCTTTCCGTTATCCCGAATATTCACCTGGATGAAATCCCCGGCATCCTCCAGACTCAGCGCGATCTCCTTTTCTTCCTTATCCATATATTTCACAGAATTCGAAATGATGTTACTGATCACCTTCCGGAGCTGCTCCGGATCCGCGATCATCTCCACCTCCGGGTCGATCGTATTGCGATAGCTGAATCGGATTCCCTGCGAATCCATATCGAGTCCGATCTCCTCCGCACAGTCCTGGAAATAATCCTTCACACAGATATGCTGAAAATCATACGGGATCTTATCCGACTCGACCTTCACATAGTAGCGCAGCTCGTCGATCAGGCGATCCATCTCCGCCGCCTTGTTGTTGATGGTCCGAATATACTTCCGCTGCATCTCCGGACTGCTGGCGACCCCATCGAGCAGGCCCTCGCTGTAGCCCTTGATCGCCGTCAGCGGCGTCTTCAGATCATGGGCAATGTTGGAGACCAGCTCACGGTTGGCTGTATCGTTTCGTATCTTCTCCTCCTGGGTTTCCTTGAGACGAATCCGCATCTCATCGAAGGCCTGCATCAGCTCACCGAACTCGTCGTTCGTCTCTGCTTCCAGCGTGAAATCGAGATCTCCGGACTCGATGCGCTTCGCCGCCGCCTTCAGCTCATCGACCGGACGCACGATCCCCATATAGATCCAGCAGATCAGAAAAAGACCTGCAAGAATCAGAATCGCCATATTCGTTCCCATCGTGATGTCTCCGCGGAACATCAGAAACATCAGCACCAGTGGCAGCACCGTGCTGACGAAGAAGCTGACGCCCACACGCCCCATCAGTCCTATATGCTTCATAAGCATTCTCTCCTGTTTCAATCCTCTTCTACTATACAGGATTATATTATAATTTCCATATGTTACGAATTTGTGAAGTAAACCTCCGTCGAGAGCCCAAACACTCCGTTTACCAAAAGGCCCACCCCGAATCCCGGGATGGGCCTCTATTCAGACGCTATAAAAACTTAGAATGCGAGCTTCTCCTCGAAGTAGCTCTTCAGCTGATCGATCGGAATACGCTCCTGTGCCATGGAATCACGCTCACGGATCGTGACGCAGTGATCGTTCTCCGAATCGAAATCATAGGTTACGCAGTACGGTGTACCGATCTCATCCTGTCTTCTGTAACGCTTACCGATGTTTCCACGGTCGTCGTACTCGACGTTCCAGTACTTCGCAAGCTCATCATGGATGGCCTGTGCCGGCTCTGCCAGCTTCTTCGAAAGCGGAAGGATACCTACCTTTACAGGTGCGATGGCCGGATGGAAACGAAGGACGGTACGCTCATCGCCACCCTCCAGCTCTTCCACATCATATGCTGCGCAGAGGAAGGCAAGGGTGACACGATCCGCACCGAGGGACGGCTCAATAACATACGGGATGTAATGCGTGTTGGTCTCCTCATCGAAGTAGGTCATATCCTGACCGGAGGTCTTCTCGTGCTGTCCGAGATCGTAATCGGTTCTGTCCGCGATACCCCAGAGCTCACCCCAGCCAAACGGGAAGGTGAACTCGAGATCGGTGGTTGCCTTCGAATAGAAGCAGAGCTCCTCCGGAGAGTGGTCTCTGGCACGAAGCATATCCTTCGGAATGCCGAGCGAAAGCAGCCAGTCAAGGCAGAACTGCTTCCAGTATGCAAACCACTCGAGGTCCGTATCCGGCTTACAGAAGAACTCGAGCTCCATCTGCTCGAACTCTCTCGTACGGAAGGTAAAGTTACCCGGTGTGATCTCGTTACGGAAGGACTTACCGATCTGACCGATACCAAACGGAAGCTTCTTACGGGAAGAACGCTGTACATTCTTGAAGTTTACGAAGATACCCTGTGCGGTCTCCGGACGGAGATATACGGCATTCTTCGCATCCTCTGTAACGCCCTGGAAGGTCTTGAACATAAGGTTGAACTGACGGATACCGGTGAAGTTATGCTTACCGCAGGTAGGACATGGAACCTGATGTTCCTCGATGAATGCTTCCATCTCTTCCTTCGACATCGCATCCGCGGAACCACCGATATCGATACCGTTTGCCTCTGCGAAATCCTCGATCAGCTTATCTGCACGGAAACGCTCGTGACACTCCTTACAGTCCATCAGCGGATCGGAGAAGGATGCGAGATGTCCGGATGCGACCCAGGTCTGCGGATTCATCAGGATCGCGCAGTCGATACCGACGTTATATTTGGACTCCTGAATAAATTTCTTCCACCAGGCTCTCTTTACGTTGTTCTTTAACTCAACGCCGAGATTGCCGTAGTCCCAGGTATTTGCGAGACCACCGTAGATCTCAGAACCCGGATAAACAAAACCTCTTGACTTCGCAAGAGAAACGATGGTGTCCATGGTGTAATTCTTTGGCATGTTTTCCTCTTTCTGTCGCCGGAGTGCGACCAAGAATAAAGTTAATCAGTACTGCGCCGATAGACGCTTCATCCAACTATACATCGGGACCGTCGAAAAATCCAGCCCCTGCCTGTTTTTGCGCCCGTACAAACAGACGTCGCGTCACAGTGCTTTCAGGATATCGAGCGAGCGGAAGTGGTACGGCAACGCGTCGCGGAGCACGAGATCCACGTTCTGCGAAAACTCGATGAGTACGCCCGGGGTCAGCGTGAAGGTGTAGAGCTTCGTGAGCGGCGACTCCAGTACATACTGCCAGGCATAGCAGCAGGCGTCGGAGGCCTCGAGTGGCGGAAGCTCTGTGTACTCGCCATTTAAAAGGAGCACCCGAAGCTCGTAGATACGCCGTACCAGCTCGTTCGGGATACTCTCCTTCAGAATCGCCCGGAGCGACAGGTAGATGAGATTCACCAGCTCCTCCGCCGGAAGATTCTCCTGGGCGACGAGCTCCGCCAGCTCCAGCAGATACGAACCGTAGCAGGCGTTGACGAGATCCAGCGCGATGTCCTCGAAATACTCGTTCACCTTCACCGAGCGGAGATTATAGCCGGCCCTTCCCTTCGTCACGCTGAACGCACCGAAGACGAAATTCCGTGTCGCCGCCATGAGCGGGGAACCCGGCTTCTTCGCGCCCGACGCCCAGACGGTGATCTTTCCCTGCTCCTTCGTGAGAACACAGAGCCGCTTATCAAAATCACGGGACGAGGCCGAGTTCAGCACCAGCCCGTGAAAAACAAGTTCCTCCTGCATGGCGCTCAGGTCTCGTCCTTAAAGCCGTAGTTCTTCAGGAAGGTATCCGAATCACGCCAGTCCTTTCGTACCTTGACGAAAAGCTGGAGATTCACCTTATCCTCCGTCATACGCTCGATCTGGATACGGGCACCGGTACCGATGCGCTTCAGCATCGCGCCGCCCTTTCCGATGATGATACCCTTATGCGCATCCCGCTCGCAGACGATGGTCGCCTTGATGTCCCAGATGCCGGTCTTCCGCTGGTGCATCTCGTCGATCAGCACCGCGATGCCATGTGGCACCTCATCCTTCAGCTTCCGAAGCGCCTGCTCACGGATCAGCTCACCCGCGATCTCACGCATCGTCTGGTCGGTCACGGTATCCTCATCATAGTAACGAGGCCCTTCCGGAAGGTACTGAAAAATCACCTTTTTCAGTTCGTCAATGTTTCGGGCACGCGCGGCAGAGACCGGAACGATCTCTGTGAACTCCATAAGGTCACGATACTTCTCGATGGCCGCCGTCAGCTCGACCGCCGGATCCTTCAGGGTATCGATCTTATTGATCACGAGGATCTTCGGCTTGTCGTACTTCTTCATCACCTCCGCGATGTGCTGCTCACCGGCGCCGATATAGGTGGTCGGCTCCACGAGCCAGACGATAACATCGACGTCCTCGAGGGTTTTCTCCGCCACATGGTCCATGTACTCGCCGAGCTTATTGGCCGCCTTGTGAATACCCGGCGTGTCGAGAAAGATGATCTGGCCGCGTTCGTCGTCATAGACCGTCTGGATACGGCCACGGGTCGTCTGTGGCTTCTCCGAGGTGATGGCGATCTTCTGGCCGATCACGTGATTCATCAAGGTTGATTTTCCTACATTCGGGCGCCCCACGAGCGCCACAAAGCCTGTCTTGATCATTTAAAAAGCTCCTCTGTTGTCAGGAAGAGATCCTGATGGGCATCGATTTCTGTTCCACTGCCGATGGTGCAGCCGGCACCGGTCGCCAGCACCGCCTCCACATAGTCCGAAAGTGCGCGGATATCCTCTACCGTCGTCGCGAGCACCTGGTCGCGCTCTCGCTGCAGTGCCTCGTTCGACACATGGGAGAGGAAGGCGCTGACGCTGAGGGCGGCAACATTGGCGTTCGTACGCGGCGTATCCAGCTCACTGATGGCGCCGATGATGTACTTCGTCATATCCCGCTCGCTTGCGCTGAAGCTCCGGATATACGCCGGAAGCGCCTCATAGCAGGCCAGGGTCTCCTGAATATGCGGATCCCGGTAGGAGCAGAGATAGCCCTCACCGGAGCGGCCGAAGCCGGCCATGCAGCCATAGGCGCCGCCCTTCACACGGAGATTGAGCCAGAGATAGTCGTAGTTCAGAATCATCTTCAGTACGCGCAGGGCACCGGTATACGGATGCTTCGTCGGATCGTACCAGCCGGCCCTGGCGACATAATTTACCTGGGACGGGGTTCGGAAGCCCTCGTTCCGGCTGCCGTGGAGGATGAGCTGCGGCTTTTCTTCATCGGCTTCTGTATGGGTACCGGCGATATAGTCCGCATCCAGTACCTCGCGGAGCAGCTCCTTCTCGCGAAGATCACGGCGGTAGTTTTCCTTCCATGTCGGATAGATCTGCTCGAACGCCGCGATGCCCTGTGGCTCCGCCGTTATCGACACAAACATGTTCTCAAGGCGGAACAGCTTATCCGCGATCTCCCAGAGCTTCCGGCCGAGGGTCGTCGGATCCGCATGGAAGGCATCCGCGACGCGGTTGATGAAGTGGTAGTAGCTGATGCCGCCCACGAGATCCTGGTATCGTCCGGTGCCGGAGAAGCAGGCGCTTGCACGGTTCACGGCATAGCTGTGGCCGGCGCCCTCGATCTTCATCCGCTCCCGGGAGCGGGCCTCCGCGAGGATCTCCGCCATCCGCTTCGTATCCTCGAACTTCGTCGTATGCAGGATCTCACGGATCAGTGCGAGGACACGGTCCAGGTGCTCGTAGAGCAGCTTCACCTCCACACTGAAGATGCCGGTATAGTGATTATAGTGATCGAGGTCCGGATACGCGTTCATATCGAAGTTCATGCCGCCGGTATGCAGCAGAACATCCGAGGACAGGTCCTGGAAGCTATGCTGCTTCGTATCCATATACGCGAGCACGGTCTTCAGGAAACCAGCGTACGGCAGCTCCTCCTCGGTGAGGCACTGCGTATTGAAATTCAAGCGGAGATACATCACGCCGCGGGTATCCCGACTCGTCTCGAGCAGCAGAGTATCCTCCACCCGCTTCTCCTCCCAGTGATAGCGCTCGGCCTGCTTTCCGATATCAGAGATGCTGAGCAGCGGAAGCTTCCGGAGGTTTTCGTCGGAGGTCGGTTCCTCCTGATAAGCCTTCAGCGCCTTCGTCTGGTCAATGCAGGCGATCCGCTCCGCCTGTGTCATCCCTTTTTTCATCGTCGCCAGCTTCTTCGCGAGCGCCTGCTCCCGTTTCTCGGTGAGCCCGCGCTCCGGCTTACAGATCACGAGGGCTGCATGCGGATTGTCCAGCAGACACTCTGCGATCAGCTTCTCGAAGTAGCCATGCTTCGCGTCCTCGCGGAGCTCCTGATAGCACTGCGTACAGAAGAGATACTCCCATGGTTCCCGGCCATAGAGCCAGGTATCCATCGCAGTCAGTGCATAGACGAGGCCCTTCGGTGAACGTCCGTAGTCCGCCTCACGGTACTGGAACTCATCATGATTGATGGCGGCGAGGATCGCCTGCTGGTCGAGGCCCTCCTTCACCAGCTTCCGGAGGGTCGTGTCGATGATGGAGAGGAAGCGCTTCTTATCCTTCGCATCCGCGCCCTTCGCACAGACAGAAAAATACGGCTGGCGGATACCATCCTCGAAGCCGCCGAAGATATCATCTCCGATACCGGCCTCGACGAGGGCCTGCTTGAGCGGCGCACCCGGTGAGGAAAGCAGCACATAGTCCAGGATATCGAGGGCGAGGTTCCGCTTATTATCGAGTGCATCCACCACGACGTTCCAGGCGAGGTAGGTATTTTTTGTGAGCGACTCATGCGCTCCGACGGAATACGCGATTTCCTCCTCATGGAGCTCGGTAAACGCCGGCTGCAGCGGGATATCGGAATCCGGATCGATCGCATCGAACTCCGAGAGGTAGGCCTCATCGAGCCACGCGAGCTTCTTCTCCATATCCATATCGCCGTACAGGATGATGTAGGCATTGGACGGATGATAGTAGCGCGCATGGAACGCGCGGAACTGGTCGAAGCTAAGCTCCGGGATCACCGCCGGATCACCGCCGGACTCGTTCGCGTAGCAGGTATCCGGGAAGAGGGCGTTCATGATGTAGCGCTCGAGCACCGACTCCGGGTTCGAGAAGACACCCTTCATCTCGTTGTAGACGACGCCGTTATAGCGAAGCGCATCCTGCTCGTCCATCATCTCATAGTGCCAGCCCTCCTGCTGGAGGATACGCGGATCCTCGACGCAGTTCGGATGGAACACCGCGTCGAGGTAGACATCCATCAGATGCTCGAAGTCCTTCTCGTTGCGGGAGGCAACCGGATACACGGTCTTATCCGGATACGTCATAGCGTTCAGGAAGGTGTTGAGGGAGCCCTTTGCAAGCTCCACAAACGGATCCTTCAGCGGAAACTTCGCAGATCCGCACAGCACGGAGTGCTCCGTGATGTGGGCCACGCCGGTGCTGTCCTCCGCCGGGGTGCGAAAGGCGATACTGAAGACCTTATTGTCATCCGTGTTCTTCATGGTAAAGATGCGGGCACCGCTCTTCGTATGACGGTAGATGCACGCATCGGTCGAAAGTTCATCGATCCTTCTGGTCTCGATCAGCTCATAATTCTTCATTCAGCTTCCTCTTTTTCTATATATTTCCGATCAGACGATCCTTGAAGACCGCGATGGCTTCCCGAACGCTCAGGTGAACGAGCATCAGTTCACTCGTCTCGGTCGCCATCGGACAGGCATCCGGATAGCCGAAGCGCGCCGCGATGCGGCAGGCCCGGAAGAGATTAAACTCGGAGGTGATGATCCCGAGGGTGATCGGCTTTTCCTCCCCCAGGATGACCCCGATTTCCTCCCCGTCTGTACCGCGCAGCGGCACCATAAGTCCCGGGTGCGTCTTCGCTCTTTCCCGGAGACGGGCCTCCTGATCCTGCTGTATCGTTCGAAGCGAGAAGCCGATCTTCTCCTGCGTGGAGTGGGAGTAGAACTCGAGCAGAAGACGGTTCTCCGGGATGCCGGCCTTGATCATGTAGTAGTACATGACCGTCGCTTCGGTGCTTCGATCATAATCGCTCCGGCCGCCGGACAGCACGAAGATGGTGTCCGGATTTTCCTTCGCATACGCGACGGCACAGTCCAGACGCTTCTTCAGTGACGGTGAGATCCGGTTATCGACGAGATCTGCCCCCATCACGATCACATAGTCGAGGTTCTTCTGCTCGACCGTATGTGCATTAAAGAAGATCGTGCCGAGAAGCGCGAGCAGCACCAGCATCCAGAGACCATAGCTCGTAAAGATGAACACGAAGGGGCCTGGATGGATCCGCTTCTTCTCCCGCTGTTTTCTGCGGACATAGCGTACCAGTGCAAACATAAGGAACTGGACCGCTGCAAAAAGCGGCCAGAACCATAGAAAGCTGGTCAGTCCATGAATCATGATGATCGCGATCACATACAGCAGGGACGCGACCCCCAGAACGATGAAAATTCCTTCCATACGCGTTAGTCAAGCGCCTGCTTCTCAGCGCTTTCCTTTCTGATGATATCGCCGGCCTCCGGAGCTGTACTGAAGCGCACCTTCAGCTGCTGACAGGCATGCGAGCAGGATGTCTGTTCGACATCGGTCGCCGCATCCCGGATCTCCAGCACCGTGATCGGCAGATCCCGGCCATCCGGCTTCATGATCTCGAGCTGCTCTCCCACGGAGAACTTGTTCTTCTGCTCGAGGTAGCTCCAGCCCTCTGCATCGCTCTCACGGATCGTGCCGAGGTAGATGGAACCCGTCACATAGGTGTTGCTGTCATAGATATGATCATCCTGCGTCGGACGTCCATAGTAGAAGCCCGTCGTAAACTCACGGTAGGTACACTTCGCGATTTCCTGCTTGTACCACTCCATGTTGGCGCGGTACTTTTCTTCGCTCTCCTTATAATCATCGATGGCCTTGCGATAGGTCCGTGCGACCGTCGCAACATAGAGCGCGGTCTTCATACGGCCCTCGATCTTCAGTGAATCGATGCCGGCCTCGATCAGCTCTGGAATATGCTCGATCATGCAGAGATCCTTCGAGTTAAAGATATAGGTGCCACGCTCGTTCTCAACCACCGGAAAATACTCACCCGGACGGGTCTCCTCGACGAGACTGTACTTCCAGCGACACGGATGTGTGCAGGCACCCCGGTTCGCATCGCGACCGGTCAGGAAATTACTCAACATGCAGCGCCCGGAATAGGACATGCACATCGCACCATGCACGAAGGCCTCGATGTCCATCTCCTCCGGAATATGACGACGCAGCTCCCGGATCTCGTTCAGGCTCAATTCACGTGCACAGACGACCCGCTTCGCGCCGAGCTGCCACCAGAAGAGGAAGGTCTGCCAGTTCGTGTTGTTCGCCTGGGTCGAGATATGCAGCTCGATGGACGCCGGAAGGACCTCCTTCGCGATCATAAACACACCCGGGTCCGCGATCAGCACCGCATCGATGCAGGTCTCCGCCAGCTCCTGGAAGTAGGTACGCACACCATCGAGGTCGTAATTATGGGCGAAGATGTTCGCGGTGACGAAAACCTTCACCTGATGTGCATGTGCGTAGGCGACACCCTCGCGGATCTCCTCCAGTGTAAAGTTTTTTGCATTGGCCCGAAGACCGAAGGCCTCACCGCCTAAGTAAACGGCATTCGCCCCATAGTTCACGGCGGTCTTTAATACGTCCAGCGAACCTGCCGGAATCAAAAGCTCTGTTTCTTTCAGCATATGCTCTCTCCATCTATCTGACATCATCTACTCGATGTGCATCCATCTGACACTCATCGATGCGACGTTTATCTATGTGTTTTATTTTCGAACACTGATCGACACGCCATCGCCGACCGGCAGGATCGCGGTTTCCAGTGCCTCTTCATGCTTCAGGCGGAAGAGATACTCCCGCATGCGGGTATGGATGGTGCGGTCCCTCCGCTCCACCTGGTAACGGCTCTCGATGATGCTGCCGTCCTGCAGGATATTGTCGCTGACGAGCACGCTGCCCGGCGACATCAGTCGGAGGATGTCCGGCAGCCAGACGATATACTGCGCCTTCGCCGCATCCATAAAAATAAAATCGAAGTGCTGCCCCTCCTCAACCAGGCGTCGGAGCAGTGCACCCGCATCCCCCGGAACCAGCGTGATGCGATCCCGGTACGGGCTGCGCGCGAAGTTCCATGTCGCCGCTTCGATTCTCGGTGGATAGCTCTCCACCGTCAGCAGCTCCGCCTGCCCGTCGCAGGCCTCTTCCATGCAGAGGGCGGAGTAGCCGACCGCCGCACCGATCTCCAGAATCCGCTTCGGTCGAAGCATCCTCATGAAACACTTAAGAAGCGCTGCCGTTTCATCCCGGATAATCGGGATTTCCGCTGCGAGCGCTTCTGCTCTGATGGTTTCAAGAAGCTCACTACGATCCGGTTCCAGTGAATGAATATAATTCACAAGCCGTTCATCCGTAATCAAGGGTTCTTTTCCTCACTATCTGCTGTTGTCATGGCACGGGCCGCATCCTGCTGGATGAGGTTTTCGTCCTCCGTACCGCCGATGATTTCCGTACCGTCCGCACCGGTCTCTTCCGCTGCCGCTGTACTTTCCTGTGCTGCCAGCAGATTCTTATCCGCCAGCTCCTTGTTCTTCGTGCCCTCCTGACTCAGGTGCTCGATGATGTCGACCACCGTCATCGACGGGCTCAGTGTATAGCTTCCAGGTTCGATCTCGAGTTCATAGAGATGCGCCTGCAGCACGAAGGCCTGACGATTATCGATCAGCCCGGCCTCCTCAAGGTCTTTCGCAAGCCGGTCCAAGCTCTCGCCATCGGTGATGACGAACGCCTGCTCCGGTGCACCGGCACCAGCCAGGGCATGCTCATAGAACAGTCCGTGACCATAGCTGTACGCCACCCTGATCCCCTGCAGCAGCAGGAAAATGATGGCTGCAATCAGAATAACGCGCCAGGCCATGCCGGTGATGAAGCCGGCTGTCCTGGACACGGAATCGTTTCGGCGCATGCCTTAAACCTCCATAATGATCGGAAGGATCACCGGATCACGCTTGATCTTCTTCCAGAGAAAGTCAGACAGCGAATCCTTGATGATATTTTTAATCTTGCCCCAGTCGTTCACGTGGCGTACGAGGCAGTCATCGACCGCATCCTGCACCTGTACGCGTGCCTCCTCCATGAGGTCCTCGGACTCCCGTACATAGACGAAGCCACGCGACACGAGGTCCGGACCAGCCAGCAGGTGACCTGAATACTTCTCGAGCGTCAGTACGACGACGATGATACCGTTCTGCGCCAGGTTCTGACGATCGCGGATGACGATGTTTCCGACATCGCCGACACCGAGACCATCGACGAAGACGCCACCGGCCTGGACATGATCCTTGATCAGTGCCTCCGACTTTCCGCTTCGTGTCGTGAGCTCCAGTACGTCACCGTTCTCGATCATGAGACAGTGGTCACGCTCGACACCGACCGAGGCGGCGAGACGTGATGCGGTATCCCGCATATGATACTCGCCGTGGATCGGAATCGCGAACTCCGGCTTGACGAGCGAGTACAGGAGCTTGAGGTCCTCGCCGCAGGCATGGCCGGATACGTGGGTATCCTGCAGGATGACCTGTGCATGAAGCATACTCAGCTCGTTGATGACCTTATCCACCGCGAGCTCGTTACCAGGAATTGGGTGAGATGAAAGCACGACAACATCGTTCGGCTTGATATGAATCTTCCGGTGCATACCGCTCGCCATACGGCTCAGTGCCGCCATGGACTCACCCTGAGATCCAGTCGTGATCAGTACGGTCTGCTCATCCGGATAGCTCTTCAGCTCATCGATGCTGATGAGGGTACCCTCTGGGATATCGATATAGTGAAGCTCGGACGCTACGGTGATGACATTCACCATGGAACGACCCTCCACCACGACCTTCCGCTTATACTTCGCGGCGGTATTGATGATCTGCTGTACACGATCGACGTTCGACGCAAAGGTCGCCACGATGATACGGTTCTGCTGGTGCTCGGCAAAGATACGCTCGAAGGTACCCCCGACGGTGCGCTCCGACATCGTAGATCCCGGCTTCTCCGCATTCGTCGAATCAGACATCATCGCCAGGACGCCTTCCTTACCGAGCTCAGCGAAGCGCTGCAGATCGATCGGATCACCGAAGACCGGTGTATAGTCGACCTTGAAGTCGCCGGTGTGAACGATGGTACCGGCCGGTGTGAAGATCGCGAGCGCGGCTGCATCCTGGATGGAGTGATTCGTCTTGATGAACTCCACCTTGATATCGCCGAAGTCGACGATATCACCGAAGGCCTGTACGTTCAGCTTCACCAGGCGGTCGAGTCCGCGCTCACGCAGCTTTCCCTCGATGAGTGCAAGCGTCAGCCGTGTTCCATACACAGGCACATTGATCTGCTGCAGAACATATGGCAGCGCACCGATGTGGTCCTCATGTCCGTGGGTGATGACGAAGCCCTTGATCTTCGACATGTGGCTCTTCAGATAGGAGATGTCCGGGATGACCAGGTCGATCCCCAGCATATCGTTGGATGGAAAAGCCAGCCCGCAGTCCACGATGATGATGCTGTCATCACTCTCAAACGCGGTAATGTTCATGCCGATCTGATCGAGTCCGCCGAGCGGAATGATCTTAATACTGCCGTTCTTCTTCATCTGTACTTCATCTGACTTCTTTCTTCTGCTGCTGCGGTGGCTTCGGCTGGCGCTCTTCTGCTGTTCCGGTACCTCCACGACTGCACCGGCTGCAGATGCCGCTGCACTCACCATATTCTCATGTGTCTCGGCTTTTCGTGTGCTTCGTCTCCGTGTGGAGCTTCGCTTCGCTGCAGGTGCCTCTTCCTTCACCGCACTGTCCGCTGCCGCACTCTGCAGAGCAGCCGTGCTCTCGGTGTCCTGCGTGCTCTCTCTGCCCTTCGTGGATGGGCGCCTCCGTCTGCGGTGGGTCGGACGCTTCGCCGCCTCACCGGTAGGAAGCTCTGCATGATTTACTTCTTTTACTTTTTTTACTTCTTTTACTTCTGCTGCCTTCTCTCCGGCAGTGTGTTCATGATTTCTCAATCGTTATACCTTCTCCTTCTAGGAGCGCAGAAAAGATCTGCATCAATGCTTCGGATTCCTGATCATCTACAAACTCGTAGTCTGCCTCTGCATCCTCCGGGCCGGAAACGTCCTTCATGACGTAGCACTCGCCGTCCTCACCCTCCGGTGCATCCGTAACCAGAATATAATTCACGCCCTGGACGGTCGTCTCCTCCAGGATCTCAAGTTCCAGATTTCCATCTTCTGATGTCAGTCGGATAGTATTTTCCATGTCCGCTCCTTTGTCATGTTCATGGCCGCACCCGCGCGGAAGCCCGGCATGCGACGTCGATGTTTATCCTTGAAGGGTCTCAGCCCCTCAGATACTGTTCCAGGATGAGCTGTGCGGCGACCTGATCGATCACCTTCTTCTGCTCACTCCGCGGGATACCACTCTGATCGAGGATTTCCTCTGCCTCCATCGTGGTGAGGCGCTCATCGGTAAACTCGATCGGAACCGCCACACGTAGCTTCAGCTTCTCTGCGAAGTCTCTCGTTTTCGCTGCGCGATCCCCCTCGGTATCATCCATATTAAGAGGCAGTCCCATCACGATTTTCTTGATCTGGTACTGCTCGACGATTTCTGCAATTTCAGACAGGGTCTGCCGAAGCTTCGACTCCCGGTCCCGCTGGATGGTCTTATACGGCTGTACCGTCATGCCGAGCGCGTCGGTCATCGCGACGCCGACGGTCTTCGAGCCGTAATCGAGTCCCAGTATTCTCATAAATGCTTATCCTATCCGTATGTTCTGAGTGGATGCCGTCCCGCGCAGGTCCCTTCACGGGATTCCTGCGCCAGAATGCCGGTCTCCTCTTTTCATTACCCAAAAAGAGTCTGTCCCACAGGACAGACTCTTCATCATCAACACATTACCTGCTCAGCTTCGCGTCCACGTACGTCTTCATCAGCTCTTCGATGATCTCGTCGCGTTCCACCTTCATAATCAGGCTTCTCGCCCCCTTATGGCTGGTAATGTACGTCGGATCTCCCGACATAATGTATCCAACGATCTGATTAATCGGATTATAGCCTTTTTCCGTGAGTGCCTCATAGACACGGGCCAGAACCTCTGTCACATCCAGATCGCACTCCTGCATCGGTCGGATAATCTGTGTACTGCCTAAATCATTCATTTTGTCACGTCCTCTTAATAACTCAATTAATTTTATAACATTTATAAAACCAATGCAAGTACACATCCTCCACAGATTTCCTGTCCACATACCTGCATTATTTGGCCGATTTTACAAGCTCCCTCTGCCGCATCCGAAAGAGGAATCAGATAGCGCACATAGCACCGGTTATAGCCACGAAGATACGGGCGCCCCTCGATCTCGACGATTTCCTCCGGAATCACGTCCTCGTTCCGGCCGAGAAAGCGGCGGCGGAAGGCCTCGGACTGCTGCGCGTCAAGCTTCATCAGTCGTTCGGAGCGCTCGGACTTCACACGATCCGTAAGCTGCGCCGGCATGCGGTCGGCCGCCGTTCCCTGCCGCCGGCTGTACTTGAAAACATGCAGCTCGTAGAAGCCGATCTCCTCGACGAAGCGACAGGAATCCTCGAAATCCGCTTCACTCTCCCCCGGAAAGCCGACGATGACATCCGTTGTGATCGCCATCTCGGGCCAGGCTGCACGAAGAAGCGCGACCGAGTGACGGAAGGCTGCCGTATCATAGTGCCGGTTCATCGCTGCCAGGATGCGGTCTGAACCACTCTGGAGCGAAAGGTGGAAGTGCGGGCATAGCTCCGGAATCGCCCGCAGCTCCTCGACGAACGACTCCGTGATGATACGCGGCTCGAGGCTGCCGAGACGAACCCGCGCGATGCCCGGTACTGCCGCCACCGCACGGATCAGTGCGAGGAGATGCGTCGACGGAATCTCATGGTTCATCGCATATTCATAGTTCGCATGATCGAAATCGAGGCCGTAGGAAGAGAGGTGGATGCCGGTCAGCACGACCTCGTGATAGCCGCGACGGGCGAAATCTGCGACCTCCTTCACCGTGTCCTCGATGGAACGCGAGCGGATGCGTCCGCGCACGTATGGGATGATGCAGTAGGCACAGAACTGATTGCAGCCATCCTGCACCTTGATGAAGACCCGTCCCTGATCGGCGATCTCACCGGCCCGGAGCTTCGCGTACGGCTGTGGCTCTGCGATATCCGACACGAAGCAGGCAGCGTTTGATCGGTCCGCCTGCGCCTGATCGATCACTGCAGTCCGGTCGGCGGCAGCGTCCACGGACGAAGCGGCGGGCACACGGACCTCCGGATCGGTATATACGTGCCGCTCGTCTGCATCAGCGCCGGAAGCACGGAGGGACGCTGGAAGCCTGTCCGGGTGGGTCGTCCAGTACGCCTCGAGAATCGACAGCAGACGGCCCTTCTCCTGATTACCGACGAGGATATCCACCGCGGTATCCATCTGAAGCTCCGCGGCGCGCGCCTGTACATAGCAGCCGGCTGCGATTACGACGGCCGCCGGATTCATGCTCCGGGCCTTATGAATCATCTGCCGCGACTTCCGGTCGGCGATGTTTGTGACGGAGCAGGTATTGATGATATAGATGTCGGCTGCGGCGCTCTCCCAGGGCACGATCCGTATGCCGGCGCGGCGGAGCTCCTCGAGCATCGCGTCCGCTTCATAGGCATTGACCTTGCAACCCAGATTATGCATGGCAGCAGTTAATTTAAAGTATTCCATTCTATTGACTTTTGATAAGCGTTTTCCTAGAATTAATCTGTATTATGAATAATATTTTTAAGGAGGACTAAATCGTGAAAACCGTTCGTATCTCGCTTAATTCTATCGATAAAGTAAAGTCTTTTGTCAATGAGCTCGTGAAGTTCACTGATGTTGACTTCGACCTCGTATCAGGCCGCTATGTAATCGATGCCAAGTCCATCATGGGTATCTTCTCCCTGGACCTCAGCAAGCCGATCGATCTGAACATTCACGCGGACGCAGGTCGCATGGATGAGATCGTCAATGCGCTGACACCTTATATCATCGCGCAGTAATCGTATCATTAAGCTGATAAATTAACAAGTATCATGATGAGTGCGCGCTGTTCGGTGCGTACTCATTTTTTGTCTGGCGGGCACGGTGCGGATAGCATCGGCGGCTCGCTTCATCCCTGTACAGAAAGAGGTTTTATGCAGTATCAGAGCTTTCTCATCAAGTATGCGGAGATCGGCACGAAGGGGAAGAATCGTTATATCTTCGAGGATGCCCTCGTGCATGACATCCGGAAGAAGCTAGAGCGCGTCGAGGGTGAGTTCCGTGTCACCCGTGAGCGCGGACGTATCTATGTAACGGCGAAGTCGGAGAACTATGACTACGAAGAGACCGTGGATGCACTTCAGCACGTTTTCGGTATCGTCGGCATCTGCCCGATGATCCAGATGGAGAACACACATGACTATCGTGCGATCAGTGATCAGGTGCTTACGTATTTCGGCGAGGTCTACGGTGATCGTACGCTGACCTTCAAGTGCCGCACGACCCGTGCCGACAAGGAGTTCCCGATGAGCTCCACGGAAATCGACGCTGAGCTCGGCTACGATATCCTGACGAAGTACCCGAACACCACCGTCGATGTACATCATCCGGATGTGCTGCTTCGCGTCGAGATCCGTCAGTATGTCAACATTTTCTCCGAGGTGCTTCCGGGCGCCGGCGGTATGCCGCTCGGTACAAACGGCAAGGCGATGCTCTGCCTCTCCGGCGGTATCGACAGCCCGGTGGCCGGCTACATGATTTCACGTCGTGGTGCCGTACTCGAGGCGACCTACTTCCATGCACCGCCATACACCTCCGAGCGTGCGAAACAGAAGGTCGTGGATCTGGCCAATGAAGTCGCCCGCTACACAGGACCGATCGCGCTGCATGTCGTCAACTTCACGGATATCCAGCTGAAGATCTACGAGGAGTGCCCGCACGAGGAGCTGACGATCATCATGCGTCGTTATATGATGCGTATCGCCGAGGCCATCGCCGAGAAGCGAAACTGTATCGCACTCATCACCGGTGAATCCATCGGTCAGGTTGCGAGCCAGACCATGCAGTCCCTCGTCTGCACCAACGAGGTCTGCCATCTTCCGGTCTACCGTCCGGTCATCGCCTTCGATAAGCAGGAGATCATCGACATCGCCCAGAAGATCGGCACGTATGAAACCTCCATCGAGCCGTTTGAGGACTGCTGCACCATCTTCGTCGCGAAGCATCCGGTCACGAAGCCGGTACCGGAGAAGATCCGCGCTTCCGAGCAGATCGTGTATGACGCGATGATCCCGATGGTTGAAAAGGCTGTAAACGAAGCCGAGCTCATCTGGTGTAACGGCAAGTAAGAAACATATCCGTATCTTCATCGAATCACCATTCAGATACGGTCAGAAAAAGGCGTCCCGCAGAGAACGGGGCGCCTTTTTGATGTGTTTTTCTGATGTGATCACTTACGGCGTGCGGTCACATTGACCCACTCGCCCTGGTGGTTGACTTCCAGTACCTCCCAGATGTCCTCATGCTGGCGGAAAGCCTCGAGGACCTCTGCCTCACGCTGGTCGAGGATACCGGAGGTGATGAAGAGGCCACCCTTCTTAAGAAGCGGTCCCACCTCAGCAGTCAGCAGTACGATGACCGGTGCCAGGATGTTCGCCACCACGATGTCGTACTTTCCGAGACCCATCCGGGTCTTGATATCCTCATCGCCGATCACATTGGCCACCACCATATCGAAGCAGCTCTCCGGGAGCTCGTTCGCCTGCAGATTATCGCGCACCGCCGGCACAGCTTCCTCATCGAGGTCCGTTCCGTAGACATGGCCGGCGCCGAGCTTCAGCGCGGTGATGCCGAGGATACCGGAGCCTGTACCGATATCCGCGATTTCATCACCTGCCTGCATGTACTTCTGCAGCTGGCGGATGCAGAGCTGGGTAGTCTCATGCATGCCGGTGCCGAAGGCGGTACCCGGATCGATCGCGATGACGAGCTTATCCCGATCCTCCTCCGGAACGGCTTCCCAGGTCGGCTTGATCAGGAGATCCCCGACGGTAAACGGGTGGAAGAAGGTCTTCCAGTTATTGATCCAGTCCTTATCCTCTGTGTCGGAGGTATCGATCGTGCCGAGGCCGATATCGACATACTGCTTCATCTCATCGAGGGTTTCCTGCACCTCCTGAAGCAGCTTCTTCAGCTCCTGCGGAGTATAGACGTTTGAGGTGTTCGGCATGTAGCTGGCGTCGACCGCTGGATCCTCCATCATCTTCTGTACCTTCGTGAGCCGGTCCTGCTTCTGCTCCGGATCCAGCACCTCGACATAGAAGCTTACCTCCGCTGTGCCGTCATCCGGTCCGATCTCCGGCAGGATATCGATAAACATCCCCTTCGTATCCTCCTCGGACAGCGGGATGCGATCCTCGATCTGTACGCCGTCAATGCCGAGCTCCGCCAGGTTTGCACTGAGGATATCCTCCGCCTCGGTCGTCGTATGAATCGTAAATTTTCTCCAGATCATCTTCTACTCTCTTTCTAGAAATTCACTTTCTGTGTTATAAAGGACACTTCGATTTTTGGGTCAGAATCGTGTAAAACGACGAAGCACCGGAAGCAGCTCACGGAGCGCGTCCATGCAGATATCGACCTCTTCCTTCGTATTTTCGGCACCGAAGGAGAAACGGATCGTGGAGTCCAGCAGCTCCGGCTTCACACCGATCGCCTTCAGCGCACCGGAAATACCCGGGTGATTGCTGGAGCAGGCACTACCGGAGCTGACATAGATGCCTTTCTCCTCGAGTGCATGCAGCAGTACCTCCGCACGCACCTTCTCGAAGGATACCGAGAGAATATTTGGTGCGGACAGTGCGCCGCGCTCGGAATTGATGGTGACACCCTCGAGGGTTTCCAGAGAATCGATGAAGTAGTCCTTCAGTGCCTCGAGGGAGGCCTTATTCTCCTCGAGATGTGCGCAGGCCATCTCGGCGGCGAGACCGAGGCCCGCGATGCCCGGAACATCATGGGTACCGGAGCGCATATCCTCCTGCTGACCGCCACCATAAATCAGCGGGCGCAGTCGGATCTTCTCGTCCTTATAGAGAAAACCGACTCCCTTCGGGCCATGCAGCTTATGACCGGATACCGACATCATATCAACATGCTGCAGCTTCGGACGAAGTGGAATCTTGCCATAGGCCTGGATCGCATCCGTGTGGAACCATGTATTCGGATTACACTCCTTCACGACACGTCCGATCTCCTCGATCGGCTCGATCGCACCCATCTCGTTGTTCACGGTCATGATCGTCACCAGGATGGTATCTGGACGGATCGCCGCACGAAGATCATCGAGGGAAATATGTCCCTTCGCATCCACTGGAAGATAGGTCACCTCGTAGCCGAGCTCGACGAGCACATCCAGCGGACGGTAGATCGCCGCATGCTCGAACGCGGAAGAGATGATATGCTTTCCCTGCTTTCGCTTCGCCATCGCCGTCCCGAAAATCACGGTATTGTTTGACTCCGTGCCGCCGGAGGTGAAGAAGATCTCCTTCGGCTTCACCTTCAGGGTCGCAGCCACCTGCTCCCGCGCATGACGGAAATACTTCTCGGCGTCGAAGCCCTTCGTGTGCTTCGAGGACGGATTTCCGTAATCCTCGGTCAGGGTCTTCATCATCAGCTCCACAACCTCCGGATACGGCTTCGTCGTTGCAGAATTATCAAAATAAATTTCTCTCATGTTTATGTCCTGTCTTTCTATGAACGGCCGTGACATATCCCGAAACATGTTCACCGGCTTTCGCTTTTCAGGCTTACGCCTCGATCGATTCCAGGGTCAGCATCAGGATGCTCATACTGGTGATTGCTGCTGTTTCTGTACGTAAAATGCGTTTTCCGAGGGTGATCGGCTCGATGCCATGCGCCATGGCATCCTCGATTTCCACATCCGCAAATCCGCCCTCCGGTCCGATGAAAACCGCGATCTTTCCATGCTTCGGAAGCTTCCGAAGCTCCTCCATGGTATGACGGATATCCTTCGCGTTTTCATACGGGATCAGCCGGAGATCGAAGTTTTCCACGAAGCGCATGGCATCCTTCCACTTCATGACCGGCATCACCTCCGGGATGATGGAACGCTTCGACTGCTTCGCAGCCGCCTCAGCGATCGCCTGCCAGCGCTCGACCTTCTTCGCTGCCCGCTTCTCATCGAGCTTTACGACGGTGTTTTTCGTATCGAGCGGGATCACCGCATGGGCACCGAGTTCGACGGCCTTCTGCACGATGAGCTCCATCTTATCCTGCTTCGGAAGCCCCTGAAACAGATAGATATCCGCCGGCAGCTCATGCATCTCCTCCACGAAATCGATATGGAGCAGCACCTCCTCCGCGCTCATCTCCGCCTCCGCGCACCCGTCCGCATCATGAATCTCTGAAACCGTGCACTCATAGTCCGTCCCCTCGCCATCGGAAATCAGAACCTTCTCCCCCGGCTTCGCCCGAAGCACCTGTCTGAGATGCCGGTAATTCTCACCCGTGAGCCGCACCAGCCGTGCCTCGGTATCGATGTCTGTTCTATCTACAAAAAAATGATGCATTTCTTCCTCACATGCGTACTCGCGTATCGCATCAAACGAAATCTGATGTTAAACCGCCGCTATTATAACAGACGATACAGAAAAGTGGAAGAATCTATAAAAACAGCCCCGGAGGACAGCTACTGCAGTCCTCCGGGGAATCGGGTATCATCATGCGTCTACGGTCTCGCCGCAGGCCTCCGCGTAAGCCTTCAGTGCCTCACGCTGCTTTTTATTCAGTTTCGTCGGAATATTGACGACGATCGTCACATACTGATCGCCTCGAAGATTCGGGTTGCTCAGGCTCGGTACACCCTTGCCACGCAGTCTCGTCTTCGTATCCGACTGGGTGCCCGGCTTGATCTTCAGCTCCACCGGACCATCCACGGTCTTGATCACCTTCGTACCGCCGAGTGTCGCGGTCGCGAAGCTGATCTCCTCGGTCGAGTAGATATTTGTACCCTGTCGCTTGAAGAACGGATGCTGGGAAACCGCGACATCGACGAGAAGATCACCTCTCGGACCGCCATTGGTTCCCGGATCACCGCCACCGGAACGGCGCAAGGTCTGTCCATCATCGATACCGGCCGGGATCGTCAGCTCGATGTTCTTCTCCGTCGCGATGTAGCCCTCGCCACGGCAGTCCGGACACTTCTCCTTGATGATCTTACCCGAGCCATGGCAGTCCGGACAGGTCGCCACCTGCTGCACCGTACCGAACATGCTCTGCTGTGTCATCACCACCTGTCCACGGCCGCCGCACTTCGAACAGGTCTCCGGCTGTGTGCCCGGCTTCGCGCCCGTACCATTACACTTCGGGCAGGTATCCTTATACCGGATCTTGATGTTCTTCTTACAGCCCTTGATGGCCTCGTCGAAGCTGACACGAACACTCGTACGGATCGACTGACCACGGGTCGGCTGGTTTCCTCGACTGGCACCGCCATAGGAGGAGAATCCCCCACGGCCGCCGAAGCCGAACAGGTCTCCGAAAATATCGGAGAAGTCCATGCCACCGAAGTCGAAGCCACCATAGCCTGTACTCTGACCAGCTGCCGAGTTCGGATCGAAGGCTGCATGGCCATAGGTGTCATACGCCTTTCTCTTCTCCGGATCCGAAAGAACTGCATAGGCCTCGTTGCATTCCTTAAATCTGGCTTCCGCCTCCTTATCACCTGGATTCGCATCCGGATGGTACTTCTTGGCAAGCTTACGGAATGCCTTCTTTATCGTTGCGTCATCTGCGTTTTTATCCACGCCGAGGACTTCATAGTAATCACGCTTTTCTGCCATGTGTTTCTATCTCCTGCTGATTTTCTTTCTCACAAGACGAACGTATGCCTCCGGCGCATGCGCCGGAGGCTTTCCGTATGTCTTTCAGGAATTAAACTTCCTTGAAATCGCCATCCACTACGTTGTCATCCGGGTTGCTGTTGCTGTTTGCTGCACCCTGATCTGCTGCGCCCTGAGGGCCAGCCTGACCTGCTGCACCGGCAGCCTGTGACTGCTCATACACCTTTGAGAACAGGGACTGCGAAGACTTCATCAGTGTCTCCTGTGCAGCCTTGATCTTCTCTGCGCCGTCCTTCGTGATGGACTCGAGCGGATTTGCTGCGAGGACATCCTCGAGTGCCTTCAGATCCGCCTCAACCTGAGACTTATCGGAAGCAGAAACCTTATCACCAACCTCTTCCAGTGCCTTCTTGGTCTGGAAGACGATGGAATCTGCACCATTTCTGGTCTCGATGGCTTCCTTCTTCTCCTTGTCGGCTGCCTCATACTGAGCAGCTTCCTTTACGGCCTTATCGATATCATCCTGGCTCATGTTTGAACCGGAGGTGATGGTGATGTGCTGCTCCTTACCGGTACCCTGATCCTTCGCGGATACATTTACGATACCGTTCGCATCGATATCGAAGCATACCTCGATCTTCGGAACGCCACGACGTGCCGGGAGGATACCATCCAGACGGAACTGGCCGAGGGTCTTGTTATCTCTTGCGAACTCACGCTCACCCTGTACGACATGAATGTCTACAGCGGTCTGGTTATCCTCTGCGGTAGAGAATACCTGAGAAGCATGGGTAGGAATGGTTGTATTTCTCTTGATGAGCGGTGTTGCCACACCACCGAGGGTCTCGATGGAAAGTGTCAGCGGTGTTACATCGAGAAGAAGAACATCACCGGCACCGGCATCACCGGCGAGCTTACCACCCTGGATCGCCGCACCGATAGCTACGCACTCATCCGGGTTCAGGGTCTTGCTCGGCTCCTTACCGGTCAGCTGCTTTACCTTCTCCTGTGCAACCGGCATACGCGTCGAACCACCGACGAGAAGAACCTTTGAAAGCTCTGCGGCCGTCATACCTGCATCACGAAGTGCATTCTGTACCGGAACAGCGGTTCTCTCAGTGAGGTCTGCGGTCAGCTCCTCAAACTTCGCTCTCGTAAGCGTCATATCGAGGTGCTTCGGGCCCTCTGCGGTTGCCGTGATGAACGGAAGGTTGATCTCCGTGGTGGTCGAAGCAGAAAGCTCCTTCTTTGCCTTCTCAGCGGCTTCCTTCAGTCTCTGAACGGCCATCTTATCCTGGCTGAGGTCGACGCCCTCTGCCTTCTTGAACTCCTCAATCATCCAGTTCTGGATACGTGCATCGTAGTCATCACCACCGAGGCGGGTATCACCGTTGGTTGAAAGAACCTCGATGACACCGTCACCGATATCGATGATCGATACATCGAAGGTACCACCACCGAGGTCATATACCATAACCTTCTGCTCGTCGCCCTCATCGAGGCCGTATGCAAGTGCAGCTGCGGTCGGCTCGTTGATGATACGCTTTACATCGAGGCCGGCGATCTTACCAGCATCCTTGGTTGCCTGACGCTGTGCATCATTGAAGTATGCCGGAACCGTGATGACTGCCTCGCTTACCTTCTCACCGAGGTATGCCTCTGCATCTGCCTTCAGCTTCTGGAGGATCATCGCAGAAATCTCCTGCGGGGTATAGTCCTTACCGTCGATGCTTACCTTATAGTCTGAACCCATATGTCTCTTGATGGAAGAGATGGTACGATCTGCGTTGGTGACGGCCTGACGCTTTGCAGGCTCACCGACGAGACGCTCACCATTCTTTGTAAAAGCAACGACCGACGGGGTTGTTCTCATACCCTCTGCGTTTGCGATGACGGTCGGCTTACCACCTTCCATAACGGCTACGCAGCTGTTTGTCGTACCTAAGTCAATACCAATAATCTTTCCCATAACGATATCTCCTTTATCTAAAACGAAATTATAAAAACTTGTAATCTATCTACTTGCCATCACCGGATTGCTTCCGCGCTCTGGTGAAGGTGCTTCAAACGCCGGTTTCCCGGCGGAATGAACATACTTTATTTTTTAACCTTGACCATCGAGTGACGAACCACCTGGCCCTTGTAGGTATAGCCCTTCATCAGGTCCTGGGTGATCGTATCCTCTTCGGCATCACTCTCAGTATCCGTCATCACGGCGTTGTGCAGGTTCGGATCGAACTTCTCGCCCTCCGCCGGAATGGCCTTTACATCGAGGTCCTCAAACATCTTCTCAAGCTGCTTATAGATGCCGCGTACGCCCTTCGTAAAGGCGTCGTCCTCATCCTCCGGATCGACGGTACCGAGCGCACGCTCGAAATTATCGACCACTGGAAGCAGCTTCTCGATGACCTCTCGTGCACCGAAATCGAAGTTCTGTGACTTCTCCTTCTCGGTCCGCTTACGGTAATTATCAAACTCGGCATAGAGGCGGATGTACTTATCCTTCTGCTCTGCCAGCGCGTCCTCATACTTCTTTTTCAGCTTTTCAGTTTCTGCATCCGAAGCTTCCGGTGTCGCACTCTGCTCAGCGCTCTCTGCCTCTCCGGCATCCTTTGCATTGCTTTCCTTCGTTTCTGTATCCTTCACAGCATCTGCTGCCGGAGCTTCCTGCTCCGCCGTCTTTCCTGCATTGGTCTCCTCGGTGCCCTGCTCCTCAGAAGACTTCTTTAACTCTTCGTCTATCAAGATAACCTCCTATCACATCCTGTCCGGATGTTCCGTTCATTCTCTGTACATCTCTATGACCGAAATGCCTGATCCATCTCTCCCTGAATCTTCGAGAGAACCTCCAGCACTTTTTCGTAATCCATGCGTTTCGGTCCGATGACACCGATCGTTCCTCGAAGCCCGTTACCGAGCTCGTAATTTGCGGTGACCACGGAGCAGTCCGCCATGTTTTCCATCGGCGATTCACTGCCGATGTATACCTGAATCTGATTTTTCTTTTCCGGCTCGTTTCCCTGCACTTCATGGACCAGCTCGGCGAGCTCATCCTTCGATTCGAAGGCATTGATAAGGCGGGAAGCATTGTCCGACTCCGTGAGCTCCGGATACTTGAAAATATTCGTAGCACCGGACGTATAGATGCGTGCATCCCCGGATCGGATATCCAGTATGTTGATGATTGCCTGAAGGATCGCACCCACTGCATCCTTATGCTGTGTCCGGGCGAGGATCTGTCCGATCCGCCCCTCGGTGATTTCTTCACCACTCAGGCCATCCAGTGTGTCGTTCAGGAGCATGTTGATACTCAGCATACGGTTAAAGTCCAGCTCATCCTGTCCGCTCAGCATCACCGTTGCGGTTCGAACGATGTTGCCCTGCATCATGATGACGAGAAGCACTCTTCTCGCATCCACGATCGACGTCTGGATGAACTTGATCTTATTCGTATGGATCGACGGCTCGGTGACCACCGCAGCGTAGTTAGTATCCTGTGCCAGGTTCTTTACGAGCTGCTTCAGGGTCGTCTCCAGCTTATCGACCTTCTCGAACATCTCCGTTTTCACATCATCGATTTCATGCTGATGATGCTCCATCAGCTGATCGACATAGAAGCGGTATCCCTTATCACTCGGGATACGACCGGCGGAGGTATGCGGCTGCATGATGTAGCCCATTTCCTCGAGGTCGCTCATCTCGTTACGGATCGTAGCAGAACTAAGGCTGAGTCCGGAATACTTGCTGATCGTACGCGAGCCGACCGGTTCACCGGTCTCCAGATAGTTTTTAATAATCGTTGTAAGGATGACCACCTTACGCTGATCCAGCTCCATCTCTGCCACCTCCTCTTCGCCTGTTAGCACTCGAAATATCGGAGTGCTAACATCTATTTGCTATATTACTCGATTTTGGAATGATGTCAAGGATTAGCCTCGATGAATTTGTGAAAAAATCGTGAAGAAAGGGAGCCGACCGCTATGGCCAGCTCCCCTTCTTCACGATATTCTGTTTTTTAAATTCCGTCGAATCGAGAGCGCTTACGGAAGGACGTATACGTCGGCATACGCAAGTATGTTTCGCGCCTCCGCATGGGTGTTATAAAACACATCGATGTGTGCCCCACGCACTCCACCGCCACAGTCCTCTGCGACGTACTCATGGCCGTTGATCAGAAGATGCGTGCCATATGGAATCACGCGTGGGTCGACTGCAACCGTCCTGCCGGCGGTCGCACGTGCGCCGGTCGCGGTACGTGTACCATAGCCCTCGGAGCATCTGGCGCACGGGCAGTAGCCTGTCAGCTTGAAGCGCCCCAGCGGCGTCGCCTGCCGGCCATCGATCGACACCGTCTGTCCCGACAACGGTGTCGCCTGCTGCTTCTGCTTCGCTTCTTCTACTGCCTGTGCAGCATACGTTTCCTGTACGGTGGTGAAGTGTGGGTTGGTGCTGGTATTGAAGAAAAGTACATTGCCCAGGCTCTGAGATGCATAAACGCCGGAGCTTGCGCTCTCATCTGCATACGTACGCATGGACATCGCCATCGTAAGAATCATCAGTACGATGAGCAGCATCATCTTCCCGATCATACCTCTCTGCTTCTGTAGATTTAAACTCAAAATAACCTCCTGTGTGTGCGCCGGTGTCTCTAACTTCTCTTTCCGTTTTTTCTCACATGAACCGGCATGAACGAAGAGCTCCGGATCGGAGCGAGCTCAACGCACGAAAGTATACGGATAAATCCAAAAAATTGTCAAGCCCCTCATCTATCAGTCATACGCTTATACGCGTATGACTGCGCATTATTTCATCGGAGAGTCGAGTGTGTGATTATAAAAAGTTTATAAGATCGTAAGAATTAAAAAAGTGAAAAATCACGCATTTGCGTGTGATTTTTCACTTTTTTCAAGTCTTTATTTTACTGTTTTTTCGCTTCCCGCGTCCTCTTCAAGACCGAAATAAACGGATGAAAACACCCCCTGTTTCGTCTTGCTCCGGCAGCTGTATCGGGACGAATCTCAGCGCCTGTTTCGTGCATCCGCGAGGAGATCGATGTCCCGCTTCAGCTCTTCGGAACGGCCACGAAAACCTCTGCGAAACGGTGTCCGAGGGCGGTCACACCGAAGGCTTCTTCGTAGCTGTTGTAGTAGATATCAATCAGATTTCCCTTCACGGCACTGCCGATATCCTCAACCGTATACACCGTATGATGAATGAAAACCTTCGTCCCCATCGGCAGGATGGTCGTATCCGCCGCGATCGTATGATCTGCCTTCGGCCAGGTGCCGGAATTGGTTTTTCCATTTCCGTAGTAGCCGGTGATCTGGAAGATGCCGAGGGAGCTGCCCTTCGTATACTTCGTGGACTCCTCGGTCACGACGGCCCCGATCGGTGTTTCGCCTGTACGCGTACCGACGCTCGCCGCTGCTTCCTCCTGTGCGATCTGTGCCGCCAGGTCCGCTGCCTCCGCCTGCTCTGCCGCCAGTTTCTCCTGCAGTGCTGTGGACGGATCCGTCGCGCTGCCCGCTGCTGCCGTCGTCGCGATCGCGCTTCCTGAAGAAGCATTCGCAACCGGCGCCGGGCTCTCTGCAGATGACGCTGTCCCTGTCGTCACGGTCGTGCTCTCCGCAGCCGGCGTGGTGGTACTTTTTCCCTTGCGTCCGCTTCGCGCGGTCACCAGAACCGGCCTTTCTGCACCATCTGTCGTCGTTGTATCCTGCGGGTTCATCGTGCCTGTGTAATAAGTCGACTGACTCAGCTCACTGATGGAAACGCCATCCACCCATGCCGGACCGACCTGCGCTTCCGCCCATGCAGGTATCGCAAAGCAGGTGGCGAGGCAGAGGGTCAGAAGCGTCCTCCACACATGATTCTTTTTCATCCTTTTCCTCCTGAAAATAAGGGAGTCGGGTGCACTTTTCAGGTAGAAACTGTGTTTTTTCCACAGAAATCTCCCACTTTGTGCACGATTACTATAAGAACCATAATACAGATCTGAAAAACCGTCAACTTACGTTTTTCTGTCGGTCTTACGTGGTGAGCAACAGCTCGACGGCCATCTGGTCCGTCAGATTCCCACTCTTGATGGCTTCATCATATTCATAGAAGCGTCGGATATAGTCCTCGATACCATGGCGTGAGTACTGCCGCGCCTGATCCGTGAGCTTCCGGTAGATCCACGGACTCACACCGACATACGCCGCCGCTTCCTGGGCGCTCATATCCCTGTCCATCGCCTCACGTGCGAGCAGCAGCTGATTGAAGTTCCGGCGCATGAGATGCAAAAGACGCATCGGTGCCTCCTGCAACGTCAGCAGATCCCGGTAGTACTGAAGCGCCTTCTTCGTATGCCCGAGTCCCATCTCAGACACCATGTCAAACACACGATCCTCGACATTCTGCGAGCAGATCGCCTCGACATCACTGTCCTCGATGACGTCCCGCACACCAGTATAGGCGATCAGCTTCTCCATCTCTGAAGCGATGTTATCCATGCTGGTGCCGGTCTTATCGAGGAAAAGCTCCATCGTCGAATTCCGGATCTTCTTCCCCGCCATTGTAAGATACCGCGCCGCCCAGCGACCGAGCTGTGCGCGGTCCTGCTCCCCGAGCTCACAGGCGAAGCCGTTCTTCTGCACGAGCTTATAGAGCTTACTGCGCTTATCGATCTCACCCTCGATGAACATGAGATGTGCCGTATCCGGATAGTGCGCGCTATCCTCGAGATAGTGCAGCAGCTTCTCCGGTGCCGGCTTCTTGAACCATTCACTGCCGCTGATGATCACGAGCCGCCCCGTGTTCTCTCCGAAGGTAAACGGAATCGTATTCAGAAGATCGATCAGCTCCTGCACATCCGGTGCACCATCATAAAACGTATAGGCCATCCCCTCCTCGCCGCCGAAGGCCGCACGGAACTGTTTCTTATAAGAAAGCTTCAGATACTCCTCCGAACCGTAGAGCAGGTAGCAGGGCCGAAAGCGAAGCGCCTTCAGATCCTCATTCAGTGCCAGATATTCCGTTTTCGACTCTTTCTTTCCGTACGCCATCGTTCCTTTTCTCTCCCTGTATGGAGGCCAATGCCTCCGACGTCACATCATCCTGTCCCGTTTCATTTTCCGAATACAAAATAAGGCCAATGCCTTGCGTGCCACCATTATAGCACGACAGAAGCATTGGCCCAGTCTCAATTTATGGAATGCTGAATCAGTGGTTCCGAATGCGCTTCTGAACCTCATCATAGTCCGCGGTCACCTCCGCATTCGGTGCCGGCGTCGCGAGGCTCACGAGGATGTTCACGAGAATCGCCACAAGGAAGGCCGGAAGCAGCTCATAGATGTTCCAGAGACCGCCCAGCGGACGGATGCTGTACTTCCAGAAGAAGACCATGAACCCACCCGCGATCATACCGGCGGTCGCACCATACTTGTTGGAGCGTCTCCAGAAGAGCGCGAGGAGAACAACCGGTCCGAAGGAAGCACCGAAGCCCGCCCATGCGAAGGATACGATCTGGAAAACCGAGCTGTCCGGATTCCATGCGATACCGATGGAAAGACCGGCGATCATCAGGAGGCAGACACGCGCCACGTACAGAAGCTGCTTCTCATCGAGATGAATGTGCAGCACATCGGTCAGAATATCGTTTGCGATGGAGCTCGACGCTGCAAGCAGCTGTGAATCCGCGGTCGACATGGTCGATGCCAGAATACCGGACAGGACGACACCGGCGATCAGTGCCGGCAGGACGCCATGGGTTGCAAGCAGCTTCGCGATCTCGACGATGATGGTCTCCGACTGGTTGCCGCCGAGGCTCGGGATCGCGCCGGCCGCCGTCATACCGAGGCCGACGATACCGATGAAGATCGCCACGCTCATCGAGATCACCACCCATACGGACGCGATCCGTCTCGAGAGCTTCAGCTTCTTATCATCACCGATCGCCATGAAGCGAAGCAGGATATGCGGCATACCGAAGTAGCCGAGGCCCCATGCCAGCGTCGAAACGATGGTGATGAGACTGTATGGGCTGGAGGTCCCGCTCGTCGGATCATACACCAGCAGCATATCGAGGTAGCCACTAAGTCCAGATGCGTTCTGGAGAACGGCCGCGAAACCACCCGCTCTGTGCACACCGAAGACGAGGACGATCAGAAGTGCGAGCGACATGACGATGCTCTGGATGAAGTCCGTGGTTGACGCTGCGAGGAATCCGCCGAGGGAAGTGTAGCCGACGATGACGAAGGCACTCGCGATCATCGCCACATGATAGTCTGCACCGAAGAGACTGCCGAAGAGCTTACCGCAGGCAGCAAAGCCGGACGCCGTATACGGGATAAAGAAAATAACGATCACCACCGCCGCAATCAGGGTCAGGATCTTCTTCCGGTCATTATAACGGTTTGAGAAGAACTCCGGAATCGTGATGGAGTCATTGACCTCGGTATAGATACGGATACGCTTCGCAACGACGAGCCAGTTGATATAGGTACCGAGTGCGAGACCGATGGCGGTCCAGCCCGGATCCGAGATGCCGCTGAGATACGCGAGGCCCGGAAGGCCCATGAGCAGCCAGGAGGACATATCCGACGCCTCTGCCGACATCGCCGTCACAAAGGGGCCCAGGGAACGACCGCCCAGGAAAAAGTCCCCCGCCGTCGCATTCTTATCGGATACCTTGAATCCGATGAAGAGCATGCCGACCAGGTACAGGACCATGGCTACCATCATTCCGATCTGTGCTACTGTCATCTTTCTTACCTCTCTTTAATACAGGAAGTCCGCCGTTCTTTTTCGAGGCAACGCATGAAAGCGTGCAAAAAGGCCGCGTTCTCCCAACAAAAAATATGTGTATGATCATACCCCTTCAAAGGAAAGATTGCAAGGAGAATAGGACATGCGCGCGCATGTCTTTTTTATATGGCTGTTATGCGCATGCACCACCGCAGGAAAGTGGCACCGTTACGTGAATTGCAGAAATCCGGCGCTTATGTTACATTATTCTTTAGATTTTTCAGGAGAAAACCATGCTGGACAACAAGATTATCGATTCAAACGACCATCAGCAGCTCGAGCTGTACATCCACATCCCATTCTGCGCACGAAAGTGCAATTACTGTGATTTCCTCTCTTTTCCGATGAAAGAAACGGAGCACGGACCCTACATCGATCAGCTCTGTGCAGAGATTCGGGAAAGTGCCGCGCTGGCGACGAACTACGAGATCTCGACCATCTTCATCGGTGGCGGCACCCCGTCACTGCTGGATCCGAAGTACATCTCACGCATCATGTATTACATCCGCCGCTTCTATACCGTCCGTCCGAGCGCCGAAATCACCATCGAGTGTAACCCGGCCTCGACCATCGCGTATAAATTTGCGGCCTACCGCGACGCCGGCATCAACCGTCTGTCCATCGGTCTCCAGTCCGCCGACAACGACGAGCTCCGCACCCTCGGTCGTCTCCACCTCTTCGAGGACTTCCTGAAGTGCTACCAGAGTGCGCGGATGGAGGGCTTCCGGAACATCAACATCGACCTCATCGACGAGATCCCGGGGCAGACCGAGAAGTCCTGGCGCGAGACGCTCCGCCATGTGCTCATGCTGAAGCCGGAGCATGTCTCGATCTATAACCTCATCGTCGAGGAGGGGACGCCGTTTCGGGCAATGCAGGAGGCCGGTAAGCTGGCACTTCCTTCAGAGGATACGCAGGCCGCCATCGACGCGCTGACCCGCGAGATGACGGAGCGCTACGGCTACCAGCGCTACGAGGTCTCGAACTATGCAAAGCCGGGCTACGAATGCCGGCATAACTACGGTTACTGGTCCGGTATCCCTTACCTCGGCTTCGGTCTCGGTGCTGCCTCCTGCTTCCAGGGCGAACGCTGGAGCAATCTCCGAAGCTTTCCGCAGTACCTCGCACTCGACATGGCTTCAGAACTTCGGCAGGGCTGCCCGACACTGCACGCAGAGCATGCAACACAGCGCGTGCAGGATCAGATGGAGGAGTTTATGTTTCTCGGGCTTCGCCGCACCGCCGGCATCTCCGAGGTCGAGTTCAAGACCCGCTTCCAGGTCGATATTCATTCCGTCTTCAGCGAGCAGCTGCAACGCTACACCGACGAAGGCCTTCTGATCCACGAAGGCTACCGCTACCGTTTTTCCGAGCGCGGTATGGACGTCTCGAATTTCATCCTCAGCGATTTCCTGCTGGACTAAAAAACCGGAGGGCGGTCTCCGAAGACCTGGTCGCCTGCGGCGGAAAAAACTAGAATCGGACCTTTAAGAGGCAGTAAGCCCTCTGCAATCGACGGAGTTCCCTTGATGGGAACTCCGCGTTGCAGAGGGTGCTTAGGAAAAATGTCTAACTGCCTCTAAAAGGTCCGATTCTGTTTTTTTCACGTCCTCAGCTTAAAGGTTTCCGGAGACAGTCCTCCGGTTTCCTTTTTACTGACTTCCAGTTAATTATTTCAGTGGTGTCCGCGATCAGCAGATGTGACGGATCCAGCCCTCCGGAGCTTCGATCTTGCCGCTCTGGATACCGGTGATGGTTGCGTAGAGCTCGCCGATGACTTCGCCGGCCTTCTCCATACCGGATGGAAAGTCGATGACCTCCTCGTGGTTTACGATCTTACCAACCGGAGAAATAACCGCTGCAGTACCGCAGAGACCGCACTCCTTGAATCCCTTGATCTCCTCGAACTTCACTGGACGCTCATCGACCGTCAGGTGGAGATAATGCTCTGCGATGTACACGATCGAACGTCTGGTGATGGACGGAAGGATCGACGGTGACTTCGGAACAACCAGCTTGCCATCTGCATCGACGAAGATTGCATTGGACCCACCGGTCTCCTCAACATAGGTTCTGGTCGCTGCATCGAGGTAGAGGTTCTCCGCGAAGCCTGCCTTATGCGCAAGCACAGAAGAGTGTAAGCTCATCGCATAGTTGAGGCCAGCCTTTACCGCACCGGTTCCATGAGGTGCTGCACGGTCGAAATCCGAAACCTGGATAGCGATCGGCGTTGCGCCACCCTTGTAGTATGGTCCTACCGGAGTTGCAAATACTCTGAACTGATACTCATCCGCCGGCTTTACACCGATGACAACACCGGTTGCGAACTCATATGGACGAAGGTAAAGGGATGCACCGGAGCCATATGGCGGTACCCAGTCGAGGTTTCCCTTTACGACCTGATCGATGGCATCAAGGAAACGATCCTTCGGGAACGGCGGCATCTCGATACGCTGTGCCGACGTATACATTCTGTCCGCATTGAGGTCTGGACGGAAGCATACGACCGAGCCATCCTCCCAGGTATATGCCTTCATACCCTCGAATACCTGCTGGCAGTACTGAAGCATGCCGGCTGACTCATTTAAGGTCACGTTCGGATCCGAGATCAGGGCACCCTCATCCCAGTTTCCATCCTTCCAGTTTGATACATATCTCTTATCGGTTACACGATAGCTGAAACCGATATTTCCCCAGTCAAGGTCTTTCTTCGCCATTGTCTGTATCTCCTTTCGCTATGACATCTCGTCATGATTAGAGCTAGTATAGTCCTCGAAAAAAATGAATGCAAATCAAAAAGCACACAAAATACTCATGTCTGTTATAACACAGGCTGCGGCCCCGGAGGGCCGACAGCAGAAACCATACAAAGAGGTCGTGAAGAGTCAAAATCCCATCCATTAGAAGGGCTTAGTACTTCTTATGGATGGGATTTTAGAGTCTTCCGAGCTCGGCGTACTGTGTTTCTGCTGCTGGCCCTCCGGGGCCACGGCCTGCGCCATCACATTTTATTCTGAATCGAGCTTCAGTACCGACATAAACGCACTCTGCGGGATCTCGACATTACCGAACTGACGCATCCGGCGCTTACCTTCCTTCTGCTTCTCGAGCAGCTTCTTCTTACGGGAGATATCACCGCCATAGCACTTCGCGAGGACATCCTTTCGCATCGCGCGGATGTTCTCACGAGCGACGATCTGTCCACCGATCGACGCCTGCAGCGGAATTTCAAAAAGCTGACGCGGAATCTCATTCTTCAGCTTCTCGCACATCTTCTTTCCACGCTCATACGCCGAGTCCTTATGAACGATGAAGCTCAGTGCATCGATGACCTGACGGTTGACCATGATATCAAGCTTCACCATCTTCGAGGTCTGGTAGCCCTTGAGCTCATAATCATAGGATGCATAGCCCTTTGAACGGGACTTGATCGCATCGAAGAAATCATAGATGATCTCATTGAGCGGCATCTCATACTTGAGAATCGCACGGTTCGCCTCGATGTACTCGGTACTCTTATACACGCCACGACGATCCTGGCAGAGCTGCATGATGGCACCCATGAATTCCGGGGTCACCATGATCTCCACATCGACCACTGGCTCTTCGATATGATCGATCTCAGACGGATCCGGAAGGTTCGCCGGGTTCGAAAGCTCCATCATCGTGCCGTCGGTCTTATACACATGGTAGACAACCGAAGGTGCCGTCGTCACCAGGTCGAGATCATACTCTCTCTCCAGACGCTCCTGTACGACATCGAGGTGCAGAAGGCCCAGGAAGCCGCAGCGGAAACCGAAGCCGAGCGCCTGCGAGGTCTCCGGCTCATACTGAAGTGCCGCATCGTTCAGCTGCAGCTTTTCCAGGGCATCCCGGAGATCCGGATACTTCATCGTATCAGCCGGATAGATACCACAGTATACCATCGACTGCACCTGCTTATAGCCCGGCAGCGGTTCTGCCGCCGGATTCCGATCATCGGTCACCGTATCACCGACACGGGTATCACGGATATCCTTGATCGACGCTGTGATGTAGCCGACCATACCGGCACTCAGCTCCGGACACGGGATGAAGCGGCCCGGTCCGAAATACCCGACCTCGGTTACATCGAAGGCGGCACTGCTCGCCATCAGACGGATGCGGGTACCTACCTTCACCGTACCCTCCTTGATTCGACAGAAGATGATAACACCACGGTAGTTATCATAGAGGGAGTCGAAGATCAGCGCCTGCAGCGGCTTTTCCTTCGAGCCGGTCGGTGCCGGCAGTTTCTTCACGATGGCCTCCAGGACCTCCTCCACATTTTCACCGGTCTTCGCCGAGATACGCGGCGCATCATGTGCCTCGATGCCGATGATATCCTCGATTTCCTCCGCCACACGATCCGGATCGGCCGACGGAAGATCGATCTTATTGATCACCGGAAGGATCTCGAGATCATGATCCAGCGCCAGATAGGTGTTTGCCAGCGTCTGCGCCTGGATGCCCTGCGTCGCATCGACGATCAGAATCGCACCATCACAGGCTGCCAGTGAACGGGATACCTCATAGTTGAAGTCGACGTGACCCGGGGTATCGATGAGGTTAAAGATATACTCCTCCCCATCCTGTGCCTTATAGACGATACGCGTCGTCTGTGACTTGATCGTGATGCCACGCTCACGCTCGATATCCATATTGTCGAGCACCTGTGACTGCATCTCACGCGCCGTCAGCGTACCCGTCTTCTCGATGATCCGGTCGGCCAGCGTCGATTTACCATGATCGATATGCGCGATGATGCAAAAGTTTCTGATTTTACTCTGATCGATGTTTGTGATGTCTGCCATGTTCCTACCTATATAAATATAATTTCCGGGACAGTTCCCGGATTCTTGTATTTTCCGTGGAAATATACTAACATACTCCTGCATCTTTTGCCAACAGAATGTCACAGTTCAGCTAAAGGGCCTCGGCTTAGATTGAACCGGTCTCGGAGTACTGTGCCTCCATTGCCGCCCCCTCCGGGTCTCCTGCCGATCTGAACTGTTACACGTAGTCCGCGTGAGAGACTGAAAAAACGTGCTTTTCAGCTTGACACCGGCGGGGGTTTTATATATGATAGTTTAGCGTGTTTTCAAACTGTCCGTGTCCGGTATTTGAAAGCGCCGAGATCCGACGGATCTCCACACGATATTTGAAGGAAAGGAGATTTCACAATGGCAAACATTAAGTCCGCAAAGAAGAGAATTCTTGTAGCTCAGGCTAGAAACGAGCGTAACAAGGCTATTCGTTCTGAGGTTAAGACATACATCAAGAGAGTATACGCAGCAGTTGAGTCTGGCGATAAGGCAGCAGCTCAGGATGCTCTGAAGATGGCTCAGAAGAAGATTTGCATGGCACACAGCAAGGGCATCTATAAGGCTAACAACGCTTCCAGAAAGGTTGCTCACATCTCAAAGGCTGTCGCTTCCATGAACTGATTGCGCGAAGCGCACAGAAATCATGTACAGGATTTCTGCTTTTTCAAGTCGTTCTTGAAAATAAATATTTGTAAGTAACGTTACTCACAAAGCCCTGCGGTTAACCCACCGCAGGGTTTCTTAATTTCTGTTTATATCAGAGGCCTCGGAGGGCCTCTGACGAAACTGTTATCCTGATTTCCCCCATCACGCCGGTCTCGAGCATCTTTACGTCGTAGCGTCGCAGCCTCTCCCGCGTTTCTGCATGCGGGTGTCCGTAATCGTTTCCGACACCGTAGCTGAGAATCGCATAGTCCGGGCGGAGCGCGGCGAGGAGTGCCTCCGAGCTGCTCGTATGGCTGCCGTGATGCCCCGCCTTCAGCACATCGATCTTCGGGTAGCCTGCATCGGCCTCCCACAGTGCCGCGAGCATCTGTCGCTCACAGTCCTCGTCCATATCCCCCGTAAACAGCATCTGAAAATCCGGCGCGCGCAGCAGCATCCCGATCGAGTGATCGTTCGCGACCTCCAGCCTCTCCGTCCCCACCGGATAGTATCCGCGTATCTCCACCTCGCCGAGGTCAATGCAGTCGCCCTGTCCGAAGTACCGGATCCGCACATCCCGTGCAGCCGCTGCATCTCGAAGCGCATCATAACGCGCATCCTGCATGGCCACCCGTGGCAGTAACAGCTCTCCGATGCTCATCTTCGGCTCCTCCTCAAGAAGATACTGTATTCCAGAATAGTGATCCGCATCACAGTGCGTAATCAGCGCGAGATCAATGTGCCCTATTCCCTGTGACTCGAGATACGGGACGAGTACATTTTCCCCGAGGCGCTGGTCACTCGTCGAACCACCATCCACACTCATCACCAGTCCCTGATTTCGCAGGATGAAGCCATCCCCCTGTCCGACATCCAGTGCCGTGATCTCGAGCCCCTGCGGCTGCTTCGCCGGAAGGCACAGCATCGAAAGAAGCAACGGCAGCACGATGCAGGGGAGTGGCAGTCGACACGCCAGCTTCCCAGGATCCGGCAGTATGTTTAGCTGCTGTACCCATCGAGACCTTCTGCTCTGCGATACGGAGCTTTCCCGGACCGGAATCTCCGTTTGCACAGGATACCGCCGGACACGCTGCTGCCCGACGTGTTCGGCTGCATGCCGTTCCGCGAGCGCCCATGTCACAACGCTGAGCGCTGTATAGTAAAGAAGGATACTGTGCATCGACGGTCGACCGAGCAGCAGGGAGCTGTACGGAAGTGCTGCGCAGTGCGTACAGAGGAGCGTATACAGGCGAAGTATCCAGTGTCCACCACCGACGGCGATGGTCGCGAGCTTCTCTGACAGTCCGAAGAGCCCGACAGCGAAAACGCCACTGTAGATCACGCAGCCCATCAGTGGCAGTACGATGAGATTCAGGAAGATCCCGTAGAGCGGAAAGCGGAAATAGTGAAACAGAATCACCGGCATCGTCAGGAGCTGCAGATAAAAGGAGAGCCACAGGCCCTCGAGGAGCGGATGCTTCGGTGCCGGGAGGACATGACAGAGGCCGATGGCGAGTACCGCAAGAAAGCTCAGCTGGAAGCCTGCACCGAAAAGCATGAACGGCTCCTTCCACAGGAGAAAGAGTGCGGCCGCGGCCATCGCCGTCAGCATATCATAGCTCCGTCCGATGGCAGCAGCGAGAAAGCGCAGAAGCAGCATCAGCACTGCCCGGAGAGCCGAGCCGGAGCAGCCCGTCAGAATCCCGTAGGATATGATCAGAAGAGCTGCGACGCTGCCGGATACGGCCTTACTTCTGCCGAAGTGCCGCAGCAGCTCATAGACACCGAGGCCCAGAATCGACAGATGCAGGCCGGAAACCGCGAGAATATGGGCGATGCCATTCTCCTGATAGAGGGATCGGATATCCTCATCCATGGCCGATTTATCTCCCGTCAGCAGTGCACGGTAAATGCCGGCGTCCTGTGGCGGCAGCAGCTGATCGAGGATATCCCCCATCCGAAGTCGGAGCTCCTGCAGCCCCCTTGCAAAAGGCTTCGGCTCCCCTCCGATGACCCGGAAGGATGTCCCGTACATCGAACCCTGCACGGATATCGTTCGATAGTACAGACGAAAATCAAACACACCCTCATTCCGCGGCGCTTCCACCGGCGAGATCTTCCCATACACTTCGATCCGCTCCCCCGGCAGAGGCCGAGACGCCTCCGGATGCCGATCTGCCGTCGGATCCCTGTCCTGTTTTTCGGACGGTGACTGCGCCCTGCATGTACGATCCTTCTCGCTCCACTTTCCAGACTGCGACGCTGCATCCCCGGTCTCCATGTAGACGAGGATCGTCCCGACTGGCTGATCATAGCGCGCCCGCAGCGCCGCGGTGGCCGAAGCCGGCAGGGTATCCCGCGCACCGTACGCACTCGACAGCAGCGCGTTTCGCACGCGCAGCTTCGCCTTTCCCGCAGCCTCCGTATATTCCTGCACTTCTCCGCACAGACGCACCTTCATCCCGCTGAAGATACGGATCCGTTCCTCCGAACGCTGAAATGCGCGGGCTGCCATCCGATAGCGCAGACCCCCGGCGAGGAACAGCACAAATAAGAGTGCAAGCGCACCCTTCCGAAGCGTTTTCTTTTTTATCCCATGGAAAACGAGGCATGCGGACAGAATCACCGCAGCCCCTCTCAGAACGAAACCACATTCCCCGGCAGATACGCACACTCCAAGTACATACACCACGGCCATCAGAAGAAGCGGTCGTTTCACATTCATAAGAGCATCATAGCAGAAGAGGCCGGACCCATCAAGGTCCGACCTCTTTCATTTTCATACTATTTTATGGATTCAGCTCAGCCGGACGCTCGATGACGGCTGCACCCAGTCCGTCCTGGCCGATGTGACAGGAAATCAGCAGCGACAGCGGTCGAACAGCGATCTCCGGATTCAGTCGATCCGGAAAGGCTTCCTTCAGCTCCTCTGCGAAGTCGGCCGCCTGCTCCGGATTATCCGTATAGGCGATCGCGACATAGCAGTTCTTCATCTCCGGATCGCCGAGGCGACCTTCCAGCTCGCTCTTCAGTCCCTTGATGATCGCATCCTTCACCTGACGGGTCGTCCGCACCTTCGTATAGGAATCAAGCTTTCCTCCGTTTGTGATGCCGAGCACCGGTTTGATATGGAGCAGTGTGCCGATGGCAGCGGCCACCGGTGTGATACGTCCACCCTTCTTCAGGTACTTCAGTGTATCCACACCGACATAGATCTGGTTCTGCTCCGCATCACGGTTCAGGATATCGCAGATCTGCTGTCCATCATAGCCGCGTGCAGCGAGCTCCGTCGCAAAGATCGCAGCCTGACGCTGTACGACCGATACACCACGATCGTCCGGCACGAATACACGTCCCTCGTACTTCTCATCCTGCGCCAGCATCATCGCTGTCTGTGTCGAACCGGACAGTCCCGAGCTCAGCGGCACATGCACGATCTGGTCACAGGTCTCGAGGAGCTCGTCCCAGACCTTCATCACATCCTCCATGCTCGGCTGCGATGTCGCGATGTCATGATCATTCTTCAGCTTTTCGAAGAACTCTTCTCTTGTAAGGTTGATGTTTTCGTAATATTCCTGATCATCGATCCGGAAAGGCATCGGGACGACACGGATGCCGAGCTCTGCACTCTCCTGTGGTGTGATACCACTACCGGAATCAGTTGAAACGCCAACGTTCATATATATTTACCTCAAACTCTCTGTACAGTGCCGTGAGGCCGAAGCCGGACGGCACGGCAGCTCAGCAGCGCTTACTTTTCAACGATGAGAGACTTGCCGCTCATCTCCTCCGGCTGCGGGATCTCCATCATCTGGAGCAGTGTCGGTGCGATATCGCAGAGTGCGCCACCCTCACGAAGCTTCCAGTTCGGATTCGAATTGATCAGAATGAACGGAACCGGATTCGTGGTATGTGCGGTCCATGGCTCGCCGGTCTCATAGTTGATCATCATATCGGCATTACCATGATCGGCGACGATCATCATCTGACCGCCGACCTCCTTGATGGCATCTACAACCTCTCCGACGGCATGATCCACCACCTCGATGGCCTTTACAGCCGCTGGAATCACACCGGTATGACCGACCATATCCGGGTTGGCGAAGTTTGCGATGATCATGTCATACTTCCCGGACTTGATCGCCTCCACCAGCTTCTCGCACACCTCAGGGCAGGACATCTGCGGCTTCAGATCGTAGGTCGGAACGTCCTTCGGAGACGGAACGAGGATACGATCCTCACCGGCATTCGGCTCCTCGACGCCACCGTTAAAGAAGAAGGTAACGTGTGCATACTTCTCGGTCTCTGCGATACGAAGCTGCTTTAAACCAAGCGATGCAACATACTCACCGAGGGTCTTCGTGATGCTCTGCTTCGGGAACGCGATCTGCTTGTTCGGGATGGTCGCATCATAATCGGTGAAGCATACAAACGTAGTATCGAGACGCTTTCCTCTCTCGAAGAAGCTGAACTCATCATCACAGAAGCAGTGGGTCATCTCACGTGCACGGTCCGGACGGAAGTTGAAGAAGATGCAGGAATCACCATCCTGAATCATATGTCTCGGAGCGCCCTCCTTCTCGATCACGCACGGAACCACGAACTCATCGTATACCTTCTCATCATAGGAGCTCTGCATCGCCTCGGATACGGACGCGAAGTGGTGACCGATCCCCTTCGTCATCGCATCGTATGCCTTCTCGACACGATCGTAGTTCTTATCACGGTCCATCGCATAGTAACGGCCGGAGATCATCGCGATCTCACCGACACCGAGCTCTGCCATCTTCGCCTCGACCTCCTCGAGGAACGCCTTACCGGAATCTGGTGGTGTATCACGACCATCGAGGAAGGCATAGAGATATACCTTCGTTAAGCCATGACGCTTCGCAAGCTCGAGAAGACCGAAGATATGCTCGAGGTGAGAATGTACACCGCCGTTTGAAACGAGACCCATCAGGTTCAGTGCGGAGCCATTCTTCTTGCAGTTTTCAACCGCTGCCACGAGCTCCGGATTCGTAAAGAAATCGCCATCCTGGATGGACTTCGTGATTCTCGTGAGGTCCTGATAAACGATCCGACCGGCACCCATATTCATGTGGCCTACCTCGGAGTTACCCATCTGACCATCTGGAAGACCTACATACAGTCCGGAAGCCTGACCCTCTACGAACGGATACTCTTTCTCAAGCCGATCCATCACCGGTGTATCCGCCATCGCAATTGCATTTCCCTCTGGATTCGGGTTGATACCATATCCATCAAGAATCATCAGTAAAACTGGTTTCTTCTCTGTCATAAATGCCACCTTCTATTTCTATCCTTCAACATAAACACGGGGTTTCAGTAGCGCTTAAAATGAAGCTTTTAAGCCATAATCGCTTGTAGTTTATACCAAAAGGAGGGCATCGTCAACGACTCTGCCCTCCCTTTGTTAAAAAATATACAACGCCATTTCACATGGTTTTTATTACTATATTAGCCGAAGTATCTCTTGAGAAGACCGGCAAAGGCCTTACCATGTCTTGCCTCGTCACGTGCCATCTCATGAACGGTATCATGGATCGCATCGAGGTTCAGCTCCTTCGCACGCTTCGCAAGGTCTACCTTACCAGCCGTTGCGCCGTTCTCTGCAGCGACACGTACGGTGAGGTTCTCCTTCGTGGATGGGGAAACGACCTCGCCAAGAAGCTCCGCAAACTTCGCTGCGTGCTCAGCCTCTTCAAATGCAGCGGTCTTATAGTACTCACCGATCTCCGGGTAACCCTCACGGTAAGCTGCTCTGGACATCGCAAGATACATACCAACCTCGGTGCACTCACCCTGGAAGTTTGCGCGCAGGTCTTCCTTGATATCCTCGCGAACATCACTTGCAACACCGATCACATGCTCTGCCGCCCAGGTCATCTCCTCTTCCTGCTCAACGAACTTCTCCGCCGGCGCATGGCATACCGGACACTCCTCTGGTGGAACCTCTCCCTTGTAAACATAACCACATACGGAACATACCCAAGTCTTTACCTTCATAATTCATTCTCCTTTTAAATGAGCAGCTTCTGCTACATAATTTTTCGTTTATCCGTTCTTACTCCATTCGCTGCCGATGAGCGCGGACACCGGTCACTTCCTTCATGTCCCCATCTCTTCGCGCTGAATCATCCGAGAGCATCGCCTGCAGATCCCTCCGCTTCGCCTGCTTCACAGCACCGCTCACAGATCCCATGAAATACCAGATCATGGCCGGTGACGATCCCCGGCACATGCTGTGCTGCCTCTTCATCCAGTGTATCCGCTTCCGGCATCGGCACATCGAAGACGCCGCCACAGCGGTCACATACGAAGTGCACATGCTTTTCTGCATTCGGATCGAAGTGATCCGCACCAGATACGAAGCTCAGCTTCTGAATCGTACCGTTCTTCGCGAGAAGCTTCAGATTACGGTAGACGGTCGCCAGGCTGATGTTCGGATCCCTGTCACGAAGCTCTGCAAAAATCACATCCGCTGTCGGATGATCCTTATGCCCGCTAAGCTGATCAAGGACTTCCTCGCGCTGTCTTGAATAATTCATCGTTGCTCCTAAACAGTGAACTCAAAATCAATAACCATTATTGATTTATCCGTATATTACTCCTTTTACACGCATTCGTCAAGTGAAATTAATAATTATTTTTATTTTTCTGTAGGATAGGGTCCCCGGCTTAGAGTTCACCGGTCTCGGAGTACTGTGCCTTCGTTATCACCCCTCCGGGTCCCACTGCCTGAACCGTTATGTCAGAAAATCCACTGTGGCTTTTTCTGTCGCGTCGCCTTATAATAGGTACGACTTCGGTCAGACAACCGATTCATGCTTATAAAGATGTAAGGAGATATATCATGGGACAGATCAAAGTTACCAAGGCACCGATTGAAGGCCTTTATGTCATCGAGCCGAGCGTTCATGGCGACGCACGTGGCTATTTTATGGAAACCTATAATCAGAAGGATATGCACGAGGCCGGCCTCGACATGGTCTTCGTTCAGGATAATCAGTCCATGTCCACGAAGGGCGTTCTTCGTGGTCTGCACTTCCAGAAGCAGTACCCGCAGGGCAAGCTCGTCCGCGTCATCAAGGGTTCTGTATACGACGTCGCCGTCGACCTCCGTGAAGGCAGCCCGACCTATGGCCAGTACTACGGCGTCGAGCTCACCGAGGAGAACAAGAAGCAGTTCTACATCTCCGAGGGCTTCGCGCACGGTTTCCTGGTACTCTCCGATGTCGCTGAGTTCTGCTATAAGGTCACCGATTTCTGGCATCCGGGCGATGAGTCCGGTCTCGCATGGAACGATCCGGAGATCAACATCCAGTGGCCGCAGCTCCGGGGCACCTACCCTGGTTCCGCAAGTGCCGAAGGCTACACCCTCGAGGATGGCACCCCGCTCAATCTCTCCGATAAGGATCAGAAGTGGCTCGGCCTCAAGGACACCTTCCACTTCAGCAGCGAAAAGTAATCCGATTTTGCTTCTTTTCCATGCAGAGCACCTTCTGCCGTGCACGGATCACTTCCGCTTCGGCAGAAAAGCAACTGTATCTGGCTGCATCCCGCAGTCCTCTATGAAAGTGAGATTATGGCAGAAAACCTGCGACAGATCGACTATATCATCCCAGAAAGCTTCCACGGCCACACCGTGGAGGCTTTTCTTCGTTCCGAGGGCTACTCCCGGACGACACTCTACCACCTCCGGAACACCCGTGCGCTCAGCGCAGCAGAGCACATCACCACCGATCTACCGGCGGCCAATGCAGACGACCAGAGCATCTGTGCCAGCACCGCGACGATCCACACTTTCGTCGATGTTTCGGCGGCCAATGCGAACAGCCGGACCACCTGTGCTTCCCCAGTCAGCATTGGCCACACAGCGGAAACGAAGGTGGACGGTATCGACGGGCTCGTCCTGAACGGGCACCGGAGCTACCTGAAGGAAGTCCTCGCTACCGGCGATCGGCTTCGCTGCAACATCCTCGAGACCGAGGACAGTCCGCATGTCGTCGAGACCGAGATCCCGCTGTCGATCGTCTATGAGGACGAGGATATCCTGGTCGTCGATAAACCGGCCGGGCTTCCGATCCATCCTTCGATGGGGCACTATGAGCACACGCTCGGAAACGCACTCTGCTGGTACACACACCACGTCCTCGGCTACGAGCATTATGTGAACCGTATCGTGAATCGCCTTGACCGCGACACGAGCGGTCTGCTGATCGCCGCGAAGAACATGCACGCAGCAGCCCGCCTCGGCGATATGATTCGCGCGCATGCGATCCAGCGCGAGTACCTCGCCATCGCCTCCGGAGATGTGCGGGACCTCTTCCGATGCGCGGATACAGGGGCTGCTTTACAGGCATCCACTGTGTCCCGCTGCACGCACGCCGACCAGTGTGAAACACGCTCTGTTAAAGAAAGTCCTCAGGATGGCATCCGCACACTAAGCGGCACCCCGCTTCCGAGTGGACTTTATCTGAACCGTTCCGCAGATCCAGTCTATGCGCGCGCCCGTCTGCAGAATCTGGATGGCCGCTTTCCGGACTCCCTTGCGAACATCCCGGCACTGTTCGATCCGACGAATCCTGTCCTCGGCCTACACTTCACCGTCGACGCAGCAATCGGTCGGAAGGAAGATTCCGTCATCGAACGCTGCATCGACTACGTGCAGGGGGACTACGCCGTCACGCACGGCCTGCTGCTTTCTTATAATGAAGAAAAAGACCTGAGTCTCCTGCGCCTGAAGCTCGAAACCGGACGTACCCATCAGATTCGTGTGCATATGAAGTACCTCGGGCACCCGCTCCCGGGCGATTTTCTCTACCATCCGGATGAGCGTTTCATCACCCGTCAGCCACTCCACTCCTGGCGTCTCCGCTTCCGGCACCCGATCAGCGGGAAGCTCCTCGAACTGACCGCACCGCTCCCGGAGGATATGCTACGACTGCTATAGCCCCTGCAGCTCCGCCAGTCGCGTGAACACCTCACCGATTTTATCCTGGATGAGCAGGGTATCGGCACGCATCCGCACGGAAAGTGCATCCCGATTGATGATCACGAGATACTTCCCGCGGAAGTACTGGATATAGGAAGCCGCCGGATATACCGTCAGTGAGGTGCCACCGATGATCAGCATATCCGCCGCAGCGATGGCCTGAATCGCGCCTCGTACCGCAGTCTCCGGGAGGCTCTCCTCGTAGAGGGTGATGTCCGGACGGATCACACCGCCGCAGCTGCAGTGCGGAATCGGCTCCTTCGATTCGAAAATGTAGTCCGAAGGATAGGTCTTCCCGCAGCGCATGCAGTAGTTTCGAAGTGCACTGCCGTGAATTTCATACACCACCTGACTGCCCGCCTTCTGATGCAGTCCATCGATGTTCTGCGTCACGATGGCGCTCAGCTTTCCTGTCTTTTCGAGCGCCGCGAGATACTTATGAGCCGCATTCGGCTGCACCGCCCGTGTATCCATCTTCTGCCGGTGAAACTCGAAGTACACCTGCGGCTCATTTACGAGACAGCTGTGACTCAGGAGATACTCCGGCGGATACTGATCGAAGCGGACATCATGCTGATTGTAGAGTCCATCCTTACTTCGGAAATCCGGCACTCCGCTCTCTGTCGACACCCCCGCGCCACCGAAGAACACGACGCTCCCGGCATCGTCCATCCACGCCTTCAATTTCTCGATCTTTTCTTCGTCGATCATGATGCACACTCCTTATTTTCGATGAAACAGCCCCTTCAGGAACGCACGGATCCCACCCGCCGGCAGCTCCTCCGCGAGCTCCTCCCGGAGATCGTCGCTGGCCAGTCGCGGATTATAGACCTTATCCTCGGAAAAGACACGGTTCATCGTGACGTCCTGCGCATCCACCGGCACCTCCGGCAGCATCTGCGCCCCATAGCAGAGACAGTACATATACATCGTCTGTCCCTGCAGGAAGCGGTCATAGTAGCCCGCCCCATGGCCCAGCCGCCGGCCATAGCGATCCGCCGCGATGCATGGCACCACCGCCAGCGCGATCTTATACGCATCCACCACTGGCAGCCCCGCCTTCGGCTCCAGCAGTCCATACGCCCCCGGCACGAGATCGTCCCAGCTCATGATCTGCACCGCCTCCATACGATGTTCCGGCCCAGGGACGCAACGTGGCACCGTTACGAGCTTTCCCATCTGCCAGGCCGTCTCGATGATCTCCCGCGTCGACGGCTCGTCCTCCGTATTCACGTAGCAGAAAATCGAATCCACCTGCTGAAAAATCGGATAGCAGAGAAAACGTGTCGCGATCTCCGCACTCGCCTGCGCACGGTACTCCTCTGTCAGTGCTTTCTTTTTTTCACGGATCAGTGCCCGCGCCTCATCCTTCGTCATATTCTCTCCATTCATATCCCGAGCTCCTCTTTCGGAAGCATCGATTCCGTATGGTGCGCACACAGGATCGCTCCGCCGGCGTTTCCACCTCGGTGCCGCTTCCTGATGTAAACATTGGCCTGCGTCAGAGCCAGCGCAGCAGTGTCGGCAGCAGCACGGCCATGTCGATCGGCTTCGCGACATGCGCGTTCATCCCGGCATCGAGCGCCACCTGGCGATCCTCCGCGAAGGCGTTTGCGGTCATCGCGATGATCGGAATGCCTGCCTTTTTCACATCCGCCATACCGCGGATCTTTGCCGCCGCCTCATAGCCGTTCATTCCCGGCATCTGAATATCCATGAGTATGAGATCATAGTAGCCCTCTGGTGCCTGTGCCAGCATCGTGCAGCACTCCTCTCCATCCGCCGCACGCTCGATGAGAAGTCCTTCCTCCCCGAGCAGCTCGATCGCGATCTCGGCGTTCAGCTCATTGTCCTCCGCGAGCAGAATACGGCGTCCTCTGAGCTTCGCGTGCTCCGCTTCCGCCGATGTCTCCGGCGACGAGTATACTTCCTCCCGGGAAGCGAGCGTCAGCGTGAGGTCAACGGTGAACTTCGTGCCGACACCCTGGGTACTCTCCACCTGGATCGTGCCACCCATCTGTTCGATGAGGGATTTGACGATCGGAAGTCCGAGACCGGTGCCGACGACCTTATTCTCCGTCGTGGTATGCTCTCTGGAAAATTCATCGAAGATGTGAGGCAGATAGTCCACACTCATGCCGATGCCGCTGTCCTCACAGGTGAAGCGATAACATGCCTTCTTCTTATCCTCGGACGGAAGCTCATGAATCTCCACGCGGATGGCGTGTCCATCCGGGGTGTACTTGATGGCATTGCTCACGATATTGAGATAGATCTCCGCCAGCTTCGTCTTGTCACAGTACGCAAACTTATGCGGCACATGGGCGTCCTCGGAGTACTGGATATTCTTTTTCTGGATGTCGGCTTCAAACACCGTATTGACGGAGTGGAACAGTGCATTGAGATCCGCCGCTTCGAGCTTCAGCGTCACAGTACCGCTTTCGATTCTGGCCATCTCCAGCACCTGATTGATGATGGTCAACAGCAGGCTGCTTGCGTTCTGAATCTTCCGAAGATAGCCTCTCGCCTTTTCCTGATCATCGAGATTTCGATTCAGCAGCTCCGTGAAGCCCATGATGGCGTTCATCGGCGTCCGGATATCATGGCTCATATTGAAGAGGAAGCGTGTCTTCGCTTCACTCGCCTCCTGCGCCTCTGCAGCCGACAGCTGCAGCTTCTCGGCATACTGCTGTTCGTGATAGCGTTTCATAAAGAACAGATAGAACAGCGCAGCGATCAGAAGCGATAAAACATAGCAGATCACGACGTCAGAAATCCAGTAGGATATCGGAATCCAGCCATCCGATGGGATGATATCGAAGTACCAGCTGTCATTCGGAAGCGTGCAGTCTACCGTCAGTCGATCCTTCGGAAATGAATGCGGGCACTGCACCAGCACATTCGGCTCGCCGGTCACACTGTCCTCTTTCCAGATCCGATAGCAGTAGTCGGCTTCACTCAGACGGTCGAGTCCCATCTTCGCCACAAACTTATCCCAGTCGATGACCAGGACGATGAAGCCCCAGAACTCCCGCTGCTCCGCAGTATTCATCTGATATACCGGATTAAACAGAAGCGCACCGATGCCACCCTGTCTGAGCTCAAACGGGCCCGCGATGGTATATTCCATACTTTCTTTCGCCAGCTTCGCATCGACCGCCCGTTCATGCGCCGTCAGCAGATCGAGCCCGATCGCTTCTGCGTTTTCCTCCATCGGATAAATCTCCGCGACGACCCCCTTCGGTGCCAGCTCGAAGGCCTTCACCACACCATCTTCATTCGGAAGCATACTCGCCAGCGTAGAGAATCCCTCCTCGTTCAGCTCATATCCGGCCAGAATGACATTTTCCAGCACATTCGAGCAGGTCACATACTCATCCAGCTGAGACTGGATTCTGCGAACTGTATTCTGTGCGGTATACGTCGCTGCAGCCTGTTCATTTTTCCTGATATTTCCCAATAAAAAATAAGCCAGAAAAAGTGCACTCACGAAGGCGATCAACCCGACCACGTAGCACTTTCTCTGTATTTTCTTCTCCACCGGGTTACGTTTCACCATAGTATGCACTCCATTTCTGCTGTCTATGTTCATTATAAGGCGCATGGACTGCAGATGCAAAAATAAAAATATTTTCCTCTGACAAAAGTATTGCTAAAAGTTTTTCCGAGTGGTACTATATAGGCACAAGATAAAAAAAGATTCGTTAACAGAAAATCTTCTGACGAGAAAGGAAGATTCAGACGTTAACAAAGTGGTGATTCGACAAATCACCGAAACGATAAAAAAGGAAGGAGGTATGAAAACGATGATTCCAGCACAGTTCGTTGATAATATCTCCGGGCTTCACGAAAGATAAAATCCATCGATAACAGCGCATAAGCGGTCATGTTATTCAGCATCGGAGTGTTTCTCCAGATAAAGGATCTTTCACCAGGCCCGCGCGATATTATCATCTTTATAAAAACAAAATAGAACAGATATCCAGAAAAGATAGCACAAAGCTATTTTAACCATATAGGCTTAGTACCTAGAGGAGATACTCCGTTGTACTATTAAGTTTTTAAATCGAATATGGAACATAAAACCTAAGCTTAAATGCTTATAATATAAAGAGGAATCCGAAACGGATTCCTCTTTTCATGTTCTGTATGTATTCTACCCCACGACACTGTCCAGGCGCGGCCAGACGCACGTCATATACGTGCACGCTTTCTTCGACACATCTCTTCAGCTCTGCTTCTTGCCGGCCATCATGATCGTATCACGCTCTTCTACATGGTCGCCCTTCAGATAGCTGTCTGCCTGTACCGGTGACAGCTCATGAAGATCATACGGGGTCTCCTGGTACACGAAGTTCAGCCAGTTCGTGTAGGTGCAGTTCGAGGTCGAACGCCAGCTGAGGATGGGTTCCTTTGACGGATCATCATCCTCATAGTAGCCGACCGGGAGCTTCGGATCGAGGCCCTTCTTCACATCGCGTTTATACTCCTTATCGAGGTCGTACTTATCATACTCGGAGTGGCCGGTGATGAAGATCTGACGGCTCGAGCAGGCGAGGATCATATAGCTGCCGCCCTCTTCCGGCTTCACCGCTTCCGCGACGACGTAAAGCTCTGGATTCTTCCGTACCGCCTCCTCATCGATGCCCGTATAGCGGGAGATTGGCACATTGAAATAATCATCCATACCGCGCATGATCATCTTCTTCCGGTGGAGCACCTTCTGACGATAGATCCCGGAAAGCTTTTCCGGGAGCAGACGCTTCTCGATGCCATAATGATAGTAGAGTCCGGCCTGCGCCCCCCAGCAGATGTGAAAGGTCGAGAAGACATGGGTCTCGGACCACTTCATGATTTCCGTAAGCTCCGGCCAGTACTCCACCTCCTCGAACGGAAGCTTCTCGACCGGTGCGCCGGTGATGATCAGACCATCGAAGTACTCCTGCTCCACCTGGTCCAGGGTCACATAGAACTTATTGAGATGAGAGGCGTCGGTATGCTTCGACTCGTGGGTCGCCACGGTCATAAAGGTGATCTCTGTCTGAATCGGGAAGTTCGACAGCACGCGGAGGATATCGAGCTCCGTGTCCTCCTTCAGCGGCATCAGGTTCAGAATCGCGATCCTAAGCGGTCGGATCTCCTGAGACTGCGCTCGCTTCTCATCCATCACAAAGATGTTCTCGTTCTCCAGGATATGCTTCGCAGGTAAATCATTCTGTACTTTAATCGGCATAGGGTACCTCGTTTATGTTTATGATCAGACCAGTATAGGCGATTTATGAATGAAAATGTACAGGAAAATGCATTTTCATGCAAATAAATGAAACTGAACCAAATTATATCTCGAAATCCTATTGCACACAACCAAAACTCATGCTATAGTACTATCCGCACTTGAGAAATCGGTGCGCAATTTCATAACTTATTCAGAGACGGTGGAGCTACATAGGAGCGATGAAGCCGCAGCAACCCCGGAAACGGAAGGTGCTAACCTGAGCGAACGTTTTGTTTCGAGCAATAAGATGCGGATTTTCAGCCTGTCGATTGTTCGGCAGGCTTTTTTATACATCAGTCCCCTGCCGGGAGACTCGTTCATCGAACATTCCGGCACCGTGCTTCACAGCGACTGATCCGCAAAAGACACTTCGAAACACCATTTGGCTTACGCCAGAAAGGATTTACACATGTTATTTTCATCAGAGCAGGTATCCAACGGGCATCCGGATAAGATCTGTGATCAGATTTCCGATGCCATCGTAACCGACATTCTGCAGCACGATGAGCTCAGCCGTATCGCAGCCGAGACCATCATCAAGGATTACGAAATCACCGTGATGGGTGAGATCACTTCCAACTATGAGCCGGATTACGACAAGCTGATCCGCGATGTACTCCGCAACATCGGTCTCACCGATGTCGAGAAGTACAACATCCGTTACCTGATTTCCAGACAGTCCCCGGACATCGCGATGGGTGTTGATAACGACGGTGCCGGCGACCAGGGTATGATGTTCGGCTATGCGACGAACGAGACCGCGGAGATGCTGCCGATTCCATACGTTCTTTCCACGAAGGCGCTGCTCAAGCTGCGTGCCTACAACCTGAAGGACGGCTTCCGGAAGTTTCGTCCGGATGCGAAGGCACAGGTATCCTTCGATTATGATACTCACCGCATCGACACCTTCCTGATCTCCACCCAGCATGCCGAGGAGACCTCTCTCGACGAGGTACGTGAGATCGTTTCCGGCATCATGAAGGAAACCGCAGAGGAGATGGGCCTCAACACCGACTTCCGTGTGCTGGTGAATCCGACTGGCCGCTTCGTTCTCGGTTCCTCCTTCGCCGATTCCGGTCTGACCGGTCGTAAGATCATCGCCGACACCTATGGTGGAGCCGCACATCACGGCGGCGGAGCCTTCTCCGGTAAGGATCCGAGTAAGGTCGATCGTTCCGCTGCCTATATGGCACGTAAGATCGCCCGCGACATCGTAAACGCCGGCAAGGCGGATCGCTGCGAGGTACAGCTGGCCTACGCGATCGGCGTCGCAGAGCCGGTTTCCGTATATGTCGACTGCTTCGGTACCGAAAAGCAGGATCGTAATACCATCTGGGAGGAAATCAAGCACAACTATGACCTGACTCCGAAGGGCATCACCCGTGCGCTGGATCTCCGCCACGTAGATTACAACCTGGTATCCAGCTACGGTCACTTCGGCAAGTCCGAGCTTCCATGGGAGAAGTAACTTGTCCCAGATGAAGTCAAAAGAAAAGACACTCTGGCATGATGGTCTTCAGTACGATCTGCTCCTCGGCATCGCCCTGGAGCTGATCGTACTTTTCGTTTCCATCCTCTTCTGGCATATGCAGTTCCCGAAGCTGGCCGTCGCGAAGGCAGCGGTCCTGAACCTCCTGTATCTCGTGCTGGCACTCCCACTGCTCGTCGGCATCTTCGGGCTCTCGGCACGGTCGATGGAAAACACCTTCTGGACCCGGCTCTTCACACAGCTCGCGTGGCCGGCACTCCTTGCCGGTGTCCTCGCTGCCCTCATCCTCTGCCTGATCCCGCCCTACTGCTCCGGCAGTACGAAGCCGAAGCAGTATATGCAGATCGATCAGGGCATCGACGAAAATATGCTGGCCGACCTGCAGCAGCTCTTCCCGGAGACCATCCTGCCGACCGCCGGTGATGTCTCCTACCAGTACTATAAGTACACGAGTATCCTCGAGAACAGCCTGCACATAAGCCTCGGCGAGACGCTCGACGAAGCCAGCTTTCAGCGTGAAGCTGCCCGCATCGATGCTCTGCCGATGCTTACATCCGGCACCCGCACGGAAGGCGAGAACATCACGCTCATCGATCTCCAGACCCCGGAGGGTCTCCTCCTGCACCTGAGCCTCGACGCCGCCTGCCACCGCATCATCTACTCTGCCAGCTGCCAGCACCACTAATCTTAAGAATTTCGTAAGGGGGTCTGACCCCATAAAAATGACCCCATAAAAAAACGGAACCTTCAGCGGTTCCGTTTTTTGTAGGGATTACTTATTGTAGTTTACGATGGTGCCGAAGTCCGGCTTCAGAGAAGCACCGCCGATGAGTCCGCCATCGATATCCGGCTGTGCGAGGAGCTCCTTGCAGTTGCCGGCATTCATGGATCCACCATACTGGATGCGGATCGCCTCTGAGGTATCAGTGTCATAGATCTCACCGATGGTCTCACGGATCGCCTTACATACCTCTTCAGCCTGTGCGGAGGTCGCCGTCTTACCGGTTCCGATCGCCCAGATCGGCTCGTACGCGATAACGACACCCTTCGCCTGATCAGCGCTTACGCCCTGGAATGCGATCTTGATCTGCATACGGATCCAGTCCTCAGTGATGCCCTGCTCTCTCTGCTCGAGGGACTCACCACAGCATACGATCGGCTTCAGACCCTTCTCAAGTGCCTTCAGAAGCTTCTTATTGATGTCCTCGTCGGTCTCATGGAAGTAGCCTCTTCTCTCGGAATGGCCCATGATCACGTACTCTACGCCCGCATCGACGAGCATGTCTGCAGAAATCTCACCGGTGTATGCACCCTTATCCTCGAAATACAGGTTCTCTGCGCCTACATGTACATTGCTGCCCTTTACAGCATTGACCACTGGTACGAGGTCGATAGCTGGTACACAGTACACAACGTCCACGTCCTCATTCTGCACAAGTGGCTTTAATGTCTCGACGAGCTTCAACGCCTCAGAAGGAACCATGTTCATCTTCCAGTTACCGGCAATAATCTTCTTTCTCATATAGATACCTCTTTCTAAGATGATGAAAAAAAGCCGGAGGCACTCCCACGGAAGGCCTCCGGCCACAGTTCAATTAGTTCTTATCGTCTGCTGCAGCAACACCCGGAAGCTCCTTACCCTCAAGGAACTCAAGGGAAGCGCCACCACCCGTAGAGATATGGCTCATCTTATCGCCATAGCCGAGCTGGTTAACCGCAGCTGCAGAATCACCGCCACCGATGATGGTTGTCGCATCGGTATCTGCGAGTGCCTTCGCAACGGCCTTCGTACCAGCCGCAAGGGTCGGGTTCTCGAATACACCCATCGGTCCGTTCCATACAACGGTCTTTGCGGACTTTACAGCCTCTGCATAGAGCTCAGCAGTCTTCGGTCCGATATCCATGCCCATCTTGCCAGCCGGAATCTTGTCAATGTCTACAACCTCTGTGTCGATCGGTCCATCGATCGGATCTGGGAAGTGATCGGTGATGACGGCATCTACCGGAAGAAGAAGCTTCTTACCAAGCTGCTCTGCCTTTGCAATCATCTCCTTGCAGTAGTCAAGCTTCGTCTCATCACAGAGAGAAGAACCGATCTCGTAGCCCTGTGCCTTTGTGAAGGTGAATGCCATACCACCACCGATGATGAGGGTATCGCACTTCTCAAGGAGGTTCGAGATAACATTCAGCTTATCTGCAACCTTCGCACCGCCGAGGATCGCTACGAAAGGACGTACCGGATTCTCAACCGCCTGGCCGAGGAACTGGATCTCCTTCTGCATCAGGTAGCCGACCACATGCGGGCCATTGATGTACTTGGTAACACCAACATTGGAGCAGTGTGCTCTATGTGCAGTACCAAATGCATCATTTACGAATACATCTGCGAGAGAAGCCAGATCCTGTGAGAATGCATCACCATTCTTGGTCTCCTCTGCTCTGTAACGAGTATTCTCGAGAAGAATCACATCACCGTCCTTCATCTCTGCAACGGCTGCTCTTGCGTTTGCGCCGACAACCTCAGGATCTGCTGCAAACTTTACTTCCTGGCCGAGAAGCTCGGAAAGTCTCTTTGCAACCGGAGCGAGGGTCTTGGAAGGCTTATCCTCCTCTGTCTTCACCTTACCGAGGTGGGAGCAGAGAATCACCTTGCCACCGTCCGCGATCAGCTTCTTGATGGTCGGAAGTGCAGCGACGAGTCTGTTCTCGTCGGTGATCACACCATTCTTCAGAGGAACGTTGAAGTCGCATCTGCAAAGGACGCGCTTGCCCTTTACATCGATATCATCCACTGTTAACTTGTTTAAACCTGCCATAATAAATCTCCTTTTATAAAAAGAGGCCAGGCCCATGAAGGCCGGACCTCTTTAAAGTCATATCCCTATATATTCTGAGAGGAATTAGTCAGCAATCAGAGAACCGAAGTACTTGATTGTTCTAACCATCTGAGATGTGTAGGAGTTCTCGTTGTCATACCATGAAACAACCTGTACAAGAGTCTTGCCGTTGCCCATCGGGAGAACCTTGGTCTGAGTAGCATCGAAGATGGAACCAGCCATGGAGTTGATGATATCGGAAGATACGATCTCGTCAGTGTTGTACTCGAAGGACTCAGTCTCCTCAGCCTTCATCTGAGCGTTAACCTCATCAGCGGTTACTTCCTTAGCAACAACTGCATCAAGGATGGTAGTGGAACCTGTAGCTACAGGAACACGCTGAGCAGCGCCGTTCAGCTTGCCATCAAGCTCTGGAAGAACAAGGCCGATTGCCTTTGCAGCACCGGAGGATGCAGGAGTGATGTTCTGAGCACCTGCTCTGGAACGACGAAGGTTGCCCTTTCTCTGCGGTCCATCGAGGATCATCTGGTCACCAGTGTAAGCGTGTACAGTGGTCATGAAGCCGGACTCGATCGGAGCGAGGTCGTTAAGAGCCTTTGCCATCGGAGCGAGGCAGTTGGTGGTGCAGGATGCAGCGGAGATGATCTGATCATCAGCTGTAAGAGTCTTGTGGTTTACGTTGTAAACGATGGTCTTCAGATCCTTACCAGCAGGTGCAGAGATCACAACGTGCTTAGCACCAGCGTTGATGTGTGCCATGGACTTCTCCTTAGAGCAGTAGAAACCTGTGCACTCGAGAACTACGTCGATGTCAAGATCCTTCCAAGGAAGGTTTGCAGCATCCTTCTCCTTGTAGATCTCGATCTCCTTACCATTTACGATGATAGAGTGATCAGTAGCCTCTACAGTACCGTTGTATCTGCCGTGGGTTGTATCATACTTAAGAAGGTATGCAAGCATCTCCGGGCTGGTCAGATCGTTGATTGCTACAACATCATAACCCTCAGCCTGGAACATCTGTCTGAATGCGAGACGACCGATACGGCCGAAACCATTAATCGCAACTCTTACTGCCATAATAATATCCTCCTGATATTTTAATGAAATAAATGGTTACATAAACATTTCCATTAGCATCTGTTATTGTATGCTATCAAATGTCTTTTTGCAAGTACAAAACAGTGATTTTGTGAAAAATTTCACAGCGAATTTACAATTCGACACGTGAGCCCGGAGGGCGAGCGGCAGAAGCCATACACAAAGACTGTGCTTCTGTCACTCGCCCTCCGGGCTCACTGACTGAATATAAAATTACTGCAGCATGGATTTTACGTAGCCCGCGATGTTGTCGGCGTGGTCCGAAATACGCTCGAGGTCACCGATGACATCGAGGAAGGCCACACCTGCGGAGGTACTGCACTTGCCCTCGCTGAGACGCTGCATGTGATGCTCACGCATCTCACGCTCCATCCTGTCCACGATATCCTCGGAGCGCTTCGTATCGATGACTTCATCGATGCTGTTATCTTCGAGTGCATTGATAGACAGGCTGAAGCTTGCCTGCGCCTGCTGTCCGATCTTCTGAAGATCCTGGATACCCTTTTCTGTGAAGTGCACGCCGTTGTCGAAGATATATTTCGCCTTTTCGACGATGTTCTCTGCATGATCACCGACACGCTCCATATCCGTCAGTGTATTCAGCATCCGGGTTACCTCAAACTTCTGACGCTCGCTGAGGGACAGCTGGTCGATCTTGATGAGATAATTCGTGAGAAGTCCCGTCATATGGTCGATCAGCTTCTCCCGATCATGCACATCCTGAATCAGCTTCTCGTCTCCGCTCTCCAGTGCACCACAGGCGTCGTTGATATTGACCGCGACGACACGGCCGAGGTTGACGACCTCGCTTTGGGTCGCCGCCAGGGCGATCGCCGGGGACTCCAGGATACGCTCATCGAGATGGCGGCGGAGACGCTGCTCTTCGATGTTCACCTTATCCTCTGCGGTCTGTGCGCCTTCGGCGACGGTTTTCTCCGGAACGAATGCGCCGGAAAGCTTCACGAGAAGATCACCGAACGGATAAAGCGCGAGTGTACAGCACACATTAAAAATCGTATGGAAGATCGAAATCTCCACCGGCGTAAGCATGCCGTTGAAGAACTGCGGCACTGCGAAGGAGGCTGCAAAAATCAGTACTCCGAACATCACAGCACCCGCCACGTTAAACAGCAGGTGAATGCAGGCAGCCCGCTTCGCTGTGCGGCTGGTACCCGTCGCGGAAATCACCGCCGTCACGCAGGTACCGATGTTCTGTCCGAGGGTGATATAGAAGCCGGAGGCTCTCGGAACCGCTCCTGCAAGCGCCAGGGTCTGCAGGATAGAAACCGAAGCAGCGGAGGACTGGATGATACCGGTCACGACGGCACCGACCAGGATGCCCAGGATCGGATTTCCGCCGATCGCACGGAACGCATCGGAAAAGATCGGTGAATCCGCATATGGGGATACCGCACCCGACATGAACTCGAGGCCGATGAAGATGAAGCCGACACCGATACAGAAATTACCGATCAGGTCATCACTGCCCTTCTTGCCAAACAGGATACGGAACGCACCGATGGCGATCAGTACCGGTGCAAAGAAATCCGGCTTCAGCACCGTCAGCATATCGCTCGAAATCTGTGTCAGCGATACCATCCAGGCCGTGATCGTCGTACCGATATTCGCACCCATGATGATGCCGACCGCCTGTGAAAGATTCATGATGCCGGCATTTACGAAGCCAACGACCATGACCGTCGTCGCAGATGACGACTGCACCAGTGCCGTGATCGCCGCACCGAGCACCACCGCCATAAAGCGGTTCTTCGTCACGATGTCCAGGAATCCCGAGATCCGGTTACCTGCCGCCTTCTGCATGCCGTCACTCATGACCGACATACCATACAGGAACATACCTAGTCCGCCCAGAAGACGGAACAGACTCGCCACATGATCTACTGTCATAATCACCTCTAGATAAATGTCGATGTAAAATCGAACGCCAGGCAGCAACCCCTGCCAAGTCGGATTATAACAGACCGCAAATTTCGTGTAAACCGTTCGTAAAGTTCCTTCGCAGATACAAAAAAGAGGCGGAGGGACATCCTCCACCTCTGCCCGCACAGTGCTCAGCCCTGTGCAGCTGTAAAACCATAATAAATGTTGATGCCATCCAGCAGTCCGGCTGCGATCTTGTCGCAGGCCGCCTGGCTGTGGTCACTGGCCTTATCCCCGACCTCGATATCCACTGACGGTACCGTCGAGTAGGCGGTCTGGGTCAGATCCATGTCCATGCTGCCACTCGAGAACACCTTCATACCCGATGCCTTGAGTCCTGCGATGAGGCTCTCACCAAGCTTCTCATGCTTCTGCCAGTAGCTCGCCACCGGCTCCATCGACTTCAGTGCATCCGGTGTGCTCATGAAAAAGACGCCCTTGTTTGACTTCGTGGAATCGAAGTGGATCGCGATATGGCAGTCCGCCTTATTGTTTGCGATGACCGTACGTGCGATATTATCGAGCTGTACATCCTTATCATCACGAATCATGAGCACATCGTAGCCATCCGCCAGCAGCTTCTGCTTCAGACTCTCGGCGACCATCAGGGTCGCCACCGGCTCCGCCGTACCATCGGCGAAGGTCATGCCGCCGGAAACGGCCGTCGCAGTCGTGCTGCCGGCGGCCGTCGAACCGCCGGTTACCTTTTTCGATCCATCCGGATGACACAGGGTCCGTACCGATCCGCCGCCCTTCGTACCGTGGCCTGCATTGACCGCCACGGTAATGCCCTTTCGTGCACTCTCGGCGACATCTGTGGTATAGAGGACGGCCTTTCCGGTGTTGATCTTCGAATTACCGGCATACTTCCAGTCCAGATTCAGTCCGATTTCTGTGCTTGCGAGCGAGCTCATGCACATACATACGGAAAGAACAGCTGCCGTGATCAAAACGCTTAATTTCTTCATGTTCTTCTCTCTTTCACTCCATCGTATACATCATGGCACAGGGCGCGGATCATCTATACGATGCCCTGCCCAGCACGCCCCTCAGCCGCACCCACCCTGCGGATGGGCGACTGTATCCATCGCTGCCGGACATCTCTATGCTCGTTTTCTTTCTACACTAGAAGTCTACGCGAAAAAAAAGAGGCATGCAACAACGAAACACGAACATAGCTCTTACATATTTCTTACGTTTATCGCGCAGATCCGTCCATATCAGTGAAGCAGTGCCGAAATCGCGAACCAGATCAGGACGATGATGCCGAGGCCGATACGATAGTATCCGAAGATGGCGAAGCTGTTCTTCCGGATGTAGCGCATCAGGAAGTTTATGCAGTATACGCTCACGATATAGGCGATGACCATACCGAGGATCAGATAGAAGAGCTGCGGGCCGGTGAAGGCGAAGCCGAACTTGATGATCTTCAGGAAGCTCGCACCGAACATGACCGGTACCGACAGGAAGAAGGAAAACTCTGCAGCCGGTGTACGTGCGACGCCGATCAGCATCGCGCCGAGGATCGTCGCGCCAGAACGGGAGGTACCCGGAATCAGTGCGAGGCACTGGAAGAGACCGATATAGATCGCGGTGCGCATATCCAGATCCTGCAGACGATTGATGTGAAAATCGACCGTTTCGTTCCGCTTCTCGATCAGAATGAAGAACACACCATACAGGATCAGCATCAACGCCACGACGAAGCCGTTATAGAGATACTTATCCAGGAGGTCATCGAAGAGGATCCCGATGACGGCCGCCGGGATGCAGGCGACGATGATCTTGATCCAGAGATCGACGCGGGATGGCACGAGGCCGACGCGTCCATTCGAGCGACGACGTGCAAACGGCCAGAGCTGACGGAAGAAGGTGGTGATGACCGCGAGGATCGCGCCCAGCTGGATCACGACCTCGAAGACCTTATAGTACTCATCCGGCTGGTTCAGCCGGATCAGCTCATTGACGAGAATCATGTGTCCTGTACTGGAGATCGGAAGCCACTCGGTGAAGCCCTCCACGAGTCCGAATACGATAATTTTTAAGGTTTCAACAAAACTCATTCTATTTCCTCCACATATTGCTTATGCCTGTCGATTTTCGATCTGCCAGTCGATCGGCGTGAGGCCGTGTGCCTCCAGGTACTGATTTGTTTTCGAGAACGGACGTGAGCCGAAGAAGCCACGATAGGCACTCAGCGGACTCGGGTGCGGCGACTTCAGAATCAGATGCTTCGGATTCCGCAGCATCGCCTCCTTCATCTGAGCCGGACGGCCCCAGAGGATAAACACCATCGGGCGGTCGATCTGATCCAGTACCCGGATCGCCGCATCAGTGAACGCCTCCCAGCCGATGCCGTGATGGCTGTTCGCCTGATGTGCCCGCACGGTCAGCACGGTGTTCAGCATCAGCACACCCTGATCCGCCCACTTTTTCAGATACCCGTTATCTGGAATCGTGCAGCCGAGGTCGTCATGCAGCTCCTTATAGATGTTCACGAGGGATGGCGGGATGGCCACCTCCGGCTTCACCGAAAAGCAGAGCCCATGGGCCTGTCCCGGCTCGTGGTACGGATCCTGTCCGAGGATCACCACCTTCACCTTTTCCAGCGGAGTGAAGGAAAAAGCATTGAAAATATTCTCTGCCGCCGGATAGATCGTCTGCGTTTTATATTCCTGATCGACGGTATGGTACAGCTGTTCATAGTACGGCTTGCTGAATTCCGCCTCCAGCGGCTTCAGCCAGTCATTCGTAATCATCATTTCTTTCTCCTGTGCACACTTTCGTGCATTCTTTCGCCGACGGGTCAACGCACATACCGATCCGTGGTCGGTACGACGCGCGCAGCATATATTTATCCGTGATAAACATTGTGACTCCGGGACCTGGAAACATTCTTATAAAGATCATACAGGAGGGATCCCGTCTTTCCTTCCTCCGGATAATCATCGCCGCTCTTCAGATCCAGCACATACTTCCCGTAGCAGTTGATGATCGTCGTCCCGCTCGGATGCGTCCGTACGCGCTGAAAATCACCGCCGTAGCACGGATGTACATGACCATGAATCATGTATTTCGGATGGTAGCGTTCGAGCAGCTCGTTTAAGCAGCGGAAGCCCTGATGCGGCAGGTCATCCATATCACCGTAGCCCTGCGCCGGCGCATGTGTTACCACGATATCGAAGCCGTTTCGCAGTGCGATGGCCGAGCGAAGCCGGTCGATCCGCTTCTCCATCTCACGCTCCGTATACATATAGTTTCCTTCTTTATACCGCATCGAGCCGCCGAGGCCCAGGATGCGAAGTCCGCGAAAATCATAGATGCGATCGTCCACGCAGTCACAGCCGAGCGGCGGCATCGTATCATAACAGTTGTCATGATTTCCATGCACATAAAGCAGCGGTGCATGTCCAGCCGTCACCAGAAATTCGAGGTAATGCGGATTCAAATCGCCGGCAGACACGATGAGGTCGACATCCCTGAGCTCGGCCGGATCGTAATAATCATAGAGCTTCTTATCCTCTTCGTCTGCAATCAGTAATACCTTCATAATGAACCTTTCAGAAATCCGCTGATACGGATCAGCTCCTGTGCCCGCTGATTAAAGGCCTCGAGCTTCGGAATCTCACCGATGATGTTATCATTGAGCCAATGCATATTCACGATCTCTTCGCTGGAGAGCCGTGGTGCCTGCGCGTCCTTTATGAGGCCCTCCTGACTGTGGATTTCTCCGTCAAACGGATGGATTCGTCCGGATAGAACACCCTCGCGAAGCGCCGTCAGCATCTTCCGGGAGGCATAGTGGAGCTGCCCGGAAAGAATCACATCGATGACCCCGGATTCCATACCGAACCAGAAATTCAGTGCCTCATGTGACTTCGTAAGTCGGCTGTTGTCCCAGGAGCCTTCCAGAATCGAGCGGAGGATGATCTCATAGAAGCGTCCCCAGTCGAAGATCGGCGTGGCAATGTTGGATACCGCACCGTCCTCTGCTATCCGATAGACGCCGAACTCTCGCGACAGCTTCTTCGCCGGTGTCAGTTCCGGTCCGGAGATCGTCCGGATGCCCTGACTGAGCAGCGACTTCTTCCAGTCATGATCCCGGAGTGCCGACCACTCGAGATGGATCCGGGCATATGGATTGATCATCTGTGCACCGATGGCGAAGGCATTGACGTTGGAAAGCGTGCCATACAGCGGGCAGAGCTCCGCGTAGCCGATCTCGTCACCGTCCGTCACCGAGGCCGCGAGCGCGCCCATCAGGAACTTCGCCTCATACATACGGCCATAGTAGGTCCGGATCGAATTATAGCTGCTGTTTACTGAGCAGTTCAGGATATGGATCTTCGGGAAGCGGACCTTCGCCTGTACCGAAGCCTCCACCATCATGCCCGTCGTCGTAAAAATCACCTGTGCGCCGGCAGCCGCTGCCTCATCGATCGCGGCACTCACGCGTGCCGGCGTATCGCAGTCCGCCCAAGTCAGGGTCTCAAGCTGCGTGCCGAAGCGTCCGGCGATGTAGTTCCGTCCGAGCTCATGCTGGTACGCCCAGCTGGAGGTCTCCGGATTCTTCTCATAGATAAAGGCCACCGTCAGCTTCCGGTCCGCGCTCTGCTGCGTCAGGCGCTTAAAGAAGGAACTGTCCTTCTGGAGGACATCCGGGGTTTCCACGAGCCGGATATCCTCCGGCTCCTTCAGGAATTCATGCCAGATCTTATCGAGGTTCGCATCGATTTCCTGCGTCGAGATATGCTCGAGGCTCTTCGCGCCATAGATGCGAAGATAGATGAGGAAGGCATCACCACGGGTGATATCGAGATGTCCGCCGCCCTTTCGAAGAAAGCGCTCCGCAAAGCGGAAGAAATCTGCCTTTACATCATTGCGCACCTCCGACGTCCATGGCTTCTCCATGGACAGTCCGAGGACCTGACAGAGCTTCTGATAGGACCCCTCTTCCGAAAAGCAGATACCATAGATGCCGCTCACCTTAAAGAAATCGACGAACTCGAAGTAGATGCGGTTCGTCTTGTCATCGGTATGCTGTGGTAGCAGTCGGATGACGTCCGCGAGGATGGATACCATGCCGGTAAAGCGCGAAACCGATACGCGCTTGTTGCCCTCCTGCACATAGAAGCGCCCCATGTACTCATACACGAGGATCGCGTCCCGGATGCCCTCCTGAACAGCAGAATCATAGAGTGCCGACCACTTCATCGAAAACTCGGTCTTCGGCGGCAGCAGCGGCATGAAATTGCTGGCGAAGGCCTCCTGCCGGCCATGCGTCTTCGTGCCGGCGATGTCGGCGATCGGAATCTCGACCAGTCCGATATGATTCTCTGCAAGTATGCTTTCCGGCTTCACGATATCATCGAGCGCCGTAAGATATGGATAGCGTCCGAATGTGATATCCCGGCGGTACTGACTCTCCCCCATGTGCCAGGCCTTCGTATAATCTTCGATCATCGCGATCCCCCTCTCTGCTTCATCTGATGACTGCGTCTTAAAAACAAAGCTATAATACTCTATCTCAGCGGACAATGCTACAGCCTGCGGCATCATCGCGAAGCAAATTATACCGTTTGCCACCGTCTGACAGCAGTTCAGCCAGAGCCCCGAAGGGTTCTGGCTGAGTGTTTATGTCTGCTTCGATTATGTACTTTTCCGATTTGTTATTTTGATTTTTACATCGGTCCCGTCAGGCTGCCGACCTTCAGTTCCTCGATCGCGCCGGAGGAACTGGTCGTCGTGCTCACCGGTGAGGACGTCGTCACATTGCTGCTTCCGCTCACAGAGCCCGGTCCCGCCGCCTGCGTCGTTTCATACTGTGATACGCCGCCCGGACCGGCCGTCGTGCTCGTCCCCGGCTCACTCGTCGTGATGTTCGAGCTTCCGGTGCTGCCCGGTGTCGTCACCGTCGAGCTACTGCCGCCTGGTGTCGCTGCGGTCACAGCGTTGCCGCCAGAGGTGCTCGTGGTGGTGCTGCCGGTACTGCTGGTGCTGCCACCTGCGTGGGTTACAGAAACACCGCCGATCGCCGAGGTGCAGGCGCCGTTCGCATCGAAGCTGTAGTCTGTGCCGCCGATGGTCACGGTCTTTCCTGCAATCATCTTACCGTTGTTTAAGTAGTAGTACGCACCCTTCGACTCGAGCCAGCCTTCAATCATCTTGCCATTCTCGCCGAAGTAGTACCACTCGCCCTCGATCTGCTTCCAGCCCTGGGCCATCTTTCCGCTTGAAGTATCCAGATAGTACTTGTGTCCCGAGGTATCGGTCTTCCATCCGGTCTGCATCACGCCCTTCGCGTTCAGGTAGTAGTAGCTTCCCTCCTGTGCGTACCAGCCCGTCTGCATCACGCCGTTCGACTCGAAACGATACCAGCTGTTATCGATCTTCGCCCAGGTATCCATCAGCAGGGTGCCGTCACCCGGCTGGAAATAGTACCACTTATCGCTGATCTGACGCCAGCCGGTCGCCATCGAGCCATCGCCCTTCAGATAGTACCAGCGGGTCGTCCCGTTCTCGGTCAGCTTCAGCCAGCCCGTCTGCATCACACCATCCGTCTTCATGTAGTACCACTTGTTATCGATCTGGCGCCAGCCGGTCACCATGAGACCGTTCGAGCGGAAGTAGTGCCAGTTCCCGTTGATCTTCTTCCAGCCCGTCACCATATATCCGTCACTGCCGATATAGTAGTAGCCGGAAGAGGTATGGATCCACTTGCTGTAGATATACTTATTCGTGGAATCGTCCACGTAGTAGTACTTGCCATCCTTCTGGCCCCAGCCTGCAAAGCTCGGTGTCGCAAACGCCGCACATCCGATCGCCAGGGTGAGTCCCAGGACACGCATTTTCGCCTTCATATTCATAGTGTCGCCCTCCGATTGTTCATAGCTAGATTCTATCACGCTTTTGCGCGTCTGTTCCATAAGCTTCGCTTAAATTTTCCCCGAATTTCGTAAGAATTTATACGAATCCTTAAAGTATCGGTACATTCGGAGCGTGTAATCGCCGAAGCTCTCCCCGAGCGCCATCTTGTATACACACCAGAGAGCCCATAAAAGCCCGCCGAGCCCCATATAGGCGACGACCAGCGCATAGGCTTCCTCGTCGTCGAGTCCCTGGAGGGCAATGCCTCCGTCCGCCACATCGTCACCGGACGCTCCCGTCGTCGTTTCCGACAGGGACGGTGCTTCGCCGATCAGTGCCGTACGATAGAGCTCGATCAGCTGCTTCGTCTCCTCGAAGCTCATGTAGGAGTAGATCGCCGCCATCGCAAGATCCGTCAGCGGATCTGCCATGCCACAGTACTCCCAGTCGATCATCTTGAGCCCCTCGTCCGTGAAGATAAAATTATCCTTTACGGAATCGATGTGGGCGATCGTCTTCGGACGCTGCTGCGCCGCTACGAAGCGGAAGACCTCCTCCGCATGGAGACGCACCTCCGGATAATCCTCAAACGGGATCACCGCACCCGCCTCACGGATGTACGTCTCATAACGCAGCATCTCCTCATGAAGATCGAAATCATGCTTCAGCACGATGCCGGAATTATGCAGACGCTTCAGAAGTGCCATGCACTGCCGAAGCTCCACCGGATTCCCGTAGTCTGCATTGCGCGCCCCATGATAGTAGCGGGAGATCTTATAGCCGTTCTCCGGATTGAAGTACACGAGCTCCTCGGTGATGCCGAGCTGCGTCACTGCCTGGTACACCTCGCCCTCGTGGAAACGATCGATCAGCTTTTCTGTGCCCGGTCCCGGGATACGACAGATGTAGTCCTTTCCACGGTACTCCGCCGGTGCCTCCGGTGTATCCAGCACCGAAAAGTACCAGGACTTGTTCGTCATCCCGGCCTTCAGGCAGCGGATGTGCACGATACAGGACTCCGGGATGCCGAAGACCCGGGACACGAGCTGCATCGCTTCGGAGCCGGAATGATTGACATACTTCTCATCGAACTGCCGAAGCTCCTCGAGATTTTCGAACTCATAGATCTCCCCCTCCGGCTGCTTATTGATATAGATCGGCGGCAGCAGCTTCAGATTCCGAATCAGTACATCCTCCCAGTAGAACTGCTCCGTGCCGGGCATCCGGTAGTAGCTCTCGATGAACGGCAGAAACTGTTCCGAAAACTCCTTCGTAAAGTACACCGGCCCATACATGCACCACTGATCACAGCCACCGACCCGCACATCCCGGATCGCACCGTTTCGTGCGGTCTCGATCGCCCATTCCCGGGTCTCCCCCTTCATGAAGCTCGCCGCATACCAGGCATCCGCCTCATAGCGATGGTACATATTCTCCCGCATCCAGTTATCGGAGGACAGAATATAGCAGTTGTGCCCCCGGAGCACCGACGCCGCATGGTGCATCGTCGCCAGTGTGTTCTTCGTCGCATATTCCGGATTGTAGATCAGCTTCACCTGGTACTTATCGATGAGGTACTCGAACTTCTCCTTCAGGTACCCGACCATGATCGTGATATCCGTGATCCCCACCTCATGAAGCTGTCGGATCTGACGCTCGATCATCCGCTCCCCGAAAACCTCGAGCAGGCCCTTCGGTGTCTCATACGTGAGCGGCACGAAACGGGAGCCGAAGCCCGACGCCAGTACGAGCGCCGCGTCCACCCGATGGGCCTCCAGGTGCTGCTGCCCTGCCTCCGTCAGTTCATACAGCACATTCCGGCCACGCCCCTCATCATGGCTCAGCTTTCGGAGAAGCCCCTGATTCACCGTCTCCTGCAGGAGCTGATTTGTCTTCCCCAGCGACACTCCCAGCGCTCCCGCCAGGTCCCGCTGCGTACTCTCTGCACGCTCATATAAAGTCCTCAGAATAATCGTCGTCTCCCGCTCCAGCATCGTGTTCCCGCCTTTCACCTTTTGTTCATTTACCTCATATTTTTCTTGTTTTCGAACATGCTATCATATTTTTTATGTGATTTCAATATTCTATAGACGGCGGGGCGCCTCCACAAAGCTTTCAGCTTCGTGGAGGCGCCCCGCCGGTACTAGCGTTCGCATATTAAGGCTCGGAAACCTCGAAAATCATATCACCATAGCTCGGATACGGCCACAGATCCTTATCCACGATCTGCTCCAGCTCATCGACCGGTGTACGCAGTGCCCGCATATCCGGCACGATCGTATCGTGGTATAAACGTGCCTTCTTCTCGGCATCCTTCTCCGGACCATACAGCTCGACATCCTGCAGCAGCTTCGTTCGCGCCTGCTCCATATCCGAAAGCAGCTTCGACGCATGCAGCAGAAGTCCCTTCTGAACCGATACATCCGCCTCCGGGCATGCCTCGCTCACCTTGCGGATCGAATCCGCGAGACGCGTGGTGTAGTGGATGACCGCCGGGATGATCTGCTTGCCGGAGATGTTGATCATCGCACGTGCCTCGATATTGATGACCTTCGAGTACTGCTCGTACTCGACCTCCTCACGGCTCACCAGCTCGGCCTCTGTATAGATACCGAACTCCTTAAAGAGCTTGATCGCCTTCTCGGTGGTCAGGGCCGGAATCGCATCCACCATGGACGGAAGATTCGGAAGACCTCTGCGCTCTGCCTCCTCTACCCACTCCTCGGAGTAGCCGTTTCCGTTAAAGATGATCCGCTGGTGCTCGGTCAGGAGCTTCTTGATGTAATCATGACACGCATCGCTGAAGTTCTCTGCCTTCTCCAGTACGTCGGCGGCTTCCTTAAACTGCTCTGCGACGATGGCATCGAGGATGATGTTCGCACTTGCGATGGACTCGGCCGAACCCACCATACGGAACTCGAACTTGTTACCGGTAAAAGCAAACGGTGACGTACGGTTACGATCGGTGACATCCGCATAGAGATCCGGCATGGTGTTGACACCGGTCGGAAGGATCTTGCCCTGCTTCGACTCGGTCGCATAGCCGGTACCGATCAGCTGCTCCACGACATCCTCGAGCTGGGTGCCGATGAACGCAGAAACGATCGCTGGTGGCGCCTCATCCGCACCGAGACGATGCTCGTTTCCGACATCCGCCGCACTGAGACGGAGAAGATCCGCATGCTTATCGACCGCAGCCAGTACGCAGGACAGCACGAGCAGGAACTGAATATTCTCATGTGGTGTCTCGCCAGGATACATCAGATTGATGCCATCATCCGTTACGAGCGACCAGTTGTTGTGCTTACCGGAGCCATTGACACCGGAGAACGGCTTCTCATGAAGCAGGCACTCGAGACCATGGCGTGGTGCGGTCTTCTTCATGACCTCCATCACCAGCTGGTTATGGTCGACCGCAAGGTTCGCCTCATCATAGACCGGTGCCAGCTCATGCTGTGCCGGTGCGACCTCGTTGTGCTCCGTCTTCGCGGTGACGCCGAGCTTCCAGAGCTGCACATCCACATCGCGCATGAAGGCAGCGATGCGATGACGGATGGAACCGAAGTAGTGGTCATCGAGCTCCTGGCCCTTCGCCGGCATCACGCCGAAGAGGGTACGCCCCGTATAGATGAGGTCCTTCCGCTTCAGATACTTGTTCCGGTCGATCAGGAAATACTCCTGCTCTGCACCGACGGATGGCTTCACCGACTTCGATGTCGTGTTACCGAACAGACGGAGAATACGCAGTGCCTGCTCATTGATCGCCTGCATGGAGCGAAGCAGCGGGGTCTTCGTATCCAGCGCCTCACCACCGAAGGAACAGAAGGAGGTCGGGATGCAAAGTGTTACGATTTCGCCATGCTCTCCCTCGCGACGAAGGAAGGCCGGGCTGGTGCAGTCCCAGATGGTGTAGCCTCTCGCCTCAAAGGTCGCACGAAGTCCACCGGACGGAAATGAAGAAGCATCGGCCTCACTGCGGACCAGCTCCTTGCCGGAGAACTCCATGATGACCTTACCGTCGGCATCGGCGGCCGAGATAAAGGAATCATGCTTCTCTGCGGTGATCCCGGTCAGCGGCTGGAACCAGTGCGTGTAATGGGTCGCACCGTTCTCGAGTGCCCACTCCTTCATCGCCTGCGCAACCGCATCCGCGATGGTCGGATCGAGCTCGTAGCCCTCTGTGATGGTCTTCTTCAGCTTCTTATAGACTGCCTTCGGAAGACGCTCCTGCATCACCTTGTCGTTAAAGACATCCTCACCGAAAATTTCCGTAACATTTATAACTTCACTCATTTATTGTCTCCTTCTACTCCCCTATGAAAGGCAGGACATAGTGCGTGAAAAGAACCCGTCCCAGGATCTGGGACAGGTTCTAAAAGTAACCGTTAGATTAAGCCTTGTGTGCGGAACCGAATACAGCGATACGTGCCTTGCACTCCTCGATGATGGCCTCTGCACCCGGCTTCAGAAGCTTACGAGGATCGTAGCCCTTACCCTGAAGATCCTTACCAGCCTCGATGTACGCTCTGGTCGCCTTGGCAAATACGATCTGAAGCTCGGTATTTACGTTGATCTTTGAAACACCGAGAGAAATGGCCTTCTGGATCATCTCATCCGGGATACCGGAACCACCATGCAGAACCATCGGAAGATCACCGATCTGCTCCTTGATGGCTGCGAGTACATCGAAGTCGAGACCCTGCCAGTCTGCCGGATATACACCGTGGATGTTACCGATACCAGCTGCAAGGAAGTCTACACCGAGATCTGCGATGCGCTTGCACTCTGCAGGATCTGCCTTCTCACCGGCAGAGGTAACACCATCCTCTACACCACCGATACCGCCGACCTCAGCCTCCAGGCTGCAGCCATGCTCGTGTGCGAGCTTTACGAGCTCCTTGGTCTTCTCCACGTTCTCGTCGATGTCATAGTGTGAGCCATCGAACATAACTGACGTAAAGCCGGCCTCGATGCAAGCCTTCGCTCCATCGTATGTGCCGTGGTCAAGGTGAAGTGCCACCGGAACGGTGATGCCGAGCTCCTCAACCATCGCCTTTACCATCGCAGCAACGGTCTTAAAGCCGGTCATGTACTTGCCTGCACCCTCGGATACACCGAGGATTACCGGAGACTGCACCTCCTCGCATGCGAGCAGTACAGACTTCGCCCACTCCAGATCGTTGATGTTGAAGTGTGGTACAGCATAGTGACCAGCCAGTGCCTTATCAAGCATTCCCTTAGCGTTAACTAACATTGTATTTCCTCCTAATAAAACAGCATTTAGAAACTATGTGAATATATTAACACAGCCTGCATTGTATTTCTATAGAAACATAGACAAGCTCTACTTCGTTTTCCATGTTTCCTATACACATTTTCACTAAACACATCCCTGTCGCTCTCTCACAGGCACGATGCGCTCTCTGAAAAATCTCAGACGAAGAGGAAGTCCTCGACCATCTTTTTCATCTCGGAAATCTCGCAGACCTCGCTGTGACGGATCGCTGCGTTTCGTACCTCACGAATCGCACGTGGCTCCGGCACGCCGGAAATCTCCGACAGCTGGTCGATGACCTCGAACACATCCTGATGCTCCACATCATACCCAAGGGCCTTCATCACATTCGGTGCAAACTTATACGGGCTTGCGGTCGATGCGACCACGGTCTTACGGGTATCGCCCGTCTTTTCAGCATACTGCTTATAGACGGCAGATGCAACTGCTGTATGCGGATCCAGTACATATCCGGCCTCTTCCTTCAGATCACGGATGGTCTTAAAGACCTCCGGCTCCTCTGCGAAGCCACCGACGAAGTCCGCCATGAACTGACGCATATCCTCACTTACTTCATACACGCCCTTCGTACGAAGGTCCTCCATAAGCTGTGCGGTCTTCGCGCTGTTGCAGCCGGTGCTGAGATAGATAAGGCGCTCCAGATTCGAGGAGATCAGGATATCCATCGACGGGCTGGAGGTCAGAATAAACGGACGGTTCCGATTATACTCGCCGGTACCGAAGAAGTCCGTCAATACCTTATTTTCGTTGGATGCGCAGATCAGCTTCTCGATCGGCACCCCCATGTGCTTCGCGAGATACGCTGCCAGGATATTACCGAAGTTACCGGTTGGGACGCAGACATCGATCTTCTCACCCTCTGCGACATCACCAGCCTGAAGCATCTGACCATATGCATAGACATAGTAGACCACCTGCGGCACCAGACGGCCGATGTTGATGGAGTTTGCCGAGCTCAGAACGACGCCCTGTGCCTTCAGCTTCTGTGCAAATGCCGGATCATGGAAGATCTGCTTCACACCGGTCTGGGCATCATCGAAGTTGCCGCGGATCGCTGCTGCGTGGGTGTTCTTCCCCGGTTCAGTCCGCATCTGCAGCTCCTGGAAACGGGAAACACCTCCATACGGATAGAATACGATGATTTCCGTACCCGGTACATCCGCGAAGCCGGCCATCGCCGCCTTTCCGGTATCACCGGAGGTCGCGGTCAGGATCACGATACGATCCGTCACCTGATTCTTCCGTGCACTGGTCACCATCAGGTGTGGGAGGATGGAGAGGGCCATATCCTTAAATGCGATGGTTTTTCCGTGGAACAGCTCGAGGTACCATGCGCCGCCCTTCTTTACCAGCGGTGCGATCTTCGGATCCTCGAACTTCTCATCGTAGGCCGCACAGATACAGTGACGGAGCTCCTCCTCGGTAAAATCCGTGAAAAACTCCTTCATAATCTCATACGCAAGATCCTGATATGAAAGCGTGCTTAATTCCGAAAGTGACTTCGTAAGTACCGGCAGTTTCTCCGGCATGAAAAGACCACCATCCGACGCGAGCCCCTTCAGAATCGCCTCCGATGCGCGGAGGCCATTCTCTCCCCCTCGGGTACTGTTGTAAAGCATGCGGCTACCTCCCATTTTTATATACATGTATGTTTAACTGACTGCTTCTATCCTTCATCGGCCGACCTCGACCGTGAGGGGGCGGTTAATCGGCTCCGTTCTCCGGTGTATCGAGAATCTTCTGAATCTTCGTACGCATGAGATCGAAGGCGACATCGTTCATACCACTGTTGATGACGATGTCCGCGAGTGCTTTCGTCGGCTCGACATACAGATAGTGCATCGGCTTCACGGTCGTCAGATACTGCTCGGAGATATCCTCGACATGACGGCCACGCTCCTTCACATCACGGATGATGCGACGGATGATACGCTCATCTGCATCGGCTTCCACATAGATTTTAATATCGAAAAGGGAACGAAGCTCCGGATTTTCGAGGACGAGGATGCCCTCGACGATGATGATTCTGCTCGGTCGAAGCTCGGTCGTCTCCTGCGAACGATTATGCTCGGCATAGTTATACACCGGACACTGTACGCACTCGCCGCGCCGAAGTGCCTTCAGATGTGCGATGAGAAGATCCGTTTCGAAGGCATCCGGATGATCGTAGTTCACCTTCTGACGTACCTCAAACGGGATGCCATCGTTCGACTTATAGTAATTATCGTGATAAATCACGGTAACCTGATCACCAAATTCCTTCTTAAGACGATTCGTAAAGGTAGACTTGCCGGAGCCTGAACCACCGGCGATACCGATCATGATACAGTTCATCTTTCACCTCTCCCATCTCTGTTCAATAGATAACATTTAAGCATAAACAGACTTCGTTTTCAAGAATTGCTTTATGTGCATAAAAAGAGAAACAATCGCGATTCCGAGCAGCACCCCGCTGCTGTCAATGAGCACATCGCTCACCCGCCCGGCACGTCCCGGCACAAACAGCTGATGAAACTCATCACTCGCTGCATAGAGAACACCGAGCGGAAAGGCCGTACAGAGCAGCCTTCTCCGCTTCGGTACCACCGCTACCGACAGTGCACTCAGACTGTACAGTATGCCGAGCACCGTATACTCGCTGGCATGGGCGAGCTTCCGCACCGGATAGTCGATCTGCATCGCAAGTGCCCGCTGCTCTCCTGCCGGCCAGTCACGATAGCCCGGCACCACGAGCTCTGCCACGAGCGTACCGGCCCGAAGGCTTGTTTCCGTCGACACATCTGCGTTCTGCTGCGACATCATAAAAATAAACACCATCCATAAGAGGCTCAGCAGGAAGCAGACGCGTGCCGCTTTCCGTCGTCTCGGAGCTGCAGCCTGTATTCTGTTTTCCGTGATATCCACCACTTCTTTCATTCTGTTCGTTCTGTCTCCTGTCGCTGTCGATCCTGCATGCTATGAGCCGAAATCTATCCCTGCGGTCGAAGCATAGGACATCTTCTGTCCTTGCCGCTCTTTCGTCTACGCTTTCCGGCGTACCGGATGCGGCTTCAGCTGTCGCATACTGAAGCCGAGTGCCAGAAGCGACAGAAGCATAAAAAACAGGAGGGCGATGACATACGCCTGTACCCCACCGATGCCGAAGCGTCCACGGAACTGAACGAACAGCAGCGCGGTCAGGATGCAGAGCGCCATGCCGGCATACGACACCAGCGTGGCCGCCGTCGTGATATAGATACTGACACTGACGAGTATGCCGATGCTCGTGGACAGCAGCGCGCATACGAAGGCCGTAAGCAGGTACATCAGGATATCGAAGAAGGTAATACCGCCATAGATGTATACGGTTGCGAAGATCGGAAGTGCCGTCGCAACGAGCAGCATCAGTGTACTCATCACACTCATCAGCTTGCCGATGATGATATCCGCCGGTGTCAGCTGAGTCGTCAGCAGAAGCCCCAGTGAACGCTGGTCCCGCTCACTGGCAACGGAGGACGCGGCCAGTGCCGGCGCGAGCAGAAGCACGAGCAGAAGCTCCAGCAGTGCTGCGATATAGTAGATACGCAGGAAGCTCTGATACGCGATCTCCCCCGTCAGCTCCGCCGTCGAGACGATATAAAACAGATTGATCAGAATCAGGATGCTCAGTCCCCCGTTCAGGAGTGTCACAAGCAGCGGAAGCGTCAGACTACGTGCATTGATGAGCTCATCCCTCCGGAAAATCGGATTCCGCTTCATAGTATGTCACCCTCCTTTCTTCACGTGCACCGGTCAGCTGCAGGAAAAGAGATTCCAGGTCGCCCTTCTCCCGATGGAAGCCGCGTACCGGCACACCCGCCTCGATCAGTCGACGAAGCAGTGCCGATTCCTCCTTCTGTGAGCCCGCATACGTAATCAGCAGATTCTTATCCCGGATACTGATCGATTTCACCAGACGATCATGCTTCAGTGTCTGCATCGCCGAGCTCAGATTTCCTGCGATGCTGATGATGATCGGATTCGACGCATCCACCCGATCCAGCACCTCATGGATTTTTCCTTCCATGACCAGACGACCGCGGTCGAGGATGCCGATATCCGTACACAGATCCGAAATCTCCGTCAGTGTACGTGAACTGATCAGGATGGTCTTTTCGGAATCCGCGAGGCTTGCGAGGATCTGCCGGAACTCGAAGCGCGTCGCCGGATCCAGATCGGCCGTCGGCTCATCCATAACGAGAATCTTCGGGTCATGGATCAACGCACGGGCCAGGCTCAGCTTCTGCTGCATTCCCCGGCTCAGCGAATCCATATACTGCCCCTGCCGATCACGTAACCCGACGAGATCGAGCAGCATCTGAATCTGTCGCTTCGTCTTCACACCGGACAGATCATAGCAGTCCGCAAAAAAGTCCATATACTCTGATACACGAAGGTTCGGGTAGGCACCGATGCGATCCGGCACATATCCGATGCGGCGCTTCAGGCGACGCACATCCGCGCCTGCCTCCATATCATCGATCCGTACCTGGCCGCTGTCCGGATATACGAGTCCGAGCAGCATACGAAGTGCCGTGGTTTTCCCGGCACCATTCGGTCCGACGAGTGCATACAGTGCGCCATCCTCCACATGCATCGTGAGCCCATCGAGCGCTGTCACATGGCCGTAGCTCTTTTTGACATTTTCAAAAGAAATCATGGATACGCTCCTTTCTCATCCGTGGCTGACCCCCCATACAGATTCTTTCCGATCTCATCCGATGCCGGGCTCTGTTTCCTCCGACACACTGCCTTCCCCGACATACTCGGATGCCTCAAGTTCAGCCGCATCGATCATCTCCACCGGCTTTTCTTCTGTATTCCGTGCCGTCACGGTCAGCATCGGGAGATACCGTCGCTCATCGATCCCCGTGTTCTCCTCACTCGAGGTATAGCGCACGATGAGTATGTTGTCCTCATCGAGATAGCTGTTAAGCTGTGCCCGCGTCAGCACACCGTTTCCGATATCGATGATATCGAAGCCGCCGGTCGTATAATTATAGAAGCTCATGCTGCCACGGAACGGACGCACGCTGCCGATGGACTTCGCCTCCCCCGCATCTTCCGCCGAAAGACTCTCGATCGTGAGAGTCGTGATGTCACTGCCCTCGCCGAGATGGTACTCAAGCGTCGCCGGCCATGCACTCGCGACCGTGTTCTCCGTCGCATCATAATCACCCGACTGGATCTGCGGATCCGTCGAGAGTGCACTGTAGCTGTAGACATCCCCCACGCGGGTACTGAACGGCAGAGAGGAAACCACCATCGTGAAGCCATAGCTGTCGATATCCGTCTGCTCTGTGAAATCCAGTGGCTGCTTCTCTGGATTCTCCTCCCGGACGCAGCCGACGATGCGCGCATCACTGAAATAGCCGTTCAGGCTGTTCATCAGATAGTAGCGAAGGAAGCTCTGCCAGCCTCCGCTGGTGACACTGGCGGCGATTTTCCGGCTGTCACCCACCGGCACATTGATGGTCTCACAGCTTCCGAGGTCAATGCTGGCACCGGCATCCAGACGTCCGATCCGGATCACCTTTCCATAGATCAGCAGTGCCGCATCGCCGAGGTCATAGGCCGTACCATTTGTGAGCGTGCCACGTACACTGCCGTCCGCAAAGACGATATCCGACTGGAAGCTTCCATCGGCGTTCGGCATGTTGTTGTGAAGCTCGAAGTAACGGGCCGCAAACGGTGCCGCGTTCTGAATCGTGATCGTCTTTTTCTCACGACCGTTATCGATGCTCGTATGACTTACATTCTCCTCCATAGACAGCAGTCCCTGGATATCGCCTGTAAAGTCCGCGCCCTTCAAGATCGGATACACATCATACTCGGTCTTCACCGGAAGCTCATAGCTTCGGTAGTAGGGTGAGCGCAGATTCAGATAATCCGTCTCATCGACGCTCTCCGCCGAGATGTTTTTCAGACGGACACAGGTCAGGAACGGCCCCATGAAACGTGTGCCGAGTCCCATGACATACACGAGAATGATCGTCAGCGCCGTCACCAGCAGGACGCCCGGACGGTACATCCGAAGGACCTCCCGTTCACGCATGAAAAAGTAAAGTCCTGGACCGATCAGAAGAACATAGGCAGCGAGAATGACGGCATAGAGCAGTGGCTTCGGCACCTTTCGGAGATCACTCAGGTTCATAAGCTCCTGTACATTCCAGTAGCGGGCGAGACTCCGCTCCGAAGCCGTGATCGAGAGATTTTCGAGACGCGTTTTCCCGAGAACAGCAGAAAAGAGCTGGTCGATGTATCCACTCTGATCCGTGGCGAAACGCGTAAGGTCACAGAAATCATACCCGCTGATGGCGACGATACCCGCACCCTCCGAGATCTCCGAAACGATCGGCACACCATCCGAAAGCACGACCTCCTGTCCACCCTTGATCTGAACCGGGGAGGCCGTCAGTGAGAGGAATTCCAGATCTCCGTTCTCGTGATACGCGTTCCCCATTTCGAGACTCATCTCCGTCGGCTGAAGTGCATTTCGTAGATACCCTGCGTAGTATGGGCTCAGGGCATCCTCCCCACGCGCTCCTGTTCCCAGCAGCAGGATACCGCCATCCCGTACCCACTGTGCGATGACCTCTGCCTCGTTCTTACGTATCCTCTTCATCGAAAAGTTCGAAATCAGAAGAACGTCCAGCTGATCGAGCTCGTTTTCTGAATCTGGCAGATCATCGACCGGCAGAATCACACTCCGGGTCCTGAGAATACCGTTATTGATCCCCACATTATCCAGATAACTGAGCGCCTCTGGATGATCGGAGATGATCCCGATGATAAGTTCTGCATCGGAGCCTGCGACATCGAGGCCGATCCGCCGTGAGCCCAGCGTATGCCCCTCTCTGTCCTCCGCCGTCACCAGCAGCTGGCTGATACCGGAGCTGAGTGACACGGTTACATTCAGCGTATCCGAGGAACCGCCCTCGACGATTTTCTGATAGCGGTACTCATAGACACTGTCCTCCGACTCAACCATATAGACATGGATATAGCCGGAGAAGGTACTCTCCTGATGGTTTTCGATGCCGATGCTGAGCGGCAGACGTCGGCCGGCTTTCGCTGTGTTCTGATAGCCATAGGTCACCGAGAGATCGACGGTATCCGCATAGCTACGCACTGAAAACAGAAGCAGCAGGCAGAGCAGGGTCAGTATGAACCACAGCCCCCGGCCGGTACTGCGGAAGCCAGATAGACGATATGAAATTCGCTGCATCGACATACTTCGCTTATATCCGGAACTCAAAATGTTCTCTCCCCATCAAAATGAATCTTCAGTCGGACCGTGAAGACCGTTCCCGAAAGATCTGAAGAAACCGACACCGTACCATGATGCATATCGGTGATGTTCTTGACGATGGCCAGACCGAGGCCCGTTCCACCGGGACCGGACGCGTTCGTCCGGCTGTGATCCGTCCGATAAAAGCGGTCGAAAATCAGCGGCAGCTCATTTGCCGGAATCACATAACCGTAATTCACGATTTTGATCGTCACGATCTCTCGATCCGCCCGGAGATTGACCCGGACACGCTTTCCTTCCTTACCGTACTTGATGGCATTGCCGATCAGATTGTCGAAAAGTCGTGCCAGCAGATCACCATCGGCTTCGATGATCTGCGACTTCCGATTCGATACGAAATCATAGCTGAGGCCGTTTTTCTGAAAATTCGGGTAGCTCTCCTCGAGAAGCTGTGCCAGCAGCTCGACGATGTCCACCTTCGCCACGTTCATATTGATTTTTCCATAGGATAGCTTCGTGAAGCCGAACAGCTCCTCGATCAGCTTCTGAAGGCGTACCGACTTGTTGTAGGCGATGTCCAGATACTTCTGCTGCATCTCCGGTGAGAGCTTCTGATTCTTCCGAAGCAGCTCGAGATATCCGAGGATAGAAGTCAGCGGTGTCCTGAGATCATGTGCGACATTGGTAATTAGATCCGTCTTCGACTGCTCCGATGTCCGCTCCTTATCGATGAGCTCCTGGATATCCTCCTCCATACGATTCAGATTTTCGGCGATATCCGTGAGTTCCCCCTCCCCCTCCAGCTCCAGGCGGGTACTGAGATCCCCCTCGGAAATCTGCTTCACTGCACGGGCGATCGTCTCGACATCCCGCGCCATCTTTCGTTGCAAAAGCAGGAAAATCAGGGAAAACAGGAGAATTCCGAGCAGCACAAAAAGCAGGACACTGATGGTCGAGCCGAGCGCGAAGCGCTGCAGGGCCTGAGAATCGTTTCCTGTCTGATAAAGAAAGCTGGTGATGGCTGTAAGATTCGTGATGAGAAACACGAGGAGGATGATCGTAATCACCGACGCGATGCCGATATGTGCCATCAGCTGCATCATATAGCCATGCCCATGGGTATGATTTTTCTGCTCGTTCTTATCTTTTTCCAAGGTCGTGATGCTTACTTCTCGATCTTATAACCGATGCCCCAGACGGTCGAGATGATCTTGTTCTCGCGGCTCTCCTCCCGCAGCTTTCCACGCAAACGGCGGATGTGCACCATCACCGTGTTGTTGGCCTCATAAACCTTTTCATCCCATACCTTTTCGAAGATCTCATCGGTGGAGAACACCTTGCCCGGATGGGATGCCAGCAGGAACAGAATCTCGAACTCGATCGGCGTCAGCTTGATTTCCTCGCCGTCCACCAGTACACGATGATTATCCTTGTTGATGGTGAGGTCACGGATCGTGATCTCACTGCTGGCGAACTGATCCGCTGCGTTCGGGTTCAGCTGCGTATATCGGCGAAGCTGTGACTTCACGCGTGCCGTCAGCTCCAGCGGATTAAACGGCTTCGTCACATAATCGTCCGCACCGCCGGTGAGGCCGACGATCTTATCGAGGTCCGTGGACTTCGCCGACAGCATGATGATCGGGATGTTGGACTTCGTCCGGATCTTCCGGCACATCTCGAGACCGTTCATGCCCGGCATCATGATGTCGAGCAGCACGAGATGGATCTCCTGCTCATCGAGGATCTTCAGGCCCTCTTCTGCATTGTAGGCCTTAAATACCTTATATCCGTCACTGACGAGATAGATCTCCACCAGCTCTGCGATTTCCTTTTCATCGTCAACGACGAGCACACTAATCTGTGACATAGTTACTCCTTTCCGTAATTCCCCAGGATACGAAGGGATGTGATCTGATCCTCGAGTCCGGCGAGTGCATTGATGACATTCGGCATGGACAGGTTTCCCTCGAGATCGACGAAGAAGCGATACTCGAACGGCTTCTCCTGAATCGGCCGGGACTGGATCATCAGCATATTGACATCATTGAATATAAAATTACCCAGTGCATTATAGAGCGTACCCGGCTTATGTGCTGTTTCGAAGCAGATACTGATCTTCTCTGCATCCGCTGTATAGACGCGCTCACGGCCGAGCACGATAAAGCGGGTCGTGTTGCTCTTTTCCTGATTGACTCCATGCTGCAGAATCGTCAGTCCATACAGCTCCGCAGAGAGCTCGGAGGCGAGTGCTGCGCTGCACGGATCCTGATGATCCCGGACGTACGCTGCAGCGACTGCGGTGTTCAGCACCGGCACCGCCTCGATCTCCGGATGTGCCTCCAGAAAGGCCGCGCACTGACCGAGTGCCTGTGGATGTGAGTAGATCCGCTTCAGTCCGTCCACGCTGGCGCCCGCCACGCTCATCAGCGCATGCGCCACATGCAGATCGACCTCCTCGACGATCGCGAGCGACGGATAGCGCACCAGAAGATCGAAAATATCTGAAACTGCCCCATGACTGGAATTCTCGATCGGAAGCACTGCGTAGTCCGCCTGTTCCTCCACGACCTCGTCCATGGCATCCTTCCATGTTTTCACATGGCGGAGTGCTGTCTCCGTGCCGAAGCACTGTCGTGCCGCAAGATGGGCATACGCACCCTCGACGCCCTGATAAACGACGCGCTTTCCACTCTTCGGAATCGCATCGAGCTTCTCGAAATCCGCATGGAAGCTCTTGCCATGTGCAGACAGAATACCGAACTGCCGGCGTCTCGAAATCGTCATCATCTGCTGATAGAGCTCCCGGATCGCCTTCCGATCGAAATCCGTATCGAAATAGGACTGTACGGTATCCAGCTTCTGCGCCTCCCGTACTGGATCAAATACCGCTTTGCCGGTTTCGATCTTATACTCTGCCACCTTTTCGCAGAGGTCCATCCGCTGCTTATAAAGCTCTGTAATCTGGTAATCCAGTACATCGAGCTGGTCACGAATCTTTAAAAGTGCGTTTTTTTCTTCCATGTAATGACCCTTTAGTCTTTCTCTTCTGCCAGCAGTGTCTGGATATCCGCCTTCACCCTCGCCTGAACACAGGCGCCGATGTGCTTCTGCTCCTCTGCACCGAGGTTTTTCACCTCGATCGGAGCACCGATGCGCACCTTGATATGCTTCGGTCTGATCGCCGGGAACTGCGCCTCCAGAATATCGCGTGTTCCGATCATCGATACCGGCACGATCTTACATCCGGTCTTCTCTGCCACCTTGAAGGAGCCCTCCTTAAAGGTCTCCATGTCGAGCTCTGTCGCACCTTCTGAACGGGTGCCCTCCGGGTAGATCCAGATGGACTGCCCCTCCCGCACCTGCTTGATGGCCGTGATGATGACCTTCAGGGACTGCTTCAGATTATTTCGATCCATAAACAGACAGCCGAGCTCGTCCATCCAGCGCTTCAACGGCCGGATCTTCTCGATCTCTGCCTTCGCGATGAAGCCGGTCGGGCGGTCCACCAGGGTATAGGCGATGATGACATCGAAATACGAGCGGTGATTTCCGACGAACAGGACACCCTCGTCCTTCGGGATCGACGTGAGGTTTTCCATTCCCTCAACCTCCACCGTCACATGGGCTGTTTTCAGAATCTTCCGGAAGATGCCCTGCACGAGCGGCAGGGTATACTCCGCGCGCTTCTTCGGGTCCTGGATCGCCTCGATCTTTCTACGGTAGTAAAGACTTCCGAAGGTCAAAAAAAACAGTACATTTGCTAAAACTGCGATCGTATACAGCATATCGACTCCTTATGTGCGCTTCCATACTTCTGCACGTTCCGGCAGAAAGCATGCATACGCAGCTGTGTATCTGTAAACACCCGGTTTCAGGGTGCCTGGTCACATAGTTTCGAACGTTTCATCCGCCTGTGCGCTTACAATACATCCGAAAAATGCGGACGGAGCTTACGGAAAAACGAGAGGCCGACGAAGAAAATCACGAGCGTCACCACCCAGAAGTAAATGCCGAGGGTCGGGCGCATCCAGAACCCGGCTCCCGTCAGCATGGAATCACGGTACCCCGCCACGATATAGTAGAGCGGATTCAGCTTCAGCAGGGTTCCGACCCATGGTGCACGGCTCGTAAAGAGGGTTTCATCGTACATGATCGGGCACATCCAGATACCGAACTGGAGGCAGATTCCGACGATCTGCTGCATGTCCTTAAAGAAGACATTGACCGCACTCGTGAGATAGCCGAGACCCAGCACCAGCACGGAAGCAGCGAAGCTGTAGTAGATGATCTGGAGCCAGCTGAGCATCGGGGTTTTGCCGGACACGAGGAAGGCGACCAGCATGATCACGATGAAACAGAGGTGAACGAAAAAGCAGGACGCGAGCTTGATGATCGGAAGGAGCTCCACCGGGAAGACGACCTTCTTCACGAGGTAGCTGTACTCCTGCAGGATGCCGGTCAAGGTGTTCAGGCTCTCACTGAAGAAGAACCAGGGCACGAGGCCCGGAATCAGCCAGATCACGTAGCTCGTGTTCGGCACCGGCGGCGCGGACTTGAAACCATAGGGTCCGAAGATGAACGCATAGATGGTCACCGTCGCGAGCGGCTGGAGAAACATCCAGATGATGCCGAAGTAGGAGCCGACGAAGCGCTTACGAAAATCGGACTTTGCAAGGTCCAGGATCATCCGACGCTTCTCGGCCATGTGCTGTAATAATTCGATAAATGCTTTCATGTATAGTTTATTCTTTCCATCTTCCTGTGTTTATGTGAACGCTTTATTATACCACCTTTCAGGCCCGCTGCACAACGGTGAGGAAACAGCCGAGGAGCACGAGTGCATCCATCAGCAGCATCACGCTGAGAAGCAGTGCGTCGAGCCCGATGCCGACGCGGCCAATCACCCGCAGGCGGTGGAGCCGTGGTGTACGAAATGCCAGCAGCAGAACCGGAAGGAACGGCAGGAAATAGCGTCCCTGAACGCCCAGGATATAGAAGGTATCCGCCGGTGTATAGGCGAGCAGCATGCTGACCATCAGGATGAAGCCGAGGAGCAGAAATACGAGAACCATCCACACTCTCCGTGGGATGGACAGTGTCGGTTCCTCCCGGCGTCCGGTGATGGCCAGCAGCAGTGTACCTGTCCAGAAGAGCACAAGCATCGGCACTGGCGTCGCCAGTCCCCGGTCGAAGGCGCCGAGCCACATGCCGACGGTCGTACCGAGGAACTGTCCACCCAGGATCTGAAGTGTATTCCGTATGATGCGGAACACGAGCGTCCGGTCATGGATGAGCTCGGCGAGGTCATGTAGCTTCACTGTGTTCACGTCGCCGGAAGAGGTAAATTCCGGTGCCTGTGTCACGCCGGAAGCATTGACATAACGGAGGACCTCCCGGAAATTCACGAAAAGGATGGAGCCGACGATCAGCGCACCGATGAGGAGTACGGACAGGATCCACTTCGGCCACGGCCTCGCGCCCCACTTCTGAACCGGGATCAGGAGGCAGAGAAGGAAGAGCGTCGCGTAGATCATCTTGCACGGGGACAGCAGCAGCGCGAGTGCGGAAAGCTCGATCACGTTTTTCCGCGTGATACCGGTCGATGGCTTCGCGAGCGCGAGATCGAGGATCACGGCGGTCAGATAAAAGCTGAGCGCGATGATATAGCTGTCGTAGCTGTAGCTACCAGCGAGCTCAAGGGTCATCGGAAAGAGCGAGATCGCGAAGAAGAGCTCTTTTCCGATCGGCGTACGGCGGACGGTCATCGCGCCGAGGGTCGCAAACAGGAGGAGGTTCATGAAGCGGCCGAGCAGCACGAGGCCGACGGCGCTGAGCTTCAGAAGGCGGGCGAGGGTGATGCCGAGGGCCGGCAGGAGGTACGCACATGGGGTCGTCTTCACCGGCTGCTGCAACGTGATACTGGTCCCGGTCTCCGTCGCGTGGAAAAGGCCCTTCTCATGCATCGCTTCATACACCGAGCGGTCAAGTGTCTGCCCGAGCACCGTAGCTTTACATGGGTCATCGTCGCCCGGCCAGTTGACGAGGTACTCGTCCTCCTCGCGGATGCGGACGTGGCCGTCTTCATCCCGGACCGACTGCCCCATCATCTGGTTAGACAGCGCATAGGCTCCGGTGAAGTGCAGGATCTCGTCCGGTGCGGAAAGCGGCGGAAGTGTGCACATGAAAACAAGCCCCATTGAGAACACCGCGATGAAGTAGATCTGGTGAAGCTTCCATCTGGATTTTTTAAACAGGCAGAGGCAGGTCGCGATGATCACGCATAGCGCGATCATCAGGCAGACGAAACGGCCGATCAGGAACTGATCGCCGGTGCCGATGAAACTCTGAAAAAGATGTAACATATAAGTCCTTCTTATTTATCCTGACGAAAATCGGCGCAGGGAGGGCACTGTCAGCGAAGTTTTGCGTACGGCAAAACCCTGAATACGTTCGCCACTAGGGCATCACGGGGGCCCCACGCCCTACGGGCGACACCCCCGTGATAAACCTTAATTCAAAGTACAGAACCCGTCGAAGTGTCCGTGACTGCCATAGCAGGCAAGCCTGTATGTCAGTCACGGACACTTCGGCAGAACCTGTTCTTTGAATGCGCAATTCAGTGCCCTCCCTGCGCCGATTTTCTGAGCACAACTTCCGTATTAAATGAGCTTATTCTACTATATATTGCGCATTCAGGCAATTTTTACTACATTAATGATGATCACTATAAATAAAGGAAATGATTATGGGAACTTCATCGAAGCGTTTATACTATCTTGACTCTTTAAAATATATTTTCTGTCTGATGATTTTCTGGGCGCATCTGGCGGGGGTGTTCTGGACGTTGTGTGATCCGCGGCCGGCGCTTCGGCCGGAGCTCGAGCGGCTGTTTACGTACCCGCTGTCGGTGCTGCTGGATTCGAGCCTCGCGCTGTATGGTTTCTGTATCCTGTCCGGTTATCTCGCGTCGTTCAAGCGGACGAGGGCGCAGCATCTGCTGCCGCAGCTGCTGGCGCGCTATCTTCGCTTCGTGGTGCCGTTTTTCTTCATCAATCTCGTCGCGTTTATCCTGTACTATACCGTGGGCTATCCGACGGCGGAGGCAAGTGCGCTGCTGCACAACGCCTGGCTCGCGACCTACTACACGCATGCACCGACGATCCCGGAGCTGCTCCGCGCCACCTTCACCCTGGACGGGGATCTGAACGGTCCGCTCTGGATGATGAAGTACATTCTGCTCGGCACCTGCATCATTTATGTATACAATGCGGTAGAAAGAAAGCTGCCGCTCCGCCTCTTTCAGTTCACCTGCCTTGCGGTCTTCGTATACAGCTTTTTCCATCTGCCGGAGCCAAACTTCTTCCATGTACATCTCGTGCTGATGGGGCTCATCCTCCGAAAGCTGGATGATGCACTGAAGGCGTGGCTTACACAGCACGAAAAAGACGGACACCCGCTGCTCCGCTTCTTCTTCCTGCTGCTCGTGCTGCTCCCGATCGCCCTGGATGCCGGTGGCCTGCAGCGCGTACTGTATCCGTTTTTCCGTGCGCACTGTCCGTCGATCGCCCCGGTGTTTATCTGGAACGCCTACTGGGTCATGCTATTCAGCTTCAGTCTCATCGTCGGCGTCATGAACTGCCCGCCGCTCCAGCGTGCACTTGAGTGGGCCCCACTGAAGCGTGTCGCACCGATGAACTTCGCGGTATACCTCGTACACTTCCCGCTCATCGCGAGTCTGTCACTCCATCTCTACCTCCGTCTCGTGAATCGCATCTCCTACTCGAAGGTATTCGTGATTCTCACGGTGGTGAGCTTCGCGGCCCTCTTCCTCACATCCTGGCTCTATGAGCAGAGCATAGGGAAGCTTCAGGATAAAATCGTAAAAAAAATCACCGCGCGCCTCGCAATGTGATAGAACGGTACATCAGATGATGCCGAAAATCAGGATTCATGGTCTGCACTCAGCTGCACGTCCATACATCGGCATCGGATAAGCCACTACATCATGTGCATCCTCATCGATGCACGAAAGGAACATATCATGCAGATCAGTCTATTACTTGCGCTTCAGATTCTGAAGCTGTTTGCCATCATGCTGATGGGCTACGCCATCGTGAAGCTCGGTCTTTTAAAGGCCTCCGACAGTAAAGCGCTGTCGGTCGTGCTCGTCTATCTCATCATGCCCTGTGTCATCATCAACGCCTTCCAGGTGGAGGCGACGCCGGAGGTGCAGAAGGGACTCGCGCTGGCCTGCGTGGCCGCGGTTGCAGTTCATATCCTGTTTCTCGTCATCACGATCCCACTGCGGAAGCTGCTGCACCTGAACGCCATCGAGCAGGCGAGCTGCATCTATCCGAACGCCGGCATCCTCGTCATCCCGCTGGTGCAGGTGCTTCTCGGACAGGAGTACGTCATCTACTGCAGTGCCTTCGTGGCGATCCAGCTCATCCTCCTCTGGAGCCATGGCAAGTTCCTGCTCTGTGAGGAAAAGAAAATCGACTGGAAAAAGGTGCTGCTGAACGTAAACATCCTCTCGATCCTCGTCGGTGTCATCCTCTTCCTTCTGCACATCGAGTTGCCGGGCAGTGTCCAGTATGTCCTCGTGATGATGAACAACATGATCGGTCCGACCGGCATGATCCTCGCCGGCATGGCGATCGCCGAAACGCCACTGAAGCGCATCGTACTGACACGGCACAACTATGTGACCGTCGTGCTGCGCCTCATGGTTTATCCGCTCCTCGCACTGCTTCTTATGAAGCCGTTTCTCGATCTCGCGCAGATACCACATGCCGACGCCATCCTGCTCACCGTCTTCCTGCCATCCATCACGCCGGCCTGTGCCACCATCACCTCAATGGCCCAGCTGTATGACCGCGACGCCGCCTACGCAAGCTCGCTCTACGTCCTCACGACCCTGCTCTCGATCTTCACCATGCCGTGCATGGTCTTCTTATATGAAACACTAAAGTAAAAAAGAGTCTGCCCCACGATCGGTGAACACCGTTCGTGGGGCAGACTGCGTTATTTATACTATTGAATCGGAAATCTGGTTTACTGTGGTTCGCCCTGACCGGCTGCGGCAGCGGATTCTGCTTCCTTCACGGCCTGCTCTTCCGCGGCGCGTGCAGCAGCATCCTGCTGTGCGGTTACAACCGGATCGGTCGGATCGTAGGTCTGCTCTCTCGGGATCGGCTGCTCGATGGCATCCTTCTCGATCGGGCCCTTATCCCACATATCGTTGTAGATGATGACTGGTGTGCCGTTTCCACAGTTGTTGTAGATCCATGCACAGTCGACGGCCTTCAGACGGATGCATCCACCGGAAACCGCGTCGTCCATGTAGTTATAGTTGATGGCGTCGAGCGTGTTGTGATCCGGTGAGCTGTAGAGCAGCGAGTGGAGCAGGTACGGTCCGTTAAAGCGGCTCAGGAACTGGCAGTAGCAGCCCTTATGCATGAAGTGCCATCTGTACTTCGCGTAGATCTTGAAGGAGCCGAGCGGTGTATCCGTACCGACGGTGACCATCAGGGTCTTATACGGGATGGTGAAGTTGCCGCTTTCATCCTTCGTCATGACATAGGCGGTTCTGGTCGCCTTGTTGATGCGGATCGCGTAGCTGGACTGTGCACCCATGACGCCGGAGAGATCCTTCAGTGCGACACCCTTCTCATCGAAGTAGATGTTGTAGCCATCGACGGCATGCCAGCCGGTGACCGCGACACCATCGACGAAGTAGTACTGGTTCGAATCCTCATCGAAGCCCCAGCCGGTATAGGCACGGCCATCACCGGTGATGTAGCGTGCGCCCTCCGAGGTGATGATGACACCCTCGTTGTTTGCATTGTCCAGCGGCTTGGTGGTCTCATATGGGAACTGAACGTCCTTGCGCCAGTACGCGAGCTTGATCGCGCAGATGTAGCGGTTCGAATCACCGACAACACCGACGGCCTGGCCCTCACGTGCCCAGTCGGTGACGGTACCGTCGTTCAGGACGGCTCTGTAGTACAGGGTGCCATACTTATGAGAGTTACCCTTTACACGGAGCTGCATCGCAGATACGACACCCTGGTTCGGTGTGTTTTCCTTCGATGTGGCCCATGGACCCCAGCCGGCAGTAGCGTTATAGGTTCTGTAGTACCAGCGGGCGATGCCGGCGTGCTCCAGAGAGAAGCTGGTGAAGCCGTTCGGTGCATAGGCGAAGGACTCGTTCTGTACGGTGGTTGCCCAGTCGATACGGTTGCCGTTCGCATCCTTGATGAAATAGGTGGCGAGCGGGATCAGGTTGAGTACCGGATCCGCCTGCATGTCACCCGTGCTGTCGACCGTCATGTATGGACGGATCGTCTCCACGACCGGATTGATCTTCGGCAGGATCTTATTTCCGGTGCTGGCGGTCATACCGGTGGTTGCAGCAGCCGCATCGGTTGTGGTCTGTGCAGCATCCGGCAGCACCGTGCCCGGTGCGGTGGTACCAGCAGGAACGACGGTGCTTACCGGTGCCTGTGTAGCGGCCGGAGCGGTCGTCGTGCCGCTGGTCTGATTTGAGAAATCCACCGTGGCCGTGGTGCCCGCGTCATGGATCTCGAACTGCGGGGTCAGGTTATCGCCCGGTGTGGCAGCGAGGGTGGTCAGCGGCTGTGCCATCATCATAGCGACAGCGGCCACGATCGCAAGTGTACGCTTCATACTCATACATTAAATCCTCCAAGATTTAAAATGGTTAAATTTTCTGCCTAAAAGATAACACAAAAGCCGAGCGCTTTCCACCCCGGGTTTACATTTTAAATGCAATATTATAGAATCGTAACGAGTTCGTCAGAATGTCGAAATTTCGTAGGAAATTCGTAATTTTTACATCGGCGAAGCCGCAGAAGCGGCAGGAGAAAAAATCATGAGTGATTCAAAAATCATCAACGTCACGCGCGCCAGTCTGCCGCCGCTTTCCGAGTACGAGGAGCTGCTGCAGCATATCTGGGACACAGCGTGGCTTACCAATATGGGCGAGTACCACGAGACGCTTCGGGCGAAGCTTCAGGACTATCTGAAGGTCGGATCCGTGCAGCTCTTCGTGAACGGACACAGTGCGCTGGAGTTTCTGCTGCAGGCGATGGACCTCCATGGCGAGGTCATCACGACACCGTTTTCCTTCGCCTCCACGACCCATGCAATCGTGCGGAACGGCCTCACGCCGGTCTTCTGTGATATCAACATGCGGGACTATACGATCGATGTCGATCAGCTTGAGTCCCTGATCACCGAGCGCACCAGCGCGATCGTGCCGGTGCATGTCTATGGAAACATCTGCGATGTTCACCGGATTCAGAAGATTGCGGACCGCCATCATCTGAAGGTCATCTATGATGCCGCCCATACCTTCGGCGAGGAGCTGGACGGACAGGGGGTCGGCACCTTCGGTGATGCCTCGATGTTTTCCTTCCATGCGACGAAGGTCTTTAATTCCATCGAGGGTGGCGCCGTCACGACCGGAAAACCGGATCCAGCGCTGATGGAGAAGCTCTACAAGCTGAAAAACTTCGGTATCCTCGGGCAGGAGGAGGTCGCGTCGGTCGGCGGCAACGGAAAGATGAACGAGTTTGCGGCGGCGATGGGCCTCTGCAATCTGCGTCATGTGGACGAGTACATCGCGAAGCGGAAGCTCGTGTTCGAGCGCTACCGCGCGCATCTCGCGGATGTTCCGGGCATCACTTTCCCGGAGATTCCGTCGAACGTAAAATCGAACTATGCCTATATGCCGGTACGCTTCCATGACTATACGTACACGCGGGACGAGATTTTCGACCGTCTGAAGGCGGAAAATATCCGTGCCCGGAAGTACTTCTATCCTTGCATCAATGCCTACAGTTGTTACCAGGATCACTATGATGTGAAGGATACACCACATGCACTGCTGGTGAGCCAGGAGATCCTGACCCTGCCGATGTATCCGGATCTCGCACTCGAGGATGTGGACCGGATCTGCAGCATCATCCTCGGATAGAGAGCCACTGCCGCTGCATGATGATGTGGCCGGATCTCCGACATTGACCTGCGATACATGATCGGAACCACGGCACGCAGGGCTCTGTAGATAGATACCGCGGGGGAGCCTCGCGGTGAGAAAGGTGATCGTATGAATACAACACAGCGTACCGCCCTGGTCACGGCGATCGGCTCCTTCAGTGCCGATACGGTGATCCGGACACTGCGTCAGGAGGGCTGGCGCATCATCGGCACGGATATATATGAAGCAGACTGGGTGGCGGCCTCCCTCATGGTGGACGCCTTTTATCAGGCACCGTATGCGAGTGAGGAGGAGAAGTACATCGACTTTATCCGGGACATCTGCACCCGGGAGCAGGTCAGCCGTATCCTGCCGCTCATCGATGTGGAGGTCGATGCACTGAATCGGCATCGTGCGGAGATCGAGACCGGGGACTGCCGGATCTGTATGTCGCCGGAGAAGAGCATCCGTATCCTGCGTGATAAATTCGAGATGAAGACGCTCGTGGACGGGGTGCTCGACGAGAGCCCGGAGGAGATTCGGACAGCGGTTCGGACGATTCCGACCGAGCGTGCCTCGGAGATCGATTTCGAGACGGTCAGCTATCCGATCATCCTGAAGCCGGTCGATGGCCGCAGCTCCAGTGGGCTCTACCGCATCTACCAGGAGGATCAGCTCGGCTTCGCGTTTTCGAGTATTATGGACCCGACGAAGCTTGAGGATACCAGCCTCGAGCACTATCTCGTGCAACCGATGATTAAAGGACATGTCATCACCGTGGATGTGATTCGTGATGCCGCCGGTCACTGTACCGCCGTTCCGCGTGAGGAGCTGCTGCGTACACCGAACGGCGCAGGTCTTTCGGTACGCGTGTTTGAGGATCCGGTACTGGAGGCAACCTGCCGCGCGATCGCAGCGCGGGCGGAGATTCTCGGCTGTGTGAACTTCGAGTTCATCCGGGGCGAGGGCTCCGGCATCTACTATTTCATCGAGTGTAACCCGCGTTTCGCGGGTGGTGTCGCTTTCACGGAGCTCGCGGAGGTACCGGCGGTGCACATGCATCTCGCGATTTTCGACGGTGGTGAAATCAGTGGAGAAGAGAAACCGGTGACGGGCTTCATGACCAGAAAATATCAGGAATTCAGGATGTGATCTCCATCGCCCACAGTCAGGGCGTGGCTTGCCAGTGATGGCAGAAGTGTTTAACGTATGAATGATGTACTACTTATCATCCCGGCGTACAACGAAGCCGGGAACCTCCCGCGGGTCATCGAGAACATCGAGACGCAGGACTTTCCGATGGATTATCTGATCGTATCGGATGGCTCGACCGATGGTACGATCGCACTCTGCGAGGAGAAGCACTATAACTATGTCGCACTGCCGACGAACCTCGGCCTCGCGGGCTGCTTTCAGACCGGAATGCAGTACGCGGCACGTCGTGGCTACCGCTATGCGGTACAGTTTGACGGCGATGGTCAGCACCGTGCCGAGGACATCCGCGCACTCTACGAGAAGATGCAGGAGGGGGACTACGATATCGTCCTCGGCTCCCGTTTTCTCGACCAGAAGAAGGGCGGCAGCATGCGGGAGATCGGTTCCCGCCTGATCACCGGCGCGATCCGGCTCACGACCGGTGTCCATGTGACGGACCCGACCTGCGGACTCCGGATGTACAGCCGCCGGATGATCTCCTGCTTTGCCTACCGTATGAACTACGGCCCGGAGCCGGATACGATTTCCTATCTCATGAAAAATGGTGCGCGCATCACGGAGGCACCGATCCAAATCAACGCTCGTCTGTCTGGTGAATCCTACCTGCGTCCGCTCACCGCAGCCCGCTACATGGCGCGCATGCTGGTGTCGATCCTGCTGGTGCAGGGCGCACGAAAAAGAGAAAGCTATGAATAACGAAAACAATCAGAAAAAGGATTTTCTGTGGAACGCCGTCGGCAGTCTTCTCTACGCGCTGGCCTCCATCGTGCTCGCCTTTGCCGTCATCCGGATCGCCGGGGACGACGAGGGCGGTATTTTTGGTTTCGGCTTCTCCACCCTGGGGCAGCAGATGTTTATCGTCGCCTACTTCGGCATTCGCCCGTTTCATATCACGGACCGGACACCGGAATACAGTTTCGGTGATTACCTCGGCACCCGCCGCCTGACCTCACTGCTCGCGGTCCTCGGAAGTCTCCTCTTTCTCGGCGTCCAGCTCGGCACAGGACAGTACAGCCTGCATAAGGCGCTCATCCTCCTGCTGCTCGCCCTGTATAAGATCATCGACGGCTATGCAGATGTCTATGAGTCGGAGCTGCAGCGCCAGAACCTGCTGTACCGCAGCGGCCAGTCGCTCGCCTTCCGTACGAGCCTCTCGGTCGTGACCCTGCTCGGCAGCCTCCTCCTGAGTGGCAGTCTGCTTACGAGCGTCCTGCTCGCCGATCTCATGCAGCTCTTCGGCACCTGGGCCTTCGCGATCCGCGTGCTGCGTGCCTGCCCGAATGGACAGCTCGATACACAGTTCTCCTGGACGCATGCCGGAACACTTCTCCGCAGCACGAGCCTCCTGTTTTTCGGCGTATTCCTCGACTTCTACATCTTCTCCGCGTCGAAGTACGCGATCGATCGTCAGATGTCGAACGCAGATTCCGGCTTTTTTAACATCCTGTTTATGCCCACCTCCTTCATCTATCTGCTGGCGAACTTTCTGATCCGGCCAATGCTTACACGTCTGGCAGATCAGTTTACGGCGCGGGATACGGAGGGCTTCTGCGCCTCCGTCCGGGTCATGGTGCGGGCGGTCATGTTTCTCAGCCTCGGCATCCTCGCGGCGACACTGCTTCTCGGCCGCTGGGGCCTCGGCATCTTCGAGCTCATCCTCGGAGCGAGTGCGACCGGTCGTCTCGTGCCGGCCTTCTCGTCCTTCCTGCTGATCATTCTCGGCGGCGCGCTTTATGCGATGGCCAATGTGATGTACTATATTCTCGTGACGGTGCGCGAGCAGCGCCGGATCTTCCTGTGCTATCTCCTCACGACGGTACTCGCCTTCGTGAGCGCCGACCGCATGGTGGCGGCCCGGGGCATGCTCGGCGGTGCCATCAGCTATGTACTGCTGATGGGCGGGCTGCTGGTGCTGTTCAGCCTCTTCGTCTCCGTCACACTTCGGAGGATGAAAAATATTTAATGAAATGAGGAAACGACATGTACAGTGTGGATGTCATCATCCCGAGCTATAAGCCGGATCAGAAGCTTCGGAAGCTGCTGGAGCTGCTTCTCCGGCAGAGCTACCCGATACAGAACATCATCATCATCAATACCGAAAAATCACTCCTCGATCCGGCGCTGATTCCGGAGGATGCACGCATCTCGGTGACGCATATCCGGAAGGATCAGTTCGATCACGGCGCGAGCCGGAACCTCGGCGTGTCGAAGTCGGATGCAGAGCTTTTTCTCATGATGACCGAGGACGCAGTACCGAAGGATACCACCCTCGTCGAGAGGCTGGTGCGTGTCTTCGAGACGGACCCGTATAAGGACGCGGCACCGGTGCCTGCATCTGCGGATGACACGGCGCTTTTGGGAGAAACAGACACTGCGGACGGGTATGCCGATGGAGACATTGGACACGGAAAGGCAGCCCGCGGCCCGATCGGTGCGGTCTATGGCCGGCAGCTCGCGACGCAGGAGAGCTCCTATGACGAGCAGTATGCGCGGCAGTTCAACTACCCGGCGCAGTCCTTCGTGAAGACGCAGCAGGACATCGCGCGGCTGGGTATCAAGACCTACTTCGAGTCAAACGTCTGCTGCATGTACCGCCGCGACATCTTCGACCGGCTCGGCGGCTTCATCGATCATACGATTTTTAACGAGGATATGATCTACTGCGGGAAGCTGCTGCAGGCGGGCTACGCGAGTGCATACGAGGCCTCGGCGGAGGTTTACCATGCGCATCACTACAGCGGCTGCCAGCAGTTCCACCGGAACTTCGACCTCGGCGTGTCGCAGGCGGATCACCCGGAGATCTTCGCGGGGCTTCGCTCGGAAGGCGAGGGCGTGAAGCTGGTGCTCGGCAATGCAAAGGACCTCCTCCGTCATGGCCGCCTCTTCACCGTACCGAACCTCGTCTGGAAATCAGGCTGCAAGTACCTCGGCTTCCGCATGGGCCGCAACTACCGGAAGCTGTCTCGCCGGATGGTGCTCCGCTGCACGATGAACCCGCGCTACTGGGCGTATGCAGGCAGATGCATCGAGGAAAACGGCGATCACAGCGGCGACCGAAAGAACAGATAAAGTGAAAACCTGCCGTGACCGTGCCTTCGTGCGTCGGCGTTCGGCATAGTATGAAAGGAAGAAACGCGATGATGACCCCCCTCTTCCGCGTGGTACTGGTCGTAGTCTCGATCGGCACACTCGCGACGGTTCTCAAACGAATACAGAAGGCGAAGCTTACGATCGAGGACTCCATTTTCTGGATCCTCCTCGCGATGATGTTTGTCGTCTTCGCCCTGTTCCCGGTCGTGCCGGATACCCTGGCACGTCTGCTTGGCATCTACTCCACGGCAAACTTCCTCTTCCTCTTCATGATCTTCATCCTGCTGATGCGGATGTTCTCGATGAGCATGCGGATCAGCACCTTGGAGGATAAGATTCGGAAGCTCGTGCAGGAGCTCGCCCTCCGCGACAAGGATGCGCGGGATGAACGGACGGAAGCGTCGGCAGAGGGGTGCGGATGTGATCGCGCAACGCGAGCTCAGGATACAGCATCCTCGTCGAGCAGACATGCAGAAACGTGTATGGAGGAGAAAAACGCATGAAGACCACCGGACGAAGCCTCTACTGGGATATCTTCAAGGGCCTCGCCATCATCATGATCGTCTTCGGTCATACCGGACATGGCGGTGCCTTCGTGTACCTTTTCCATCTCGAGCTGTTCTTCTTCGTGACCGGCTTCCTGTATAACGAGATGAAGTACGGTGACCAGCCCTTCACCTTCCTGCAGAAGCGCATCGAGGGTGCCTGGCCACGCTATACGGTCTACAGCATTTTCCTCGCGCTCACGCATAACTACATGGTGAAGCACGGCCTGATGGCTCCGGGGACGGATGTGCACTACGCACTTCCCGAGATGCTGACCTCCCTTTTTCACGGGATGATCTTCCAGTCCCCCGAGCTTCTCGCCGGACCGATGTGGTTCGTGCCGGTATGGATCCTCGGCGCGGCGCTCTTCGGCGGCGTGGTGTGGCTGGCGCGGTGCATTGGACGCATGAAGGATGGAATCATCGTGCTCTGTGCACTTCTCGGCATGGGCATCGGCTACTACTTCATCGGGCAGGGCATCCGCCTGTTCTATGGCTTCGAGCTCTCGTTCTTCGTACTGCCGCTCTTCGCCGAGGGCTACTTCCTCCGGAAGTATGCCAGTGACTTCGCGACGAAGATCCGCGGACCGCTCGCCCTCGGACTGCTCGTCGTGAGCTTCATCGCACTGAAGCTCTTCGTGAAAAGCGGCATCTGGTTCGACCTCTCTGCCCGCAGTGTGCACGGGGCTTGGTTCTTCGTCGGCACCGCCATCGGCACCGTCTTCACCCTGATGCTGACGCTGCTGATCGAGAAGCTGCCACCAAAAATCGGCGAAGCCCTCGCCTACATCGGTCGCCACAGCTTCGACGTCATGGCCTTTCACATCTTCGTCTTCAAGATGCTCGACATGTTTCTCCGAAAGCTGTACTTCCGAAACCCGGCGATGGACCTGAGCGGCTACCCGTCACCACTGTCCGAGCACTACTGGATGCTCTACACCCTAGTGCCCCTCGCCGTCTCCGTCCTCGCCGGATGGATCCTCGACCGCATCGGCGCACGCTGGAAAAATACCCGATAAGAAATTTCAGTTGATCTGGATTCAAAACGCAGGCTGCCCCACGAACGGTGAAAACCGATCGTGGGGCAGCCTGTCGTTATTTACTATAACCAGGTCATCTGGCAACATGGGCAATGCTGATTTCTGGAATTTCATCCGTCTGTCAACACCAGCGTGGCTTTTTAGTCAAATTGCCCCGGCGCAGAGTAACAGTCCAGCCAGGTAAATTAGACAAAGATTGATGGTACTATCCAATAACTGGTTGATTTTGAAATCGTGGATATTTTCAACATCGTTTATCATTTTTGTGCACAGAGCTAAAATATCCATAATTTTGAAATAAGGCACTTATTGGATACTTTTCCGCGAAATCAGACATACGCATATAAGCGTACTATCCATTTTCCCTCGGTTTTTCAAATAATGGATATATATTTTGAGCTTCATAGAAGCATTTCTTTAAGCAGATATCCAATATAACTTCTTTTTTTAAATACTGGATACTCGAGCCCGGATTCCACTTATGAAATAAGGCTTTTCGTATCCAGTATTTTTGAAATCGCCTAAGAGTGGATACTTTACAATCGATTTCGATTATTGCAGCCAAAAAACATATCCAGTAATTTCAAAATCAAAACATATTGGATAGAGATGTAACATAGCAGTATGGGGCGAATGAGGACCAGCCTCAAACTTCTGGAGAGAAGCAAGGGGGGGCGGCAAATATCCGTAATGGCAAAAGAATCCCTGTATTCGTGTTTCTTCTATGCTATAATGATATGACTTTTAGCAGGAGCGTCATGAAAACGTCACACCCTCCGGTGTGTTGTCCACATCTGTTTTCATGACGCTTGTAACAGTTCAGGTAGTGGGGGGGAGACCTGAACTGTAACTGCCGTTTTCTGATCCTGTCCATCATCTGAATCGAGGTATCTGTCTATGCCGACATCTGAAACCACACATAACACGAGCCGTACCCTGGTCGTGATTCCGAACTACAACGGTCTTCGCTTCCTGCCGGACTGCATGGAGGTGCTGTCCCGCCAGACGGTGAGGGATTTTACGACCCTGGTGATCGACAATGCTTCCGGCGGAGAGGATATCAGCTGGCTCCGCACGTGGCAGGCGGAGGATCCTGCACGACGGAAGCTGCTTCTGAACGACGCGAACCTCGGTTTCTCCGGTGCGGTCAACCAGGGCATCCGACAGGCGCTCGAGGAGCACTACGAGTTCACGCTGCTGCTCAACAACGATACGAAGGTCCGCCCAGACTTCATCGAGGCCCTCGAGAAGCGCATGGATCAGGATCCGAAGGGTCGTGTCTTCGCCCTCTCCAGTAAGATGGTGAAGATGCATGATCCGCACGAGATCGATGACGCCGGCGATGCCTATACCCTCCTCGGCTGGCAGTTCCAGCATGGCCTCGGCGAGTGTGCCGAGAAGCCGGTCTGGAACCGGGAAGCCGTCGTATTCTCGGCCTGCGCCGGTGCGGCGATGTACCGCACCGCACTCTTCCGTACGGTCGGTCTCTTCGACGAGCATCACTTCGCCTACCTCGAGGATATCGATGTCTCCTACCGCGCACAGCTCTATGGCTACCGCATCCTCTACTGCCCTACGGCCGTGGTGGAGCATGTCGGCTCCGGCACGAGCGGCTCGAAGTATAACGCGTTCAAGGTACGCCTCAGCGCACGGAACTCCGTGTATCTTCTCTATAAGAACATGCCGCCGCTCATGCTCCTCGTGAACGCCCTCCCGCTTCTCCTCGGTTTCCTCGTGAAGCAGCTCTTTTTCCTCCGAAAAGGCTTCGGAAAGGAGTATGCCGCAGGGCTCCTCGAGGGGATCCGCACCCGAAAGCAGCTTGAAAAGGCCAAATTAAAAGAGGTACCGCTTCTGCGATACCTCTCGATCGAGTGTTCTCTTATCTATCAGACGCTGGCGTACGTCCTGCAGCTAGGCCGTAAATATACTGCAGGGGCTCGCGGTTAAAGAGGAGCGACAGCAGCAGATAGACGATCACGCCGACCAGCATCTGAACAAGCAGCATCGGGAGCATCCCGAGCGGCAGTCGATGCAGGAGGTAGACCACGACGCTCATCACGGCGGAGATCCATGCACTCGGCAGGACATCGGCCCACTGACGGAGCGGTCCGTAGCCGATCAGCGCACGATTCGGCCAGGCGTTGATGAAGGTGCAGAGATACTCATCCACCACCTTAAACAGAAGCATCGGCCAGATGCCGAGCGGTAAACTAAGCACCAGGATCACGATCCCGAGTGCTTTTTTTATGATCTCGAGCTTCAGGAAGAGATCCGAGCGTCCCATCGCGTTCATGACCTGCAGGTTGATGATGTGGATCGGATAGGTCGCATAGCTCACCGCGAGCAGTACGAGGTACGGGGCAGACACCAGCCACTTCTCCGTGAGAAGCAGGGTCACCAGCGGCTCCGCTACCGCCGCGAGGCCTGCCATCATCGGAAAAAGCACGAAGGCGCTGAGTCGGATCGAACGGCGTGCCATGCGCTGCAGCGTGTCCGGGTCGTCCTGCTTCTTACTGTAGGCCGGCAGGAGCACGGACTGGATGGCGGTCGCGAGGTTCGTCGAGATGATCTTCGGGAACTGCTCCCCGCGGTTATATGCCCCGAGATCAGCGCTCGTATATTTCCGGCCGATGATGAGGCCGTAGATGTTCTGCCAGAGGGTATCGAGAAGACCGGATACGAGGATCTTCCAGCCGAAGGTGAAGAGCTTCCGGAGACGTTCTGTCCGGATCAGGATGCGCGGATACCAGCGGATCGTCACAAACAGCACCAGCATCAGTGCGAAGTAGTAGACGATCTGCTGCGCTGCCATCGCCCAGACACCGAAGCTCCGCATCGCAAGTGCGATCGAGACGACGCCGGAGATCACGACGGCGACCATCGTCGACTGGAAGAGCTGACGGAAGCGCAGGTTCCGGGAGACGAAGGCGGTCTGAATCGAGACCACGGCCCCCGGGAAGAGCACGACGCCCATCACCCGGACGAGGGCCTCGAGGACCGGTGTACGGAAGTAGGCGGCGATCCACGGTGCACCGAGGAAGAGGGCGATGTACAACACGACCGACAGCAGCATCGAGATCCAGAAGACGGAGGAGTAATCCTCGTCCTCGACCTCCTTTCCCTGCACGAGGGCGGTCGCGAAGCCGGACTGCACGAGGGTGTTCGCGATGGTGATGAAGATGGTGATCAGGCTGATCGTACCGTACTCCTCCGGCGTCATGAGACGCGCGAGCACGAGGGCGACGATGAACTGGATGCCCTGGGAGCCGCCCTGCTCGAGCACCTTCCAGAAGAGCCCCTGCACCACCTTTGATTTCAGTGAATTCTCTGTCATAAAATACCGAATGCTGCCCATTCCGCGCAGTACTGTGCGGGACGGGCAGCCCTTTCTATGTTTATACGCTTCCCTTTTCTTCAATCTGCTTCGGAGCCCCGCTCTTCAGACGGCGGAGTCCATGATACAGTTTCGGGAAGCGATGCTCGAAGTCGATGAAGAAGCGGTCATGTCGGCTCAGCTCCTGCAGGAAGTCCGCATTTTCCGGTCGATAGATCACGTCGAAGTTTCGTGTGTTGACGGCGGTTAGGAATTCCACACGCCGACCCGCGTGTTCACAGGCTTCGTGGAAGCGTCCACCGGTTTCCGCATCGAAGCGGTGATACATTTTCCACATATCGGCAGCATATTTCCGCTGCTTCTCCACATAGTCCCCGTTCATCTGGTTTTCCGTCCAGGAGCCGCGGATGCCGAAGCGGTACACACTCATCGGCTCATCGAAGTAGTAGCTGTCCCCGTAATCCGCCGCCATCAGCTCGAGCGGACGGTCGCCGACCGGGCAGTCCACATAGTAATCCGGCAGTTTTTCGACGATTTCACGCCGCAGGAGGAAGCTCGCGAAGGGACTGCCGGTGGCTTTATCCACAAGCTCCGCCGGTTTAACCACACGGGATGTGTGATACGGACGCATGAGCTCACCGTTCACGAGGGCACCATCCTCCGTGACCACCTTCGCCGAGTGAAAGGTAAAGCCACATTCCGGATGCGCCTCCATATAGTCCACCTGGCGCTGCAGCTTATAATCGTCGCACCAGTAGTCATCGCCGTCCGTCAGCGCGACATACTTTCCGACCGCGCGCGGGAAATTAAAGGCACCCGAGATGTTCGTGATGCCCTGGCTGTACTGATTCTCCACCCGGAGAATCGGCTTGATGATGTCCGGATAGCGTTTCTGATAGGCCCGGATCACGTCCTGCGCCCCATCCGTCGAGGCATCATCATGGATGAGGATCTCGATGCGGAACTTCCGGCGCTGTCGGAGGATGTGATCTAAGCAGGTACCGATATACTTTCCATGGTTGTAGGTCACGACACACACCGAGACCATGATGTCATTTACTGGATAAAGAGACATTCGCCCACCGTCCTGTGAAATAAATTATAGGTAAAGCCATAGCGGAGGATCGTACAGATCTTCCCGAGCCGACGCCGCTTCGGGATCGATGTGAACTCGTCGAGCAGCCGCTTCTGCTTCACCGAGAGCTCCGCATCGAAGCAGCGTCGGAAGCTCTCCGCCTGGAGAAACATCTCCCGGTACACGCGCTGCGAGTGTGCATCCATCTCCGCCTTCGTTTTTCCGTCCTTCCGGCCGAGGCCGAAGCGTCCGAGGATCTCCATGATGCGGGAGCCCTTCCCGGCGCCGAGGACATTATCCCCGTGCTGTCGGTAGAGATAGAGCGACTCCGGCACGAAATCGATGTGTCCGAAGGCACTCGCGACGAGCGCGATCCACTGGTCATGCATGACGCAGTGCGCCGGAATCTCCGTGATGCGCTCTGCCAGAGCACGGTTCATCATGAGGGCACCGCCGACGACGTTGTTCTGCACGAGCAGCTGTTGGAGCTGACAGCGGGACGGCGTCATCTTCTGGTAGGCCACGAAGCTCGGGGCGATCTCCCGGAGTTCCCGGTCGACGATACGTGAATCGCAGTGCACCAGGATGGGAGCATTGGCCTCCCCGGCGGTACGGCAGGCCGCTTCGTCCGCCTGCATACGTGCGAGCGTCTTCTCGACCTTTTCCGGAAGCCACACATCGTCCTGGTCGGACAGCATGATATAGTCGGCACGAACGCGTGTCCCGTCCGCCGATCGCTGCTCCGGTGCCGGCGCTGCATCATTTATGTCGCGCTGCACAGGATCTGCATCGACCGTCGTGGTCTCTGTGCTGCCCGGCACATCGTAGGCCCGCTCCACGAGGAGCTTCAGGAAGTGCCGCTCTGCGCTGCCGGTCGGCGGATCCTGCCGGAGGATCGTGATGCGCCCCGGATACGCGGCCGCCATCGCCTCGACGATCGCCGGCGTCTCATCCGTGGAGCCGTCATCCGACACCACCACATGCAGGTCCTGCACCGTCTGATCGAGGATCGACTGAAGCTGCGCGCGGACGTACGCCGCACCGTTATATGTACATAAAAGGACCGTGACCATCCTGTCTTTTCTCTCCTTCTGTTTCTCGTTTCATCGCTGTACGTGGCCAATGTCTACAACGGAGCATCCTCGCTCGCCGCCACGTATGTCATATACGCATGTCTCTCCACCTCACTTCAGCCGAACAGCTCCTGCAGGAAGCCGTCGAGCCGGTAGCGATCATAGACTTCTGCCGGCAGCGGCCGATACGGGGTGTCCAGGAAATCCGCCGGGATCTCGAAGTGATCCGGGTCATAGACATAGATGTTCTGTGGATCATAGAAATCCGCGTCCTTCACATGCGGGTTGTTCGTGAGGAGCTTGCAGTGGCAGCCCATGGCGTCGTAGGTCCGCATGCTGAAGCCGTTCTGCTGCGGGAAGGTATAGTCCACGATGCAGCGGGTGTGCGGATAGAGCGCATAGGTCTCCGCCTGCGGAAGCGGCTGGAAATGCAGTGCATCCCGGGCGCCCTCGTAGAGCGGATTATTCCGGAGCAGCGTCTCCCGGATGTACTGGAGCCGCGGCACATAGATGTAGCTGTAGAGTGTTTTCTGCTGCTTCTCCGCGAGCGCCTTCAGCTTCCGGAGCACCTCCATCCGACGCGTATGCATCGAACAGATGAGGAGGAAGTCGTAGCGCTTCTCCTCCGACGGATGGCAGATTTCCTCCTCGAAGAAGGTCGGCCGGTAGATCCAGCCGTACTGCGCAGCGTCCACCGGATCGAAGGTATAGATCTTCGTGAAGAAGCGGTTGATACGAAGCTGATCCGGGAAGGTCGCGACACTGTCCCAGTGGTAGATTCGGAAATCCGCCGACGCGAAGCGCGCCTGCAGCGCATGCAGGACCTCATCGGTCATCCAGGTACCCTTGATGATCATGACCTCGTCGAGGGTATCCGGCACATCCCGGAGTGCGTGCTCATAGTAGCGGTACACCAGCTGGTCGCGGAGTGCCTTCGTATAGAACATGACGAGCTTCTTTCCGAGTCCGTAGGCATGGATGTTCGTATCCACGAGCCAGACCTCTGCACCGGCCCGCTCGAGATGCGCCCGGATCGCGTCCTCATAGTGATAGAAGAACGGCATGATCAGGAGTATCTTTTTATTTTTCAATCTGTTCATGATAGTACCTGTCTGAGATATACTGGCGTACCTGCGGGCACAGGAAGGTCGCGATGTTCATCGCATGGTAGAGGGCCATGTAGGCTTCCTTTCCCTTCACACGGGCAGCGCCGGCAAACGGGGTCTTCTTCAGGTATTTATCGTAGGCACGCGTATAGTGGTTGAGGTTTCCACGGTTCCACGGACGCTCATCCGAAGCGAAGTGCACGATGACCGGATGATGCTTCGCAAGATGGAAGCTCTCCTTCGACTCACCGCGGGCGAAGGAGGCTGACTTCGCACAGAGCGTCTCATAGCGGAAGTAGTAGTAATTCGTGATGAAGTCATAGGTCTGGCCGACACGCCGGATCCGTCCCTTCAGCACATGATTCAGGACATCCTGATCATTGAACGGCAGCTGACCGCCCATCTGATTATAGTAGGCGAAGCAGTTCGCCTCCATATCCTCGAGCCGCCATGCGGACAGATTCATGAGCAGCATACCGGCATTAAAGTAGGTATCCTCCTCCGTGAGGCCGATCTTCTCCTTCACCTCCGGATAGATGGTCGGCTCCGCCGCCATCGCCGCCATGTTCTCCTCGAGGCGCAGGCGATAGAGCGGTGCGATCGAACGCAGCACCACGGTATCACAGTCGAGGTACAGCACCTTCGTCACCATCCGTGGCAGAATCGAGCCCATCAGAAGACGCGCGAGCGTCGTGATGCGGAAGCGCCCCGTGTCGAGACCATAGATCTGGCCCCGGAGCTCCTCCATCAGATGCTCGATCGGATAGAATGCGATCTTCTTTCCATAGCCACGGACCATAGCACGAAGCTGATCCTCCTTCTCCATCGAGATCCCGTCGGACAGGATATGAAAGGTCAGCTGCTCACTTTTATTATGTTCAATCAGAGACACGATGGACACTGCCATATGCTGGCAGTAGCCCTCGTCAGATGCATACACGATATTCATAGTCGTCGCCTTTCTGCGCCAGACAGCGCATCATTGCATAATTCACACTATTATAACGTAATTTCAGCTAATAAAGAAGAGGCTGTCGCTCTGCGACAGCCTCTTCCGGCATGTTTATTTATGAATTTCCGAAGAGATCCCGCGGATTCTGTCCGGCCTTCTTCTGCTCGACACGCTTCTTTCCGGCCGCCTCTGCTTCCTCCGGGAAGAACATGCGGTTCACCGCACTGAAGAGACCACGGATCGAAGAACGTGTGATGTTGGAGCTTAAGCCGACACCATAGCTGGTCTTTCCGGTATTCACATCCAGCAGGTGGATGTAGGAAACCGCCTTTACGTTCGAACCGGTACCGAGCGCATGCTCCTGATAATCGAGAACCTTGATGTTGATCTTCAGCTCCTCGGCGAGACCCGAGATCACCGCATCGATCGGTCCGTTGCCGACGCCATCGAAGGTCTTCATGCTGCCATGATTGAGGTAGGTCACATGAGCCATCGTGGTATAGGTATCGTCTCCGTTCTCGGTATCGGTGGTACGGATGTTCTTGAAGTGAATCGGCTCCTTGGTCTCGACGTACTCTGCCTGGAAGATATCGTAGATTTCCTGTGGTGACACCTCGCCCTCCTGCTCCGACAGTGCCTGGATGTAATCCGCAAACTCACGCTGCATGCCCTTCGGCAGCTTGTAGCCGAACTGCGCATCCATGACGAAGGCGACACCGCCCTTGCCGGACTGGCTGTTGATACGGACGATCGGCTCGTACTTTCGACCGATGTCGGCCGGATCGATCGGCAGGTACGGAACCTCCCAGATCGTGCTCTGGCGCTCGTGCATCGCCTGCACGCCCTTGTTGATGGCATCCTGGTGCGAACCGGAGAAGGCGGTAAATACCAGGGCACCAGCATACGGCTGTCTCGGTGGAATCGTCATCTTCGTGCAGCGCTCATAAACTTCCTTGATGCTGTTGACATCCTCGAGCGCAAGCTTCGGATCCACGCCCTGCGAGAACATGTTATAGGCGAGCGTCAGGATGTCAACATTGCCCGTACGCTCTCCGTTTCCGAAGAGGGTACCCTCGACACGATCCGCGCCGGCGAGCAGCGCAAGCTCCGTGGATGCGACGCCCTCACCACGATCGTTGTGTGGATGCACGGAGAGGATCACATGCTCACGGTACTTGAGGTGCTTCGACATATACTCGATCTGATCGGCATAGACATTCGGCGTATTCATCTCCACCGTGGACGGCAGGTTGATGATGACCTCGCGGCCCTCACCGCACTCCCAGGCGTCGAGCACGGCATTACAGATCTCCGCCGCATAATCCATCTCGGTGCCGGTGAAGGACTCCGGCGAATACTCGAGGCGGATGTGGCCCGGGAAGCCGGCGGCATACTTCTTTACGAGCTGGGTACCGGTCAGGGCGATGTCAATGATTTCTTCCTTACTCTTATGGAAGACCACGTCTCTCTGAAGGACGGAAGTAGAGTTATAGATGTGGACGATAGCCTGTTTGAGACCGGCGAGGCAGTCGAAGGTACGCTCGAGCTGCTCGGCACGGCACTGCACCAGCACCTGTACGGTCACATCATCCGGGATCATCTTCCGCTCGATCAGCTGACGCAGGAAGTCATACTCGATCTGGGACGCTGCAGGGAAGCCCACCTCGATTTCCTTGAAGCCCAGCTTTACAAGCATCTGGAAAAATTCGATCTTCTCCTCTACGCTCATCGGATCCACCAGCGCCTGGTTACCATCACGTAGATCGACGGAGCACCAGATCGGCGCCTCCGTGATTTCCTTATCCATCCAGGTTCTTTCCGGATATCTGAACGCCGGAAAACGTCTGTAACGCTTGTAATTTAACATAGCTGCCGCTTCCTTTCCTTGAAAGTCTTCTCTATTATGTCTTACTCTATCACATATGCCGCACAGTTATATGTGCGTACATCTGTATAATTTCTTATTATATCATTACTGAACCGTGAGGACCAGCCCCTCTTTGTTCATAACTGTGATAACCTGATCGACATAGCGCTCACACTTCTCCTCGGTGTCTGCCTCCACCATGACACGTACGAGTGGCTCGGTACCGGATGCACGAAGAAGGATACGACCGTCGTTTCCGAGGGCCTCGGTCACCTCCTGTACTGCCTTCTGCACCGCCGGGTTGTTCTGTGCACTCTCCTTATCGAGGACGCGCACGTTCTTCAGCACCTGCGGGAAGACGACAAACGGAGCCGCCAGCTGCTTCAGAGACTGCTTCTTCGCAAGCATCGTCTCCATCACCTTGATGGAGGTCAGGATACCATCACCGGTCGTCGCATGACGCAGGAAGATGATGTGTCCGGACTGCTCTCCACCGAGGGAGAAGCCGTTCTGTGACATGTTTTCATAGACGAAACGGTCGCCGACCTTCGTCTTTTCATACCGGATGCCGACCTCATCGAGCGCCTTATAAAGTCCGAAGTTCGACATAACGGTGGTCACGATGGTGTTATCCTGCAGCTGTCCCTGCTCCTTCATGTAGCAGCCACAGACATACATGATCTGGTCGCCGTTGACGACACGGCCATCCTCATCGACGGCGAGGCAGCGGTCCGCATCACCGTCATAAGCGAAGCCGACATCACAGCCCTGCTCCACGACATACTTCTGAAGCGACTCGATGTGCGTCGATCCGCACTTGTCGTTGATGTTGGTTCCGTTCGGCTCGTTGTGGATGACATGGGTATCGGCGCCGAGTGCGTCGAAGACGGACTTCGCAACCGAGGAAGCGGAGCCGTTCGAGCAGTCGAGGGCGACCTTCTTTCCCTTGAAGCTGCGGGTAGCCAGCGAGATGAGGTAACCGATGTAGCGGTTCCGGCCGGCCGCGAAGTCGATGGTGCGTCCGATATCCGCACGGGTCGCGAGCGGCACCTCCGGGGTTACACCGTCGAGGTAATCCTCGATCTTCTTTATGACATCATCACCGAGCTTCTCGCCGTTTCCGTTGATGACCTTGATGCCATTATCATAGTACGGATTATGAGAGGCGGAGATCATCACGCCACAGTCGAAGTCCTCCGAGCGGGCCACATAGGCGACGGACGGGGTCGTCGTCACATGCAGAAGGTAGGCATCTGCACCGGTCGCCGTGATCCCTGCGGCGATCGCATATTCAAACATATAGCTGGAACGTCTCGTATCCTTACCGATGACGATACGGCAGTGCTCGCCGTTTTTCTTCTGCTGTCCATAGTACCATCCGAGGAACTTGCCTACACGGAAGGCACTGTCGGCCGTCAGATTGACATTGGCCTCACCACGGTAACCATCGGTTCCAAAATATTTTCCCATATTTTCTCCTTTATGCTTCGCTGCTCTTCAGCGCCTCGAGATACCGTCCGACCGCATCCTGCCAGGTCGGGAGCGGTGTGAATCCGGCCTCACGAAGCTTCGACTTATCGAGGCGGGAGTTAAACGGACGGGCCGCCACGCTCGCGCCGTACTCGGCACTGGTCACCGGCACGACCTTCGTGGTATAGCCGGCCTGACGGTAGATTTCCTTCGTGAAATCATACCAGCTGATATAGCCGCCCTCGTTGGTTGCGTGGTAGTAGCCGTATTTCTCGGTCTCCAGCATGTCCACAAGCAGTCTCGAAAGATCCAGTGTATAGGTCGGTGTACCGATCTGATCATTTACCACGCGTACGGTATCGTGGGTCTTTCCGACGTTCAGCATGGTCTTGATGAAGTTCTTTCCGTTGAGGCCGAAGACCCAGGCGATGCGGACGATGAAATACTTCTCGAGGGTCCGCGCGACGGCCTGCTCACCGCCGAGCTTCGTCTCACCATAGTAGTTGAGCGGCGCATAATCCTTACAGTCCGGCTGCCACGGGGTCTCGCCCTGACCGTCGAAGACGTAGTCGGTGGAGATATAGATCATCTTCGCATCCACGAGCTTCGCGGCATCGGCGATGTTCTGCACGCCGTCGACATTGATCGCCTTTACCTTCGGACGGTTCGCCTCATCCTCTGCGGCGTCAACCGCGGTCCAGGCCGCACAGTGCACGATCACATCCGGATGAAGCTCGCGAATGATGGAGGAAACCTGGGCACGATTCGTGATATCCATCTGCACATACGGCATACGGGTCACCGCCGAATCATCCATCACACCGCTGTACACCGGCTGGATGTCCGTGCCGACACCCTCGTAGCCGCGTTTCGCGAGTTCGTTCATCACATCGTGACCGAGCTGACCATTGACACCTGTTACAAATACGTTCATAAAAAACCTCTTTCGTATGCCATCCACCGCCTGCAGGCTGCCCTGACAGACCGTATCCCACGCCATGATGGCGCTATGGCATCTTCGTGTTTTAGTTTCAGCCTTTAAAAAAGCAAATCCCTCACATATACATGCGAGGGATGAATCGGCTATTTACTGAAGACCCTTACCCTGTACATACATCTTCTCGAAGTAGCTCTGGTACTCGCCGGAAACGATGTGCTCCCACCACTCCTTGTTGTTGAGATACCAGTCGATCGTGACAGGGATACCGGTATCGAAGGTGTACTCCGGCTGCCAGCCGAGCTCGGTCTCGATCTTCGTCGGGTCCATCGCATAGCGGAGATCGTGGCCCGGTCTGTCCTTTACATACTCGATGAGCGACTCCGGCTTGCCGAGCGCCTTCAGGATGGTCTTCACGACCTCGAGGTTCGTGCGCTCATTGTGTCCGCCGATGTTGTAGACCTCACCTGGCTTACCCTTCCGGACGATCAGGTCGATGGCCTTGCAGTGATCGGTTACATAGAGCCAGTCACGTACGTTTGCGCCGTTGCCATATACAGGGATCTTCTCATCATTGAGCGCTCTGGAGATGACAAGCGGGATCAGCTTCTCCGGGAAGTGATACGGACCGTAGTTGTTCGAGCAGCGTGAGATCGTCACCGGGATACCGAAGGTTCTGTGGTACGCCATGACGAAGAGATCTGCACTTGCCTTCGATGCAGAGTACGGGGAAGATGCCTTGATCTTGTTGTCCTCGGTGAAGAAGAGGTCCGGACGATCCAGTGGCAGGTCGCCATATACCTCATCGGTGGAAACCTGATGGTAACGCTGGATGCCGTACTTCTTGCAGGCGTCGAGCAGGGTTACGGTACCGCCGACATTCGTCTGAAGGAAGATGTCCGGGTTCGTCACGGAACGGTCTACGTGAGACTCCGCAGCGAAGTTGATGATGACATCCGGCTTCTCCTCCTCGAAGAGCTTGAAGATGAACTCGCGGTCAGCGATGTCACCCTTGACGAACTTGTAGTTCGGCTTGCCCTCAAGCGGTGCGAGGGTCTCGAGGTTACCTGCATAGGTCAGGGCATCGAGACAGATCCACATATCCTCTGGATAGGTGTTGACTGCGAAGTGCATGAAGTTGCCGCCGATAAAGCCGGCGCCACCGGTTACGATATATTTCATAGTACATTCCTTTCCTGGATCAACGGCTGCCCGGGCGTTTCGCACCGGATACGGCCGTTATGATCATCGCTGATTTCAGAGCCTCATTCAGCTATGATTACTTACCGAGCTCGTTCTGCTCTGTGAGCTTATCGACATACTTGCCGTCGAGCACGTCCTTCAGGTACTTGCCGTACTCGTTCTTCTTATACATCTCGTAGGCTTCCTCGACCTTATCGCGGCCGATCCAGCCGTTGAGATACGCGATCTCCTCGAGGCAGGCGATCTTCCGGTGCTCGTGGGTCTCGATGGTGCGGACGAAGTTCGTCGCATCGACGAGGGACTCGTGGGTTCCGGTGTCGAGCCAGGTGAAGCCCTGTCCGAGCAGTGTCACATCCAGCTCGCCATTCTCAAGGTAGATGCGGTTCAGGTCGGTGATCTCGAGCTCGCCACGTGCGGATGGCTTCAGGTTCTTCGCGTACTCTACGACACGGTTATCATAGAAGTAGAGACCCGTTACACAGTAGTTGGACTTCGGGTGCTCCGGCTTCTCCTCGATGGAGATGGCCTTTCCGTTCTCGTCGAAGGCGACGATACCGAAACGCTCCGGATCATCGACATAGTAGCCGAAGACGGTCGCGCCGGATTCCTTCGCTGCGGCCTGGCGGAGTGCCTTCTTGAAGCCATGGCCGGAGAAGATGTTGTCTCCGAGGATCATCGCGACGGAATCGTCACCGATGAAGTCTGCGCCCAGGATAAAGGCCTGTGCGAGTCCATCCGGGGATGGCTGTACCTTATACTGTAGGTTGATGCCGAACTGGCTGCCGTCGCCGAGCAGGTCCTCGAAACGCGGGGTGTCGTTCGGTGTCGAAATAAGCAGGATGTCGCGGATGCCGGCGTTCATAAGGACGCTGAGCGGATAGTAGATCATCGGCTTATCATAAATCGGAAGTAACTGCTTGGAGGTTACTTTGGTCAGCGGATATAATCTCGTACCGGATCCACCGGCAAGAATAATTCCCTTCATAATGTCTCCTTTAGATGGGCGGGGACTGCGGAAATGGGCGCAGAAGCCCCGTATCTTCACATACTTATGTGGATTTTAGCACAATCATATCTCATATACAAATTTAAACTTCTTTAAAATCCGCTTAAGATGTACATTTTCGAGAGCACCTGAGGCCCTCCCGGGCCCTCGGCCTGCGCCGCTCTCCGCGTTAGCGGATCGCTTCGCGGATGGTGCCTCCGCCGACGACGGTGTCGCCGTCGTAGAGGACGACGGCCTGGCCGGTGGCGACGGCGCGTTCCGGCTGGTCGAAGCGGACGAGGACGCGGCCGATGCTGAAGCCGTGCTCGTCGCGGAGGACTTCGGCGGTAGCCGGGACTTCCTTCGCCTTGTAGCGGGTCTTTACGGTGACGCGGACAGCTTCGGTCGGTTCGTCAAATGGGATCCAGTTGAAGTGGTCCGCGATGAGGGCACTGCTGTAGAGGGCCGGGCCGGTGGTGAGGATGACTTCGTTTTTCTCCATGTCCTTTCCGCAGACGTACATCGGCGCCGGAAGGGCGAGGCCGAGGCCCTTTCGCTGGCCGATGGTGTAGCGGATGATGCCCTTATGCTCGCCGAGGATATGCCCCTCGGTGTCGACGAACTTTCCGGGTGCGAAGTTTTTTCCGGTATAGTGCTCGATGAAGTCGCCGTAGTCACCGTTCACGACGAAGCAGATGTCCTGGGAGTCGTGCTTACGGGCGTTGATGAAGCCGTACTTCTCGGCGACCTCTCGAACCTCTTCCTTCGAGGCGAAGTTCCCGAGCGGAAACATGGTGTGCGCGAGCTGCTGCTGGGTCAGAAAGTAGAGCACATAGCTCTGATCCTTTGCGAGGTTTTTCGCCTTCTTGAGGAGCCAGCGTCCGGTCGCCGGGTCCTGCTCGATGCGGGCGTAGTGGCCGGTGACGATGACGTCGCAGCCAAGGGTCTCGGCGCGGTGATAGAGCTTCTCGTGCTTCATATAGCGGTTACAATCGATGCACGGATTCGGGGTGCCGCCCTCCTCGTAGGTCCGCACGAAGCGTTCGATGACCTGGCGGTCGAAGTCTTCGGTAAAGTTAAAGACATAGTACGGCATGCCGAGGCTCGTCGCGACCTGGCGGGCATCCTCGGTATCCTCGAGGGTACAGCAGGTATTTTCGCGACAGACATCGACGGTTTCATTATCATACAGCTTCATGGTAACACCGATGGCGTCGTAGCCGGCATCGCACATCAGCGCGGCTGCCACCGAGCTGTCGACACCGCCGCTCATCGCCACCAGGGCCTTTTTCTTTGCTTCACTCATATATTTACCTCTTAAATCCACTTTTCGCACCGGTTATCAGCACGCGGGCGCCGATGCGGGCAAACTCGCCGAGCATGCGGCGGAGCTCCTGCTGCTCCTCCTTCGGGAGCGAGGCGGCGACGCGGAGCATGTCGGCGATCAGGCGGGCCTTATCCTCGAAGAGCTCCGTGAAGGTATGGGCACCGCCGGACTGAAACGCATCAAACAGGGTCTCGATGAAGAGGATCCGCTGGTCAATGCTGAGTTCCTCGAGCCAGGTCCGCATGCCTCGTTCAGCCGCAAGGGAGGTCGCCGTCCGTTTCTCTGCTTCCACGAAATGATTTCCATAGACCTGCCAGCTGAGGGGATCATGCTGCATGATGCCCATGCCGGTGGCCTGCACCACATGATGGTCGATGTCACTCGTCAGCAGGATGCCGATCAGGGAGTTCTCTGGAATCGTCGAGACGATCTTCGGCTGAATCTGCTGATACGCCGTTGATTCCGTGATTTCCGGGAGGAAGCCCGGGCCGTCATTCGTATAGATGCGGCAGATCTGCCGGCGTACCTCCGACGCACAGAAGGCGGAGGCGTAGACGGCGAAATTGCCGCCCTTCGAGTGGCCGCCGACCATGAGGCGGAGACATTGTCCCCGGAAAAGCGCGTCGAGATAATGCACGGCGGACTGCTGCCCCGGCGTGCGGAGCTGGTACGAGAGGTTCATATCCTCCTTCCAGCCGACGATGGAATCATCGGTGCCGCGGTAGGCGACGTAGGCCGTTTCTCGTTCATCTCCCGGGAGCTGTATGCGCGCGTGCGCGGCGTCGCCGGCGCCGCAGTCGAGGGCGATCGGCACCTCCCGCCCGAGCAGGAAGGTGATGGCCGAAAACTGCGCGTCCTTCGCCTCGTCGATGACATTCACATAATTTGCGAGGCGAAGGTTCTGAAAGCGTCGACTCGCGATGAGATGATCCATCACGAAGGGAGCCATGTGATAGAAGGTCGTTTCGGCTTCGATCTCTGCGCGCGTATGACGCTGATAGAAGGCCGCATACGCTTCGCGGAGCGAGATGCTCTCACCGCTGCCCGGCGGTGGCACGATCCCCTCGAAATCGGTATAGGCCAGCTCACTCAGGATGAGGTTATCCACATCGTTAAAGGGGTCGAGGCTGAAGGGCACATCGCCACGCCAGTCCAGATATTCATTGATATTTGCCATCTTACACCTCCGGTCGTCTGCAGCGGCCGAAGCACCTCGAGGGTGCCCGGCACGCTGCAGGTGGATCGTTATGGTAACAGTTTAGGCAGGGGCCCCGGAGGGGCCCCCCTGCCTGAACTGTTACTCGTTATGCTTCTGTATTTTCTGCGGAGCTCTCCGACTGGAGGTTCTGGCGGATCTTGATGCCGTTTACCTCGATGTCGTCCGCGATCGGGATGAGGAGGTACTCGCGGCCGTCAATCACACGTGTCTCGACGAGGCCGGCGTTCTCCGACTTCACATCGAGCTTCATCGTGAGAGACTTCACCACCAGGTTTTTCTGACTCTGCACATTTTCTGCGAGCAGCGGGGTCGTGTCGTCGCCGACCGCCTCATCATAGATGCGCTCGAACTGATGGAGCTGCTCGTCGTTTGCGCCGTTTCGGGCGAGGAGCTTCTTCATCTCGTTCTTATCGAGGGCGACCTGATCGTCGGTTTCCTTATCCTTCTTGTTCTCCTCGATCATCTCCTTCAGGTCTTCGTTGATGTTTCGGATGGTTTCGAAGGTGCAGTCGCCGGAGAGGGTCGTCTCGATGATCTCACGGAAGACGTTCTGCTGATCCTTCTCGGTGCGGCTGAGCTCGGTGCCGAGGACGTCGATGGCGATCTCCTCGTGGCGCTCCTCCGGGTGACGGGTGAAGTACAGTGCACTGTGGATGTCGGTGTTCCGGAAATTGTAGGCCGGGAAGAGGAAGGCCGTCTCCGGATTTTTCACGCCCCAGTCGTCGGTGCGGTTCCGGAAGGTCTGCTCTGCCTTATCGTAGCAGAGGCCGTCGTGCAGGAGCTCGACCGGGCAGATGGAGCAGAGAATGAAGCTGTAGACATACTCACTGTCGAGCTCGGCGCCGTCCTTCATCTTCATCGGGATGTCGTAGACGCCGTGGCTTAAGAGGATAAGGTACTTTCCTGGGAAGGTGTAGCTACCGATCACGCGGTCGAAGAACTGCTCGACGAGCGCGTCGTCCCGAAGCTCGGACTGCTGGAGCTGGTACAGGAAGGCCTGGTGGCCGCCCTCGACCTCCTCGGCGTACGGAAACTCTACATTATATAAGTTGCGTCCGAACTTGCCGGACATAGAGCGCTTGAAGATCTCGCAGTACTTCGTCTGCTCTTCATCCGCGAGCTGGAGGAACATGTCGTGAAAGGTCGAAAGCTTCTCCTTCTCCTCGTTGACGTAGCAGGCGCGCATACGATCGATGCGGCAGTTCTGACGATTGAAACACTTCGTCTTGATCTCACTGACTGATTTTTTATCCATAAATTCTCCTTTACTCCGAATCCGGACAGGAAGGGCGCCACTCACTTAGTTCAAAGTACAGAACCCAACCCAGGGTTCGTGGCGGCCATAACAGGCAAGCCTGTATGTCCTCCACGGACCCTGGGCCGGAACCTGTTCTTTGAATACGCAATTTAGGCGCCCTTCCTGTCCGGATTCTCACTGAATATCCACTATTCAACAGAATCTTTTAGTATTTTGATTTCTTCCTGCCGGAGTTTCCGAAACTCTCCTGGTGCGAGGTCCGGGTCGAGTCGGAGGGCGCCCATCGTGATGCGGCGGAGGTAGAGGATTTCTTTTCCACCGGGGAGGGCCTTCACCATCTTTTTGATCTGGTGGAACTTGCCTTCCTGGATGGTGATTTCGACTTCGCTTACGAGTGTGTCGTCCGTGATGTCGGCGGGTTCTTCGGCGCCGATGAAGGCCGGGCCAGCGAGGCGGGTGCGGAGCAGGCGTTCACTCGTTGCGGTGAAACCGAGCTCACGCCGGAGGGCGGCGACGGTTTTTCCGGTGCTGAGGACGCGGAGGGTGGCCGGGAGGGCAGTCAGCTTTTCGTCATAGCGGATGCCGCGGGTGAAGGCGCACTGGTCGTCTTCGGTGATGGTGCCGGTCACGATGGCGTAATAGGTTTTATCGATGTGGTGCTTCGGCACGAGGAGCTGGTGCGCGAGGGGGCCGTCGTTCGTGATGATGAGGAGGCCCTCGGTGTCCTTATCGAGGCGGCCGACCGGGAAGAGATCCTTCCGGACGCGCGCGTCCTCCGTACTTCGGGCAATGCGGCCATCGGCATGCCCGTCCGCGGCGGATTCGGCTGCGGTCGCGGCGTGATGATCTGACGCAGAGGCATTAGCCGCGGATGCATCTGTCGATGCAGCGTCACGGATCAGGTCGACGACAGTGGTCTGTCGCCGGTCCTCGCTCGCGGACAGAACGCCCGCCGGCTTGTGAAGCATATAGTACTGCTGCTCGGCATAGCGGATCTCCGCGCCGTCGAAGCAGATGCGGTCCTCGGCGGACACCTGCGCACCCGGGTCCTTCTCCACCGCGCCGTTCACCGTCACGAGGGACTTTCGGATGGCCTTTTTCAGATCGCTGCGGGAGCCGACGCCCATATCCGCTAAAAATTTATCTAATCGCATAGGATTCCTCTTTCTCTACTTGTTTTCATAGTGTAGCATATCTCAGCGATTTCGCACTTATCGATTTTCTAAAACCGTGTGATGTTTGTAAATCACCACCGAGGATTGAACTTGTTTAAGTAATATGTTATAGACAAGTTGAGTTGAAACTGATCGAGCGTTGTTACATATTTGCAAATGAACGCGAGTATTTCAAAAAGCTTCGGAGCGACGAAACGAAGCTGGGGGACGATAAAGTCAAGCTGGCCCGGAAGCAGTATCGTGGTCAGGGGCTGTACATCGATGAGCGACAGTATGAGATCTATAAAAGGATAAGACAGGCATAATGAAGGATTTCGTTACCGTTCAGCTCGATGGCCCGGAAAGAACCGGGCTGAACGGTAACACGTCAAAATGCTAATTCTGATATTACCATTAAAGCCGCAAATTGGTCTCTTTATATTGGCGCAACTTGTAAAAAGATGTAAAAGGATGTAAAACAGAATTCATTAATACTTATTAATATTTATACGTGGTATTCTGTGATAAAATGAATGCATCAAATGACGATTTTCGTGCAGGGAGCAGGTGTACTGTCGCATGGAGAGGGAGATGAATCGAAATCTGAACAGAAATCAGAGTGGTCGCAGTTCGAACGGACGGCGGTCTTCTTCTGATGCCTATGCTTCCGCTGCACGTCGCTCATCTGGCAGAAGCAGTGCCGGCGGCGGTTATCGGGGAAGCGGGCAAAATACGTCTTCTTTGCATGCTGCACAGAACCGGAGCGGTGCAACTCCACAGCGATCTGCACAGTACAGGAGCAGCGCAGCCTCTTCACGTTCTGCACAGACCCGAAGCGCTTCGATGGGCACTGCGCGTGGCCGTCGTCGTGTGCTGACGGAAGCTGAGAAGGAGTACTACCGCAGGCAGCGGGCGCTGGCGCGTCGCCGGAAGGCGGCACGGAAGCGGGCATATCAGGCGAGAGCCTTCGTGCTGATCACACTGATTCTCATCTGCTTCCTGGGCTTTAAGGGACTTTCCTACATCGCGAACTACATCGAGACCAGTCGTCAGAATGCTGTCAACGCCATGCAGGATATCGACATCCAGCGGGATCACAGCAGCATCGATGTAACGGAAAGCACCGGTGCCGCGATGAGCGACGCCGTCACGGCGAACACACCGGGTGATGCTGCCAGTGATGCGAGTGCACTCGGGGATGGCATCAGTACGAATCTGGCGAATGGCGAAACAGGAAGTGCATCCACGACCGGTGCCGACATCGCCGACCCGACCCATGTTCTCTCGAACGGCCGCTATCTCGACATCACGAAGCCGATGGTGGCGCTCACCTGGGATGACGGTCCGAAGTCGTCCGTCGGAAACCATCTGATGGATGTCCTCGAAGCCAATAACGGCCGCGGTACCTTCTTCGTCGTCGGTGAACGCATCGATAAGGATCCGGATGAAGTGAAGCGCATGGTGGCAGATGGCCACGAGGTCGGAAACCACAGCTGGGATCATGATGAGAAGCTGTCGAAGAAGGGCGTCGACTATATCCGCAGTGAATTTGATAAAACGAATCAGAAGGTCCAGGAGCTGACCGGCGTCACGCCGACCCTTGCCCGCCTTCCGGGCGGCATCGCATCCGAGGATGTGAAGAGTACCCTTACGATGCCGATGATTTTCTGGTCGATCGATACGCTCGACTGGAAGACGAAAAACGCACAGTCCACGATCGATGCCATCCAGGGAAGCATCAAGGATGGAGACATCATCCTCATGCATGAGCTGTATGATGCCACCTCGCAGGCCTGTGACACGGTGATTCCATGGCTGAATCAGCAGGGCTACCAGATGGTGACGGTGTCTGAGCTCATCCAGTTCCGTCAGGCGAACGTCGCCGGCGGAAACGGCAAGCAGTACAGCGCCTTCCGCCCGCAGCCGACCGAAGCGGCACCGGTTACCGAAGCGGCATCAGTCGCCGCCTCGGAAGCAGCCCCGGTACCTGTAGATGGGAGCAGTGCTGCAGAAAGCCCTGTCGCAGAAACATAAATACCAGAAATCAACGAGGCGCTTGCATGCCCAGATTGGATAATCCGGGTACGCAAGCGCCTTCTTTGTCACCATAAGAATCGTGGGGATGAAGGAGATGTAACGCCCACCTGATTTCAGAAATCGAAAGAAAGCAGGGGTGATGTGTCGGGTGATTCCCGGACATCGAAAAATGGCACAGGGCATGCCGGACGATTTCCGGGCAACAAAAAAGCGGCTGACGGGAGTCGGACCCGCCTATCTGGCTTGGGAAGCCAGCGTACTACCGATGTACTACAGCCGCATAATAAATATATTCTACGCCGGACATAAGAATTTTTCAATCACAATTTTCAGCTCCAACATGCCTTCGATCATCTTTTGTGTAACTGTTCAGCCAGAGAACCCGACACCGTCGATATTTCATCATCCTGCATCCACTGTGTCGGGTTCGCGTTATTTCCGTTCGTTCTATCTTTTGGCTTTTCTGTTTTTCGCCTTCACCGGTTTCTTCCGAACGGAGTAGCCGAAGCTGCCGAGCTTCTCGCCGAGGGACATGTAGTCTCCGTGACTGTAGGCGACGAGCCCTACCTGATCCATATGAAAGGCACCCTTTTCATCGATGTAGCGGTCATCGACATCGACCGCAACGACCTCTGCGAGGAACATGTCATGCGTACCGAGTGGGAGCACCTGTGTCACCTTACACTCGATGGAGACCGGTGCCTCCTCGATGGTCGGCGCAGCGACGACACTCGCCTGACCTTCATGCAGATTCATTTCTTTCCACTTATCGACCTGATCGAGGCTTCGGACGCCACAGTAATCGAGTGCACGCACGAGCTCCTCACTCGGAAGGTTGATGACGAACTCGCCGCTCTCTACCAGCATCGGATAGCTCGCCCGGCTTTTTCGCACGGAGATATAGGCCATCGGCGGGTCGGAACAGATCGTGCCGGTCCACGCAATCGTGATGATGTTCGACTTCCCGGACGCATCCCGGAGGCTCACCATCACCGCCGGCACCGGATATATGAAATTACCTGGTTTCTGAAATGTGATTTTACTCATAAAACTCCTGCTGTTCATCTGTTATGTTCTTTTTCAGCGCACTTGCGCTGATTCATCTGATTTTCAGTATACTATTCGAAAGGTGACTTTTCATCTTAAATATCGCGACGCACTGTAGTAAACTGTTTATCCGGGTAACGCCACACAAAAACCGTGGGAAGCATTGTCGAAACGTATTTAAAAAGTTATAATAGCGCGTTGTAGGAAGACCATGGAGAGATGCCGGATCAGCGGCGGTTCCATTCACTATAGTATAGTAATAAGGGAGATTGATTATGAAAAAGAGATTTATGACCGTGGCTATGCTGGCTGCTTCCATGCTGGTGCTGAACGCCTGTGGCTCAGGCCATGCGGAAGCCGTGACAACGGCGGCGGTCACCAGTGCAGCAGCGGAAACCACTACAGCGACCGAGGAAACCACCACAGCAGCAGAAACCGCGGTAGCGGAGGAAACAACGACCGCTGTGGAAGAAACCACTGCTGCAGCGGAGGAGTCAAAGGACGAGAAGGAAAGCGCCGAGGCGGAGTCGAAGGACGAGAAGGCCGTAAAGGATGAGACAAAGGCAGACGAGAAGAACGAAGCCGCTGCACAGGACGCGAAGGCGGAGGAAACCACCGCTGCTGAGACGAAGGCGGCTTCCACCGGTGCCGCACCAGCGGATATCTACAGTAAGCTCACCAGCTACCTGCCGAGCATGGTCAGCTTCGATGACAGCTATATCTCAAACTACTACGGCATCGACGCCTCTCAGCTCGACGGCTATGTCTTCGCTGCCGCCGAGGATGTCACTCAGGCCGATACCGTCGTGATCTTAAAGGCGAAGGATGCATCCAGTGTCAGCACGCTGTCGAGCCAGCTCGCGACCGTAAAGCAGCAGAAGGAGGCGGAGCTTCAGGACTACAACCCGACCGCTTACCAGGTGGCTGCTGCCGGCTTCGTAAAGACCTCCGGCAACTACGTTTATCTCATCATGTCCGGAAACGCATCCCAGATCGATCAGGTGATCTCCGCAAACGTAGGCTGATCCACAGCTTTTCGCCTGACAGCACACGAAAACGAATAAACCCTCGGGCCACACTGCCCGAAGCTTCACGAAGAAGCCGAACCCATAACACACAGGGCTGTCACAGAAGCGCAGGCCGCCGGTATCGGACCCATCCGATGTCGCTGCCGCGTCCCTGTGGCAGCCTTTTTCAGTTACCACCCAGTTCAGTGACCCCGGATGCCGGCTATGGACGCGCAGTGCTCCAAAGCCGACGAAATTCAGGCCGGCTCCCCTCCCTGCACGGTCACTTTTTTCAGGAGACATTTTATGGTTTTCAGCAGTATCCCGTTTCTTTTTTACTTCCTGCCGCTCTGCCTGATCCTCTACTATCTGGTACCGTTCCGCTGGAAGAACTATGTCCTGCTCGCATTTTCCCTGCTCTTCTACGCCTGGGGCGAGCCGGTCTATATCCTGCTCATGATTTTCGAGACCCTGTCCGACTACACGCTCGGCCGTGTAATGGACCGCGCGGATCAGCGTCCGGCCATCCGCCGGCTCTGTCTTCTGCTGTCGGTGCTCATCGACCTCGGCTGTCTCGGTTTCTTCAAGTACGCCGATTTCCTGGTGGAGACGGTCAATGCCCTCGCCGGTACTACCATCACGCCGCTCCACCTCGGTCTCCCGATCGGCATCAGCTTCTTCACCTTCCAGACCATGAGCTACACCATCGACCTCTATAAGCGTGAGGTGGCGGTCGAGAAAAATTACTTCTACTACCTCACCTACGTGTCGATGTTCCCGCAGCTCATCGCCGGCCCGATCGTCCGCTTCTCCACCGTCAACGAGGAGCTGCACGCGCGCGCCATCACCTTCGACGGCTTCGTCGACGGCGGTCTCCGCTTCCTGCAGGGCCTCTTCAAGAAGGTCCTCCTCGCGAACACCATCGGTGCCGTCTGGGAGCTCATCAAGTCGAGTGCCTTCACGATGGGCCCGGCAGCTGCGTCGGCCGATGCTTCGGTCCAGGGCATCGTCACCTCTCTGCAGACCGTGCTCGGTCCGGGGGCGACGATCTCGGTGCTCGGTGCCTGGCTCGGCGGCCTCTGCTTCACGCTCCAGCTCTACTTCGACTTCAGCGCCTACAGTGACATGGCGATCGGTATGGGCCGCATGCTCGGCTTCCACTACCTCGAGAACTTCAACTATCCGCTCTCCTCTGTCTCCGTCACCGATTTCTGGCGTCGCTGGCATATCTCGCTCAGCACCTGGTTCCGTGATTATGTCTACATCCCGCTCGGCGGCAATCGCCACGGAAAGTGGAAGCAGCTTCGGAACATGTTCGTCGTCTGGTTCCTGACCGGACTCTGGCATGGTGCCGCCTGGAACTTCGTGCTCTGGGGCCTCTACTACGGTGTCCTCCTCGCGTTCGAAAAGGATGTCTGGGGAAGCGCCCTTCGGAAGCTTCCACGCATTCTCCAGCACCTCTACGCGATCCTGATCGTCATCTTCGGCTTCATCATCTTCGTGTTCGATGATATGACGCAGCTCGGACAGTACATCCGGATCATGTTCGGCATGGCCGGTGTACCGCTCGTGAACAGCACACTTCTCTGGTATCTCCAGAACAATTTCGCGACCCTCATCGTCGGCTGCATCCTCGCCTTCCCGGTCTACCCGTGGCTCCGCGCGAAGCTGCAGAAACGCATCGACCTCTGCGCCGGCGCTACGTGCCACGCTGAAGAGACAGCGTTTGCGGAGAACCATCCAAGTGACGCCGGAAGCATTGTCCATGGAAATGCAAACGGAGATGTCACTGCAAAGAGCCATACGAGTAGCGCCAAATGCATTGACCATACAAACACAGGTGGAAGCATCGTAGCGGCACGTCGTATCGTAACCCTCAGCACCGTGCTGACCGCGCTCGGCTACCTCGTACTTTTCCTGCTCACGACCGCGTACCTCGTGAACGACAGCTACAACCCGTTCCTGTATTTCCGTTTCTAAGAGAGCGGACCCACCGCTGCTATGTCATCAAACATCGATCCGATTTTCCAGCCGTCCTGTCGACTGGAAAACAGACGAGCATTTATCATCGATTAAAAGGAGGAAATCATGGATCACAGCGCATCGCTTGCCACTTTTCCGATCAGGCGTCTGCGGCGCCGGGCCGAGGTCCTCACCGTAGGTATCATCACCGCCTTCATCCTCTGCTTCAGCGTATGGTGTCTCGTGGCACCGAAGCAGACCTTTTCAGAGAACGAGAACCGCGCCCTTGCGAGCTGGCCGGTCTACAGCTTTGACACCCTGAAGGACGGCTCCTACATGAGCGGCATTCAGACCTATCTCTCCGACCACTTCCCGCTCCGGGATCCCTTCATGACCCTGAAGACGAAGTATGAGATGCTGACCGGCCGGGAGGAGATCAACGACATCTACCTCGCGAAGGATGGCTACTACATCGAAGCCTACAAGACGCCGAAGCAGCAGAAAAAGATCATCACGCAGTTCCAGAAGCTGCAGGATGCCATCACGACCGGCGCGAAAGAAAACGTCCGTGTGATGCTCGTCCCGACCGCCATCAGCACCTACAACGCGAAGCTCCCGAACTGCGCACCGGACCGAGGCGTGCTTCGGCAGGTCGACACCATGAACGAGATCTACGCAGCGCTGCCGAACATGCAGAAGGTCGACGCCTGGAGTGCACTGCAGGCCGCGGCGGCGCAGGAAGAGACCGCCCGTACCCTCGCCTCGGGTGATGCAGACGACGCGCAGCCAGTGGCCGAGGCGGGGGATACCGACCGCACGCAGGCCTCGGGTGATGCAGACGACGCGCAGCCAGTGGCCGAGGCGGGGGATACCGGCTGCGATACTTCCGCTGCGACCGGCCTCTACTACCATACGGACCACCACTGGACGACCCACGGGGCCTACGTCGGCTATCAGGCCTACTGCAGCGCCGCCGGGCTCTCCCCGATCCCGGAAGCAGACTTTCAGAAGACCTGCGTAACGACGGACTTCCATGGCACGATCTTCTCGAAGCTCCATGACAGCACGGTGCCGGGCGACGCGATCACGCTGTACGAAAATCCGGCAAACCAGCTGACGGTAAGCTATCCGGATACCGGCGAGGTGACGGACACGCTGTACAACCGCGACTATCTCGCGCAGAAGGACAAGTACTCGATGTTCCTTAGTAATCTGCATCCGCTCGTCGAGATCACGAACGCGAGCGCGGATTCGGACCGCCAGCTCGTCCTCATCAAGGACAGCTACGCGAACTCCATGGTACCGTTCCTCGTGCATCACTATCAAAAGATCTATGTCTTCGATACACGCTACTACCGCTTCGGACCGTCTTCGTTCATCAACGAGCACCCGGAGGTGACGGACGTGCTGCTGCTTTACAACATGAACACCATCGACACGGATCTCGGCGTCGGAGGAATCTTCTAAGGGCGCTTGCTTTCAGCTTCATTTCAGCATATAGTGTATCTGTGCTGCATCCCGCTGTATATGCGGGGGATGGAAGCACAGATATTTTTTACACAAAATGCGCAGTGCACTGCGCTTAAAAAGAAAAGGCGGCGGGCTTCGCCGCCATCGAAGAAAGGGCATGTTTATGAAAAAGAGTTTCAGAAAAAGGGCCGCTGCACTTCTGACCGCAGCGATGGTATCCTCTACCGGCTTCTCTGCACTGGCAGAAGTCGGCCCGATGGCAGGTCCGACCGTTCCGACGACGGCGGCGACCAGTACCGTCACGGGCAGCAGTGCTGTACCGACCACGACACAGACGGTCACACAGGCAGCCGAAGCGAGCGCACAGACCACGGCCAACGGTCTCCCGCTGCAGGAGGATCAGCGCGTGCTCGATTTCTATCAGGATTCCGTCATCATCGGTGATTCCGTCGCCGATGGCTTCAAGCTGTTCGCACAGGGCAATAAAACGAATCCGCTCATGGCTGAGCTTCAGTTCCTGACCGCCTCCCGCTATAATCTGATCAATGCACTGATCCCAGAGGAGCAGGATAAGACGATCGCACATCCGATCTACAAGGGCCAGTTCCTGAATGTATGGAACTCCATCAAGCTCATGAACGCGAAGCACATCTATATGTTCTTCGGCTTCAACGACCTCGGCGACCGTACCGATAAGATCGTAAACCGCTATGTACAGCTCATCCACCAGATTCAGGCAGTCAATCCGGAGGTCGACTTCACGATCATCAGTACGACCTACATCTATCCGGGCTATACGAAGAGCTTCCCGGGTGTGAAGAGCTGGGCCTTCGATAATCCGACCGTCCGCAGGCTGAACACCGAGATGCAGAAGCTCGCACAGCAGAACGGCTGGGGCTATATGAACATCGCCGATGCGCTCTCGGATGGCCAGGGTAACCTGAATCCGAACTTCTGCACCGATCAGATGATCCATCAGAACGCCGCCGCGTATGTCGTATGGGCACAGTGCTTCCGCGACTACGCTGCAAGTAAAAATTTTAATCATTAAAAAGAACCGGTCCCTTGCGGGACCGGTTCTTTTTGGTTCAGGCTATAGAACCTATGAAGAAAAATGAGATGTGTGAATCGGGTTTATCCCTTGACACCACCTGTGGTAACACCACCAACGATGTACTTCGAGAGGATGAGGTACACGATGATGACCGGGAAGATCGAGAAGGCGATCATGACATAGACCTGGCCCATATCGAACTTCAGGAAGTCTGCGGAACGAAGCTGAGCGATCAGGATCGGCAGGGTCTTCTTCGTGTCGGTATGAAGGATCAGGGCCGGCTGGAAGTAGTTGTTCCAGCTGCTGACGAAGGTGAAGATCGCCTGCACGGCGATGGCCGGCTTCATCAGCGGAAGCACGATGGTGTTAAAGATGCGGAACTCGCCGGCGCCGTCGATGCGGGCCGCCTCGACGAGGGACATCGGAAGTACCGAGTCCATATACTGCTTCATATAGAAAAAGGTGACCGGTGCAGCGATCGACGGAACGATCAGCGGGATGAAGCTGTCCATCAGCTTCAGCTTCGTCACGAACTGGATGAAGCCGAGCGCTGTGACCTGCGTCGGGATCATCATGATCATCAGGATGAAGGTGAACATGAACTTCTTGAGCTTGAAGTTATATGCGTGGATCGCATAGGCGGTCATGGTCGAGAAGTAGGTGCAGAGCACCGCACTTAAGCCGGCGACGATGAAGCTGTTGCCCATGCCGCATACCACCGGAAGGGTACCATTCAGCAGGTTCTGCCAGTTCGTCAAGAGGTAGCTGCTCGGGATCGGCGTGAAGCCGCGGGTCAGCTCTGCGTTCGAACGGGTCGCATTGATAAACAGGATGTAGAACCAGATGAGGCACAGGAAGGACAGGAGGATCAGTACGAGATACGAGATAAATCGTCTGGCATGGATGTTCATTCCATGGCTTTGCTTCATTTCTGTCATAGCGCTGCCTCCTTAGTTTACTTCGCTGCTGGAAGATGTCTTATAGACGATCATACTCAGCACACCGGTGATGATGAAGAGAAGAACGGAAAGGGCACCGCCCATGCCGAAGTTCTTACTGTACAGATGCTTGTTGAGCCACATGATCATGGTCATCGTACTACGTGCCGGGTCACCGCTTCCGTTCGTCAGGATCTGCGGTACATCGAACATCTGGATACCACCGATGAGGGAGGTGATGAGCACGTACACGAGAATCGGTCGAAGCAGCGGCAGGGTGATACGGAAGAAGATCTGCGTCGAGCTCGCGCCGCCTCGAAGAGTGCGGTATCGATGCCCATCATGCCGGCCATCAGGAGGATGGTCGTATTACCGAACCACATGATATAGTTCATGGCACCGACGAGGGATCTCGTCGCCGTCGTACTACTCAGGAAGGTAAACGGCTTACTGAGGATGCCAAGCTGCATCAGAATCGAGTTGACTGGTCCGGAATCGGAGAACAGGGTGAAGAACAGCATCGCGAATGCACTCGCCATGATCAGATTCGGAAGATAGATCACAGTCTTAAAGAAGCGCTGGCCGCGAAGGCGAAGCGAGGGATCCGTAAACCAGGCACCGAGGAGGAGCGAGGTGATGATCTGCGGCAGGAAACCGATGATCCACATGATCATGGTGTTGCCGGCGTACTTCCAGAGATCTGCGTTCGACAGGATCTTCAGGTAGTTTCCGAGACCGATGAAGTTCGGCCCGATCTGCTTTAAGCCCGAGCGATAGTTCTCGAAGAAGCTGTTGTAGATCGTCGTTACGAGTGGCACGAACTGGAACAAAAGATAGACAACGATAAACGGGATCAGAAAATAGTAACCCCAGCGGTTGTACTGTACAACCTTACTCTGTTTTTTCTTCATAATCTGCAGCCTTTCTGAATTTTGAAGGTAAAAATGCCCACCCGGCCTCTCCACCGGGCGGGCATTTATGTCGATTAGTGTGAAAGCTCCGGATACTTCTCCTCAACTGCTGTGTAGAAGAGGTTCAGTGCGTCCTCGTAGGAAGCATTGCCATCGAAGTAGTTCTTCATCGCCTTCTGGAACTCCTCGTTGCAGCCCTGATCGTAGTTGGTCATGTTGGAAAGGTCGATCTTATCTGCACCTGCACAGAAGAGTGCGAGCGGGTTCTGTCCACCCAGTACCTTGAATGCGAAGGAATCATCCTTTGCAGCGGCATCCATCGCCGGCTTGTTGTTTACGAAATCACTATCCTTCTTTACGATGTCGGTCATGATCTGCTCGTTGGTGGTGAGCTGTCTCATAATGTCGGCAACGAGTGTCGGGTTATCGGTTCCCTTCGCTGCACAGATCCATGTGCCGCCCCAGTAGAAGCCCTGCGGTCCTTCAACAGCACCCCAGCCGCCCTGGTTTGCGATCGATCCATCTGTATCTGCAGCCATCGAGAAGTTGATGAGCCATGCCGGTCCGAAGTAGCAGAATACCTTACCATCCGGATAGAAGCCCTTGCTCCAGTCATCGGACCAGAGCTCGTAGGTCTTGGTCTCGCCTGCATCAACGAGTGCCTTGGAATCGTCTACCCAGTTCTTGATGTTGTCATCGATGGTGATCTTGCCATCCGTTACCCACGGAGTGGTGACATTGTTCGAGTATACACGGTAGGAGTCATTGACCGAAGATGTGATGGTATAGCCGCCATCCTTCATCTTCTTCGCCGTCTCGTTAAAGGTAGCCCAGTCCTTCACTGCAGCCTGTACATCTGCAGGATCATCGGAGCCGAGCACATCCTTCGCCGCCTGACGGTTGTAGATCAGCACGCCCGGGCAGCCCTGCCATGAAACACCACGGAGATTGCCATCGCCGTCGGTCACGACATCCTTCGTGTACTGATACTGATTCTTAAGCTCATCCTCTGTGAGGCCGAGATCCTTGACCGGAACGGTAACCTCAACATCAGAATCTACATACTTCTTTGCATAATCGGCCTCGACAAGGAAGAGGTCTACCTTGCTGTCCGCAGACGCGTTCTCATTCTCCGGAAGTACGGTATCGAGATTGTTCTGATATGCGTTATCAGTGGACGGTGTGATGGTCCACTTCACGGTCACATCACCGATCTTACCGGTCGTACCATCGACGGCCTCATATCCTGGATAGTGGTCGGTCAGTCTGGACTTGAACTCCTCGTTCCAGCACTGGATATTGAGCACCTTACCCTCATCAGAAGCTGCCTCGGTCGCCGCCTCGGTGGTTACCTCGGTCGCTGCTGCGGTGGTCTCTGCCTTCGTCTCTGCCGGTGCAGCGGTCGTCGCTGCAGGCTGTGATGATCCACAGGCTGCCAGTGATGCAACGGTCATCGTCGCAACAGTCGTCATACTAAGCCAACGTTTCACATTCTTTTTCATTATTGAGTCCTCCCTCAAAAAGATTCTTATTATGTAAAGTATCCTTCGATACTTCATGTACATTCTTACGTGCCTGTATTTCGTCTGATCCGTCCAATGCTTCCGGCGGAAGATCATCCCGCGTCTTCACGTTTCTTCAGCGCTGTCCTATGCTTCTTCCCGAAGATCCTTTACGCTGTGCCCCGGCAGGAACTTGCCTCTGATCATGATCTGCTCTGCGGTACAGCTGTCCTTCTCTTCGATCTCCTCGACGAGCTTCCGTGCGGACTGATGACCGATACCGGTGGAGTCCTGGAAGTAGGTCGTGAGCTTCGGGCGAATCACCTGGGAAAGATTGATGCCATCATAGCCGGTGATGCTGATGTCCTCCGGAATCCGAAGCCCCATCTTCTCAAGCTCGGTCAGCGCTCCGAGCGCTGCGTAATCATCCGGACACATCAGGATGGTCGGTGGCTCTGGAAGTGCCATGAGCTCACGTACCGCCTCCGCGGTCCTCATCACATCATGGAAGGCTCCGGCCTTCTCGTACATCGGATTCAGCTCGACACCGAACTCCTTCAGTGCTCTCCGGAATCCATTCAGTCGCTTCTTCGTAACCATGGTCATCTCACCATGGATGAGACCGATTCTGCGATGTCCCATCTCCAGCACGTACTTCGTCAGCTCGTACTGACCTTCGAGGTTGTCGGACATCACCGCACTCTTATCATTAAACGGATAATCGATGGTGACGGTCGGGATCTCGCTCTTTACGAGCTCAACCACCTGCGGGGAGGTGAAATCCACACTGGCGATCAGGACACCATCACAGTTTCTGTAGCGTGCATGCTCCAAGAAGCTGGCCTTCGTGCCGGCGATGGTGTCGGATATGAAGGTCACATCGTAGCCGAGCTTTTCGAAGGTTTCCTTCGCGCTGTTCAGAATCGCTGCGAAGTACTCATGGGTGAGTCCTGAGTTTGTTGCATCTACAAACAGGACACCGATATTATGAGAACGATTGGTTTTTAACTGTCGGGCTGCTATATTAGGAAGATAGTGCATTTCCTTCGCTGCGGCCCGGATCCGTTCAGCGGTCTGTGGATTGATATCGGAATATCCATTCAGTGCCTTACTGACGGTCGCCGGCGAAACCCCCAGCGCTTTCGAAATGTCTTTAATCGTTACCATAATACTGATTCATCTTTCCTTTCGGATGCTCCTGGTCGAAATTACTTTTCTTTCGTTTCACTTCTCGAATTTGTCATCCGAAATCCTTTTCGTATTTTCATTCTAAATCGATTTCGTCTTCTTGTAAACAGCTAGTATTTCACAGATATTTAAATGCGTTTTTGTACGAAATATACATTTCGTTGATTTTTTCGCCGGCTCTATTTACAACTTTTGTCCAGGAAAATATAATTATGTGTAGCGAAAACGTATTCGTAAATTTGTTAATTTCAGACTCTATTTTTTGTGTTTTAAGAATTATATAGAAGGAGGCTTTATGAAATTCGGTCATTTCGATGACGCACAGCGAGAATATGTCATCACGACTCCGAAGACCCCTCTCCCATGGATCAACTACCTCGGGTCCCGGGACTTCTTCAGTCTCATCTCGAACACGGCAGGAGGCTACTCCTTCTATAAGGATGCGAAACTCCTGCGTCTCACCCGCTACCGTTACAACAACTGTCCGCTCGACCAGGGTGGCCGCTACTACTATATCAAGGATGGCGACAGCATCTGGAATCCGGGCTGGCAGCCGACGCAGACTACGCTTGATTCGTATGAGTGTCGTCACGGTCTCGGCTATACCGTCATCACAAGCCGGAAGAATCAGCTCGAGGCGAAGCTCGAGGCCTTCGTGCCGGTGGACGACGCCTGTGAGATCAACCGCATCACCCTGCGAAATGATGGTGTGACGGCCAGAAGCATTGACCTCTTCAGCTTCGTCGAGTTCTGTCTCTGGAACGCGCAGGACGATCAGACGAACTTCCAGCGGAACTTCTCGACGGGCGAGGTCGAGGTGATCGGCAGCACGATCTACCATAAGACAGAGTATCGCGAGCGTCGGAATCACTATGCGGTATTTTCCGTCAACAGACCGGTCGTCGGCTTCGACACAAGCCGTGACGCCTTCATCGGTGTCTACAACGGCTTCCATAATCCGGAGGCAGTGCTCGTCGGCGAGAGTCGCAACTCCATCGCCCATGGCTGGCAGCCGATCGGCTCGCATCATCTGAAGGTTGAGCTCGCACCGGGCGCATCCGAGAGCTTCATCTTCGTGCTCGGCTACTGTGAGAATCCGGTCGACGAGAAGTGGGAAGCGCCGGGCATCATCAATAAGAAGCCGGCGGAGAAGCTTCTCGCGAAGTATCAGACGGACGCGCAGGTGGACGCTGCGCTCGCAGAGCTGAAGGCCTACTGGGATGGTCTCCTCAGCAGCTATACGGTACACAGCAGCGACGAGAAGCTGAACCGCGTCGTGAATATCTGGAATCAGTATCAGTGCATGGTGACCTTCAACATGTCCCGCTCCGCCTCCTACTTCGAGAGCGGCATGGGCCGTGGCATGGGCTTCCGTGACAGCTGTCAGGACCTGCTCGGGTTCGTCCATCTGATTCCGACCCGCGCACGCGAACGCATCCTCGACATCGCGAACACACAGCTTCCGGATGGCTCCTGCTATCATCAGTACCAGCCGCTGACCAAGAAGGGCAATGCTGACATCGGTGGCGGTTTCAACGATGATCCGCTCTGGCTGATTGCCTGCACACATGCCTATCTCGCGGAGACCGGCGACTTCTCGATTCTCGATGAAGCCTGTGCCTGGGATTCGGATTTCACGGATGCGAAGCCGCTCATGGAGCATCTCCGTCGGAGCTTCCATTTCACCGTCACGCATAAGGGACCGCACCAGCTGCCGCTGATCGGTCGCGCCGACTGGAACGACTGTCTGAACCTGAACTGCTTCTCCGAGGAGCCGGGTGAGAGCTTCCAGACCACCGGTCCATCCGAGGGTCCGGTCGCGGAATCGGTCTTCATCGCCGGCATGTTCGTGAAGTACGGAAAGGAATATGCAGATATCTGCCGTCATATCGGTCTTTGTGAGGAGGCTGCCTCCGTCGATCAGGAAGTCGCCGCGATGGTCGAGGCCGTCGAGACCGCTGGCTGGGACGGTGAGTGGTTCATCCGTGCCTTCGATGCATACTCGAATCCGGTGGGCTCTCACGTCTGTGAGGAGGGCCAGATCTTCATCGAGCCACAGGGCATGTGTGTCATGGCCGGCATCGGTGTCGAGGATGGCAAGGCCGCGACGGCACTCGCGTCCGTGGAGAAGCGCCTCGAGTGCAAGTATGGTATCGTACTGAACCAGCCGGCCTATACACGGTATCACGTGGAGCTCGGTGAGATCTCCTCCTACCCGCCTGGATATAAGGAGAACGCCGGGATCTTCTGTCATAATAATCCATGGATCGCAGCAGCCGAAACGATGATCGGTCATGGAAACCGTGCCTTCGAGGTCTTCAAGAAGACCTGCCCGATCTATCTCGAGGACATCTCGGAGATCCACCGTACGGAGCCGTATGTCTACTGCCAGATGGTGGCCGGACGTGATGCGGCGACCCCGGGCGAGGGCAAGAACAGCTGGCTGACCGGCACCGCAGCCTGGACCTTTACCTGCATGAGCCAGTACATCCTCGGCATCCAACCGAGCCTGGACGGTCTCCGCATCGACCCTTGCATCCCGGATACACTCGAGCACTACACCGTCGATCGGCTCTACCGTGGCAGTCACTACCACATCACGATCGACAACCACGCCCACGCTGAAAAGGGCGTCACCTCTATGACGGTGGATGGCGCTCCGGTCGCCGGCAATGTCATCCCGCTGGGGCTCAGCGGCGAGCAGCATGAGGTCGTGGTGACCTTAGGTTAAGAGCCCGGAGGACGGGCAGAGCATCAGCTGCTTCACCTTCGTGCCGGCGGTGAAACCGGAGACGTAGATGGAGCCGAGGCCGTTGTTCGCGGACTGCATGACCATCGAGCCGATCGCGGTGACCGAATACTGGAGGCCCATCGGCAGGCCCATGACGACGAGGTTCCGGGCCACGGTACTGTTCCAGTGGCAGTCCTCGCGCGTCGGATGCAGTACCGGCATCACGCGGATGATGTAGACGAGGCAGGCGATGCCGCTCAGGGCCTGCGCGGTGATCGTCGCCAGCGCGACGCCGGCACAGCCGAGGTGAAGCACCGCGATGCAGAACAGATCCAGAAATACGTTCAGAAAGGTCGAGATCGCGAGGAAGATGAAGGGTGCCTTCGAGTTTCCGACCGCGCGGAGCAGGCTTGACAGCAGGTTATAGAGGAGTGTGAACGGGATGCCGAGGAAGATGATCAGCAGGTACCGGTACGCGTCCTGGTATATGTCTTCCGGCGTCTGCATGATGTGCATGATGAGCGGGCACAGGAGTGCGGTCAATGTCGTCAGTACCGCAGCGATGATGACCGTCACCACGAGGCTGTGGTACACGTAGCGCCGGAGTCCCTGCATATCCTCTGCGCCGAAGCGCTGTGACACCGGGATACCGAAGCCTGCGCAGCTGCCCATGCAAAAACCGAGCACAAGGAACTGGACGCTCGAGCTGGAGCCGACCGCGGCCAGCGCATCCGCACCGAGCAGACGCCCGACGATCATCGCATCGACGATGTTGTAAAACTGCTGAAACAGATTCCCGAGCAGAAGCGGAATCATGAAAACGAGGATCAAACGAAGCGGGGAGCCCGACGTCATGCTCTGAACATTACTTTTACTCATATACTACCTGATTATCTGTATAAATACCTGGCTTCTTCTATTGAAAGAGGGTTGACAGCCCCTCATTTTAAGTAGTTACTTTACGGTCGTCAATATGGAAATATCGATGGATTTCATCGGAACTTTAAAATGAGCTCTGCCGTAAGTGGCAGAGCTCTATGGGGCAAAATGCATCGTGGGAAATGCATCCGCTGTCAGATGTCCGGTTCGAGTCCTCGATATACCCGCGGATCCGAACGCTGTGTTCAGCATGTTTCAATACATGCTTCGTATCTAGAACTTACTCGACGATCGCGCCGGAGTCGGCGGAGTGGACGAGCTTCGCGTATTTCTTGAGGTAGCCGGTGAGGTTGCGCTGCTCGCGTACCTTCATGGTCTTCTTACGCTCCTCGAGCTCCTCGTCGGAAACCTCGAGGTTGATGGAGTAGTTCGGGATGTCGATCTTAATCTTATCGCCATCCTTCACGTATGCGATGGTACCGCCGGCCTGGGCCTCCGGGGAAACATGTCCGATCGCTGCGCCACGGGATGCGCCGGAGAAACGTCCGTCGGTGATGAGGGATACAGTCGTATCAAGCTTCATACCGGCGATGGCAGAGGTCGGTCCGAGCATCTCACGCATACCAGGTCCGCCGGCCGGACCCTCATAACGGATCACGACACAGTCACCCGGCTTGATCTCGCCACCGTAAATCGCCTTGATGGCGTCTTCCTCGGAGTCGAAGCAGCGCGCGGTGCACTCATTGACCATCATCTGAGGTGCGACTGCCGAACGCTTGACGATGGAGCCATGTGGTGCCAGGTTACCATACAGCACGGCGAGACCGCCCTCCTTGAGGTATGGGTTATCGAACGGACGGATGACCTCCGGGTTCCGGTTGACGCTGTCCTTCGTCGCCTCACCGATCGTCTCACCGAGCACGGTCATACAGTCTCTGTGGATCAGGCCATGCTGATCGAGCTCGTGGATGACGGCATAGATTCCGCCGGCATCCATGAGGTCCTGCATGTGGTGGTGACCCGCCGGTGCCAGGTGGCAGAGGTTCGGGGTACGATCGGAGATCTCGTTGATCTTATGAAGATCGAACGGAACGCCTGCCTCATGCGCTACGGCCATGAGGTGCAGTGCGGTATTGGTGGAGCAGCCGAGGGCCATATCGGTGGTCAGGCAGTTCTCGATCGCATCTGCAGTGATGATGTCACGCGGACGGATGTTCTGCTCGAGGACCTTCATCACCTGCATGCCGGCCAGCTTTGCGAGACGGATACGCTCCGAATAGACCGCCGGGATGGTACCATTGCCCGGAAGTGCCATGCCCAGTACCTCGCAGAGGGAGTTCATGGAGTTCGCGGTGAACATACCAGAACAGGAGCCGCAGGTCGGACAGCAGGTATTCTCGATGTCGAGGACGCCCTTCTCGTCCATAAGACCAGCCTTGAACGCACCGACGGCCTCGAACGCGGTGTTCAGGTCACGCTGATGAAGAGACAGCATTGGCCCACCGGATACGAAAACGGACGGCAGATTCAGACGGCAGGCTGCGAGGAGCATGCCCGGCACGATCTTATCGCAGTTCGGAATGAAGACAAGGGCGTCGAGAGCGTGGCCGCTCGCCATACACTCAATGGTGTCGGTGATCAGCTCGCGGGATGACAGTGAGAAGTGCATGCCATCGTGGCCCATCGCGATACCGTCGCAGACAGCGATGGTGTTGAACTCGAGTGGCGTGCCGCCGGCCATCAGGATACCATCCTTGACCGCACGGGAGATCTGCTGCAGGTGCTCATGACCCGGAACGACCTCGGTAAATGAATTGACGACGCCGATCAGCGGACGGCGGATCTGCTCGTCGGTCAGGCCGTCGGCCTTCAGAAGTGAACGGTGCGGGGTACGCTCGATACCCTTCTTTACTACATCACTACGCATAGTGTACCTCCTGTATTTTTAAATCACATTGCGTATTTCTACTTATTATATCATGTGTCGGCCACCGGAGTTTATGGGGTCTGACCCCATAAACTTCAGTTTAGATTCTGTTTAGAAAAATTTAATGGGGTCAGACCCCCTTACGAAATTCTTAAGCCAGAATCAGTCCTGGGAACGCCAGTGGTACATAGAGGATCACGAAGAACACCACGATGAGGCCGATCAGGTACGGGATGATGGCCTTCGATATCTTCGTCATCGGAAGTCCCGTGATACCCGAGGCGACGAAGAGGTTGATGGCTACCGGCGGGGTGATCATACCGATGGCGAGACCGACGGCGAATACCACACCGAAGTGGACGAGGTTCACACCCATCGCCTTCACGAGCGGAAGGAATACCGGGGTGAGCAGGATGATCGCGGAGGAGGTCTCCATGAAGACACCAGAGACCAGGATGATAAGACCGATCAGGAAGAGGATGATGTAGGTATTGCTCGAAACGGAGAGAACAGCCTTCGAAATCATCTCCGGGATCTTCCAGTTCGCCAGTACCCAGCCGAACGGACCGGAGAAGCCGATGATCAGCATGATGACGGAGGAGGTCTTCGCAGAGTTCTTCATGATCTCCATGAGGCCCTTCGGCGTGAGGTCACGGTACACGAAGAAGCCGATGAGGATGGAGTAGATAACCGCGACATCGGCTGCCTCGGACGGGGTGAAGTAGCCGGAGAAGATGCCACCGAGGATGATCAGCGGCATGAGGATGCCCCAGACCGCATGGAGGAAGGTTCTCAGGACGTTCTTCACGCTGAGCGGTGTGCCCTTCGGGTAGTTGAGCTTCCGCGCTTCGACGAGGGCGATGACGATCAGGATCACACCCATCGTGATACCCGGGATGAAGCCGTTACGGAAAAGGGTATTGACCGACTGCTCTGCGATGACGGCGTAGAGCACCATCGGAACGGATGGCGGGATGACGACGCCGATCGTACCGGCAGCGGCGATGAGGGCGGCAGACTTATCGACATGATAGCCGCGCTTCTCGAGCTCCGGGATGAGAGTCGCACCGACGGCTGCGGTGGTCGCTGCACCAGATCCGGAAATCGCGGCGAAGAACATGCCGGCGAGGACGGAAACGATGGTGAGGCCGCCACGGATCCAGCCGAGGAGGGACTCTGCGAACTCGACGAGCACCTTCGACACGGCGCCCTTCGACATGAGGTCACCGGCGAGGATGAAGAACGGAACCGCGATCAGCGAGAAGCTGTCCTGCGCAGTGAAGATACGCTGCACCATCATGAGGGCAGGTACGTCACCGGCGACGAGGGTGATGAAGGCGGCGATGGCGATGGTGAAGCCGACCGGAACACCGAGAAGAAGTAAAATTGCGAACGAAATAAACAGTACGGCTGCCATTATGACTCCACCTCCTTCACTTCATCCATGTGGAACAGCTGCTGCAGGAACGCATCCAGCGCATGTACGGCCATAAGGCCGCAACCGAGGTCAATGCCTAAGTATACATAGCGCATCGGCCAGCGGAGGGATGCGGAAAGCTGTGTTCCCTGCTTTCCGAAATACTTATAGCCGTAGTAAACGACCACCAGGCAGAGGGCGAAACAGAGTGCATGCACGAGAAGCTGCATCACTCTCTTCACCGGTGCCGGCATCACATCCTGCAGTACCGTGACGGCGATGTGTCCGCCGTGCTTATAGACACACCCTGCACCGAGCATCGAGCACCAGATCAGTAAATAACGGGTGGCCTCCTCGGACCACTGTAACGACTTAAAGAAGATACGGCACACGATCTGCGCACCGGTGATGATGACCATCAGAAGCAGCATCGCGAAGATGACGTAGCCCATCACCTTATCGATCGCATCTGACAACTTATGAACAGCTTTAACAAATCCCACTTTGTCTGCCCCTTTCACTACCTGTTTCAGGTATCTGTACGACCCCTGTTTCTGAGACGGAGCCTGCTCGCGCAGGCTCCGTCTCAGCTTTATTTCTACATAAACTTCTTAATATGAACGTTCGGATAGGAAGTGATTGCGTAGCAATACCTTCGAACGTTTCACTTTCCAATGATCCGAAAAATCACTTAACTGTAGCGATGACGTCGTTGATCTTCTTTACATAATCGGCATACTGAGGATATGCATCATATACCGGCTGTACAGCTGCCTTGAAGGAAGCGATATCCGGGTTCTCCTCGACCTCCATGCCGTTGTCCTTCATCGCCTGAAGCTGATCTGCCTCCTGAGCGGCTACCCACTCTCTCTCATACTCTGCGGCATCCTGTGCTGCATCGAGGAATACCTGCTGGATGTCGGCGTCGAGCTCGTTGAACTTATCGAGGGACATGGTGACGATCGCAGTGGAGTAGCTGTGACCATCGAGGGTTGCGTACTTCTGGGACTCCCAGAGCTTATAGGAGTTGATAACGTTGATCGGGTTCTCCTCACCATCGACGGTGCCCTGCTGTAAAGCGGTCAGTGCATCGGACCATGCCATCGGCGTTGCGTTGACACCGAGTGCATCGAAGGCCTTCTGGTAAACCTCGTTCTCCATCACACGGATCTTGAGGCCCTTTACATCCTCTGCGGTCTTGATCGGACGAACGTTGTTTGTGAGATCACGGAAGCCTCTCTCTGCATATGCGAGACCCTTGAGGCCGGAACCCTCGAGTGTATCGAGAAGAGAACGACCTACCTCACCATCGAGCACAGCGTATGCCTGCTCCTTGTTCTCGAAGAGATACGGCATGTCGAGTACACCCATATCCGAGGAGAAATTTACGAACGGTCCGGACGTCACGATACCCATATCGAGGGTGCCCATCTGCATGGACTCAAGCATATCACGCTCACCACCGAGGTCTCCGTTCGGGTGAAGCTCGATCGCATACTTGCCGTCGGTCTTATCCTGTACATCCTGTGCGAACTTTACCGCTGCGATCATGAAGGAATCCTGCTCGTTGGTGGTCATACCAAGCTTTAGCACGGTTGCGCCCTCCGGGATCTCCGGCTGAACGTTCGATGCGTTCTTTACATCATCATCGGCTGCGGCTGCTGTGGTCTCTGCACCAGCTGCCGTGGTCTCCTCTGCAGCTGCCGTGGTGTCTGCGGCTGCGGCGGTCGTCTCTGCGGCTGCTGCCGTGGTTGCCTCTGGTGTGCTGGATGATCCGCAGGCTGCCAGGGATGCTGCCATCGCACCGGCCATCATCATGGCCATCATTCTGTTCTTTCTCATAATGTCTCCTCCTCAAATTGTATCAACAAATGTAAACGTTTTTATATTTCATCCGCCGAAGCGGCTGAAAGCTTCTTCCATCCATACAGGGCCAATGCTTACGGATTTACTTCATCACGAATCCGCCCATACATGGTCGATTTGTTTTTGAAATCGATCGGTGCAAGCAGATACAAAAAAAGCCTTTGTCTCTTTTTATCAAAGAGACAAAGGCTGTAAAGTCCTCTGCGGTACCACTCTCATTGTCGAATAAAACGACCACTCTGTCGCATCTATCAATGCTTAGTCCTTTAACGGAGACCAGCCCGGCGTAACCTACTAACCAGTGCGTTCAGCGCGCAACTCAGAGATGATTTTCACAGCTTTCGTTCCACTGTCTCGCACCCTCCGACAGCTCTCTGGCTCGCTCCAACTGCTACTTTTTCTCGTCAACGTTTTTTGCTCTGTATTGATTTATTCGTAATTTACGCCTTTTCCACTGCAGTGTCAAGAATCAAGCGTAGTGCAAAAATTCATAGCTGTTATAACACAGTAACAGTTCAGACAGGAGACCCGGAGCGGCGGCAACAGAGGCACAGTACTCCGTTGCCGCTCCTCCGGGTCTCCTGTCTGCTTGAACTGTTACATAACACATCGTTTATCAAGTATGTAAGAAAACTATATCTCGGTACTACGCAGATTTGCTAATATATATGAAAATATCCGTCTGCATGGCATGAACGGGAAGGTCAGGGAGGAAATCATGAAGACGAAAGTTTATATCGATGGTCAGAGTGGCACGACGGGACTTCAGATCTATGACCGGATCGGTCAACGCGAGGATCTCGAGATGCTGCGGATTCCGGAGGAGCTCCGGCACGATCCGGATGAGCGGAAGAAGTATCTCAACAGCGCAGATATCGTATTTCTCTGTCTGCCGGATGAAGGTGCCAGAGAAGCGGTTTCCTTCATTGATAATCCGAACGTGCGCGTGATCGATGCGTCGACGGCACACCGGACGAATCCGGACTGGACCTATGGCTATCCGGAGCTGTCGAAGGCGCAGCGGGAGGCGATTCGCACGAGTAAGCGTGTGGCGAATCCGGGCTGCCATGCGACGGGCTTCATTTCGACGACGGCTCCGCTGGTGGCGATGGGCGTGCTTCCGAAGGACTACCCGATGAACTGCTACAGCCTGACCGGCTACTCCGGGGGTGGCAAGAAGATGATCGCGGAGTACGAGGCAGAAGGACGTTCTGAGCTGCTGGACGCGCCGGGCATCTATGGTCTCAACCTGCAGCATAAGCATCTGCCGGAGATGCAGACGGTGACGGGACTCGCGTATCCGCCAGTGTTCATGCCGGTCGTGGACGATTATTATAAGGGCATGGCGACGACGATTATGCTCCAGAACCGGCTTCTGCCTGGGCAACCGAGCGCGGAGGAGATCTGTGCGAAGCTCGCAGACTACTATCGTGATGAGCACTTCGTATCCGTCGTGCCGTTCGGCGAGAATGACAGCAAGCTCTATGCAAATAAGCTTGCCGGCACAAACCGCCTCGAGATCGTGGTCTGTGGACATGAGGAGCAGACGACGGTGACCGCAGTTTTCGACAACCTCGGAAAGGGTGCGAGCGGTGCTGCGGTGCAGAACATGAACATCATGCTCGGACTGCCAGAGGAAACGGGCCTCGAGTGATCTCGAACGGTGTCCATTTCAACATGTAAACAGAGCCGTCGCGTGAATGATGAAACTCCATGAGCATTTCACCATTCGCGTGACGGCTCTGTTTGTTAGATTTCTGTCCGTGATTGCTCACTTCACATCCGTGGCGTCGTCTGGTCCGAGGTCGATGATGTCGCCACCGTCCTTCGGCGTCGGTACGAGGCGGGCACGGTCAGACAGGCTGTGGTCGCCTGCATCGGACCAATGCTGACGGTCCGCCGCACGGGTGGCACGCCCATCCACAGTGCGGCCGTCGGCAGCGGCGGTCTGCAGACCGAAGCGTCGCGCGATGTAGTCGTGGAGCGAGCCGGAGATGTAGAAGATGCCGAGGATCAGCAGGATCTGCGGCATCACGAAAATGCTGAGTGCCGTGAGAAGGCCGTTCACGAGCTTCGCACGGGTCAGGAAGAGACGGATCAGAAGCGAGATCGCGATCGCACCGAAGCACATCAGGATGATATAGCCGACGATGCCGATGATCTGGAGCAGGCTCTGGAGGATCGCGTTCTCGAGCGGCTTCGCGAAGGTGTAATTATAAGCGAAGAAGGCGAGGATGGACAGGACGCCCAGCCAGCGCGGCGGGTAATACTCGATGATCGGCTTCGGCTGCGGTACCGCCACGTGGAGACGACGCAGGATCAGAAGGCTGAGCTCATAGATGATAAAGCCCTGGACGGCACCGGTGAAGGCGACGGAAATGATCAGGATACGCTTCAGAAAATCCGGCGTCAGCATCTGCCGGAAGACATCCATCTGGGCAGCGCTCTGCGCGGTCGCTCCGGCACCGGTGAACTTCTGTGCCGAGTTAAGGGCCTCCGTCATGATCGTCTGCATCTCGAGGACATCCTGATCGAGCGTCGTGCCCGAGATGACCGCGAGGAGGAGGACATTGACCAGCTCCGCGATGATCGAGAGTAGCATCACGAGTAGGAGGGTACGAGTCATATCCTTCTTATCGTGGATACGACTGCCGAGGATCATGCCAATGAAGGCCATGCAGGACGAGTAGATGAGCGTCGTCGGCAGACTGAAGAACACGGCCATCAGCGTGGATGCGATCCAGACCGCGAAGCTCGAGCAGAGACCGTAACGCGCGCCGTAGGCGACCATCGGAATCGGCAGGATGAAGATGAGCGCCCCCTGGAACATGGAGCCGGTCTGGCGGTCGATCAGGAGCAGGATCGTAAAGAGCGCGGTGATCATCGCACCGAACGTAATTTTCTGAGTTTTCTGGTTCAATATGTTTACCTCGGTTCTGAATTCTGATGTCGTACCAGTAAGGATCAGCGCCAGGGGCCCCTGGCTCGACTGAACTGATACGAATCTTATAATTATATAGCATATCTCTGCGTGTTTATCCTGAAATTTCGGAAATATTATGGTGGAATTTCATAGAGCAGAGTGTTATAGTCGGAACGTTTGAAATTTTCCATCACAGGAGTTCGCAATGAAACTGATCAAATCAAGAAGAAACCTGTTGATTCATCTTTGCATGGCCTTCATGGGCGGCTACGCCGGCATGTACGGCATCCTGGTCCGCGGTTCGTTCGGGCAGGCCGTCACCTCGAATCTCGCAAATGTCTTCCGGCATCTGCTGCTCGGGGACAATGTCGAGGACGCGCTGTTTCGCGCCGGTGCACTGCTGGTCTTTCTGTTTTCACTCGCACTTACGCACATCCTGCAGATGAAGGACCGTCGCATCGCAGAAATCACCTGCCTCGTATCACAGCTTGCCTGCATCCTGATTTCGGCAGCGATCCCGGAAGCCACGCAGGGCGCACTCGCGCTCTATCCGATCTTTTTCCTGACCGGTATCCAGTGGGGCACCTTCACCGGTGCCGAGGGCTTCAACAGCGCGACGATCTTCTGCTCGAATAATTCGAAGCAGGCACTCTTCGGCTGGATCGACTATATCCTCACCGGAAAGCACGAAAGCTTCCGGCAGGGACTCTTCTACACCGCGACCCTCGTTTTCTTCTATGCCGCCGTCGTCATCTCCGTCTTCATGAGTGATCGCTTCGGTGCGCACGCCATCCTCCTCGAGCTGCTGCCGCTCACGCTGGTCGCCGGTGTCTGGCTCATCAACGACCGCGCCGCCGCGAAGGACGTGGCGATCGCTGCGTAAGCCCGGGGTGCTCGTGCAGAGGGCTCCATCTGTTACATGTTGATATAGACGCTATATGGCTGCCGCACCCGATGGTGCGACAGCCATTTTGATTTGTAACCGTTCTGGTAGTGGGGACCCGGAGGGGCGGCAACGGAGGCACAGCACTCCGAGACCGGTTCAATCTAAGCCGGGGACCCTAAGCGGCACTATCACTTCGATTTCGCAGAACTTCATGCCTGCTGCAGGCGGGTCGCTGTCCAGTAGGCCCCCATCGACTGGCCCGGCTGCTCGGTGACGTCGTCCGTCAGATACGCGCCGAGGCCGACCGAAGCCGGGTCGAAGGCCCGTGCCTCGTCCTCGCTTCTGAACTCGACTTCCGCATACCAGAACTCGGTCGGTGCGCCCTCGTCTACATGATTCACCTCGAGCTGATGGCCATCCGGCAGCAGGTAAGTCCGGCGAAGCTTCGGGATCAGCGGCAGACCGATGAGATCCTCGAGCTCGCGGAAGCGCGCCTCCTCGATCGGAAACTCGATTTCCTTCCGGCTGAGCCGTCCCTTCGACTTGAAGCAGAGGATGAACTCGTCCTTCAGCGGCGCGCCCTCCCCCGACACCCGCAGCTTCTCCTCACGGATCCGCACGGTCGGTCGCACCGACACGTAGCCCTGTCGCATCTCCTCTTCCTTCCGCAGCGGATAGCCCTCCGGCCAGCCCTGCACCATCCACTTACGCTCGATTTCCATTCCCATATCTCTACCTCAACTTAAAAACTGAAAGCCCATCACGACGATGCCGAGGATCACCAGGATGAAGCCGGTCGCCCGATTCAGGGTCTTCGCGGATGCCCGATTTGCGAAGACGGCGGCGACACGCGCCCAGAGGAAAGTGAACACGATGCACAACACCCAGACGGTCACATCCGGCATGCCACCGATCGCGAAGTGAGAAACCGCGCCGGTCAGCGCCGTGAAGGTCATGATGAAAACGCTGGTGCCCACGGCGGTCTTCAGCTCATAGCCGAGGACGGAGGTGAGGATCAGCAGCATCATCATACCACCACCGGCACCGATGAAGCCACAGATAAATCCGATCAGGACACCGCAGAGGATGGACTGGATCGCCCGCTTCTTTGCGGACACGCCCTGCATGGACTCCTTCGTCGTCATAACCGGCTTCACGATAAACTTGATGCCGAGCAGGAAGGTCATGAAGACAGAGAAGCTCCCCATGGTCGCAGATGGTACGAGCGACGAAATATAGCTCCCGACGACGGTAAAAATCAGCACACTGATCATCATGATGATGCCGTTTCGGATGTCGAGGTTTTGATTCTTTCCATAGGTATAGGCAGAAACCGCGCTCGCCAGCACATCCGATGAGAGCGCGATCCCGACAGCCCTATACGGATCCATGCCGAGGAAGGTGATGAGCATCGGTGTGATCACGGCGGCTGCGCTCATCCCCGCGAAACCGGTGCCGAGACCGGCGCCCATGCCGGCGAAAAAGGTAACGATAATCGTAAAAAGAAGTGACATAATTTAAGCCTCCGTATGATTGATATTTTTCTCCATCTGCATCAACGCCGCGCGAAACGCGGCGAGCGTCGGTTCATCGATGCCCTGGAGCAGTGTGTCGATAAACTGCGCCTGCACTGCGCGACCTTTCTCGACGATCGGTGCCGCCTTCTCCGTGAGCTTGAGCTCTACCTTCCGGCGGTCATGCGCGACCTCGCAGCGCACGAGCAGTCCCTCCTGAACCAGGCGATCGACGTTGATCGATACCAGGTTCGCCTTGATCCGGCGGATCTCCACGATATCCCGTGCGCTCTTGTACTCCGGATGATTCGCGAGAAACATCAGGATATCGAACGCCGTCTGCGGGATGTCGAGCTCATGACAAAGCGCCTTACAGCTCCGCGTATACGCCCGGCTGATCTTATCTGCAAAAGAAATATCGAACATGTTTCCTCCATTTTTGATTAGTTCATTTTTGAACAAAGCGAAGTATAGAACGATTTAAAAGAAATGTAAAGCACTTCATCCTATTTCAACCAGACTTTGTGCCCAAAAGTCGAGGACACGCCGTGACCGTTCCGTGCACTATTTTGTTACTGAAAATAAAACCCGCACAAATATCCGTCGATTTCACTAAAAATCAGCATATTTATTTGTGCTTCAGCACAATGAAATCCATCTCCGAAAGTGCGATAATAAAGCTATCAGAACAGATCGTGAATTGACAACTGAAAATGGAGGTGTGGATGTGAAGCTGACCGCAATCATGGATAACCACCGAAGCGAGCAGAAGGCACTGACGGCTGAGCATGGGCTGTCGTTTCTGCTGGACACCGGGACGACGAAGATTCTCTTCGATTTCGGTGCCGGTCGGGCTGCGTATGACAATGCAGTAAAGCTGAACGTAGATCTCAAATCGATCGATTACGCCGTCGGAAGTCATGGGCACTACGACCATGGCGGTGGATATCCGTACTTTTTTGTGGGTGGATTGAGCTGCCCGCTGATTACGGGGGACGGTTACTTCGAGGAAAAGTATGCGTTTGATGGGATGAAGGCGACGTATCTCGGCTGCGGCTTCGATGAGCGCTGGATGGAGGAACGTCGGATCGATCATCGCGTCTGTCGTGAGATGATGAAGCTGGAGGACGACTGCTATGTCGTCAGTGGATTCCAGCGGACGCATGATTTCGAGACGATTCCGAAACGCTTCGTGCTCCGGGATCAGGAGGGCTGGAAGCAGGATGATTTTTCAGATGAAGTCTGTCTGGTGCTGACACGGCCGGAGGGACTCGTCGTCATCGTGGGCTGCAGCCACCCGGGCATCCTCAATATTCTAAAGTCGGTGCAGATGCGCTTTCACCGACCGGTGTATGCGGTCTTCGGCGGTACGCACCTCGTAGAGGCAGACCGGCCGCGCATCGAAAAGACGCTGGATGAGATGAAGGCCATGGGTGTCCGTCTGATCGGCTTCAACCACTGTTCCGGCGAACTGCTCCAGGAGATGCTGGACGCCCGTCCGGATATCCGGCACTGCTACCTCGGCGCAGGCGACTGCCTGTTCCTGTGAATTTCGGAATGTGACATGAAAGAAATAGCAACGATGGCCCAGGATTTCGTGGAAGCGACGTCGGCGCTGGTGGGTCATCGCACGATCAATATCATGGATACGAACGCGATTATCATCGCGTCGACGGAAAAGAATCGCATCGGCACCTTTCATCAGGGCGCCGCAGAGGTGCTGGCGACCGGAAAGCCAGTGCTGGTTCGAAAAGAGAATCTGGCAGCGTACCCAGGTGCACGCGAGGGCTACAATATGCCGATTTATCTCGAGGATGAGATGATCGGTGTCGTCGGAATGTTCGGCGATGAGGCGGAGGTTCGGGATACAGCAAATCTGCTCTGTGTGTATGTATCACAGCAGTTTGCACAGTTCCAGCTGGCGCAAAAGCAGAAAATGGAATCGGAGATCGGCACGCAGCTGCTTCGCTCGCTCATACTGGGCGATGAGACGCAACGCGAAAAGGTACAGCAGCTCTGTGATTTTCTGGATGTACATCTCGCATTTCCGTATCGGGTCATCCTGATTTATCAGGAGACTGCGGAAAGCACGGATGAATATGTAGAGTCACTGTCCCATGCGGTTCAGTCGCTGGTATGGAAGGGGATTCTGGACCGACAGCGCGATGTATTTGGCTTTTATAAGCAGAGCTATGTAATCCTGCTGAGCGATACTTCGGAGAAATCCAGTGAAGAGTGGCTGACACATGAACATAGTGACTGTGATGCCTCAGAGGCAACGCCACCTGAAGGAGACATTGGTCGGCTCTTCGAACGGGAGCAGCTGGATGAACGGAATGGTCAGAATCGTATCGGGAAGCCGATCGCGGAAATCCGCTCGCACCCTGGCTGGCGGACCGTCATAAGCGGTATATGTAAAACGATGAACGAAATACCGGAAGGTATGCGTGAAGTGATGATAATGAAAGAGATGAAAGGAGGGGAGATTCAAAATCTCGAAGAGCATTCGTGCAGGATGCGGTATCTGCTGGGACGCTTCATCAGTTATGGCGGCGATCGGGCCGTCCGGGAGATGGCGGAGCGGCTGCTGCAGGAGGGGGAGAAGCAGGCCGAACTGCTTCTACACACGGCGGAGTGCTACTACGAGGAAAATGGAAGTGCAACCAGCGCTTCGGAACGGCTGCACCTGCATAAGAATTCCTTGCTGTATCGGATGAAGCGGCTATACCAGCTTCTGGGAATCGAAAAGGATACGGCGTTTGTGCGGGAATTCTATGTTCGTCTGCTGCTGGAGTACTGGAACCAGATTTTTTAAAAAATAAAAGGAGGTATGAAAATGTCTGGTTTATTCATTTTTGGCGTTATATTTTTAGCCGTTGTTTGTATGGTCATCGCGATTTCAAAGTTCAACATGCACCCGTTCCTGGTGCTGACGGTGATTGCGATTTTAGTCGGTCTGGTATGTGGTATTCCAGCGGGCGAGGTCATCGATACCGTGAAGAGCGGCTTCGGTAATATCCTCGCAAGCATCGGTATCGTCATCCTTTGTGGTACCATCATCGGCACCATCCTGGAGAAAACCGGTGCCGCGCTGACGATGGCAAATTCGATTCTGAAGATCGTCGGCAAGGATCGAAGCGTGCTGACGATGGGTATCACCGGTTACATCACCGGTATCCCGGTATTCTGTGATTCCGGTTTCGTTATTCTGAGCCCGATTTCGAAGGCACTGGCAAACCGCAGTAACATTTCCCTCGCAGTGATGGCGACGGCCCTGTCCGGTGGTCTTTATGCGACCCACTGTCTGGTACCGCCGACACCGGGACCGATTGCGATGGCGGGCACGCTGGAAGCAGACCTCGGACTCACGATTCTCGTCGGCCTTCTGGTTTCCATTCCGGCCGTGGCTTCGGCACTGGTATATGCCAACAAGGTTTCCAGCAAGATCGACATCCCGGCGAATCCGGAGTATACCGTCGATGAGCTGATGGAGAAGTACGGCCAGCTGCCAGGTGCACTGCACAGTTTCTCCCCGATTCTTCTTCCGATCATCCTGATCGCACTGAAGTCCGTCAGCGATTTCCCAAGCGCACCATTCGGCTCCGGTGCCGTGAAGTCCTTCTTCTCCTTCATCGGTAATCCGGTTATCGCGCTGATCATCGGTGTGTTCCTTTCCATGACGCTGATTCCGAAGAGTGAAAAGGAGAACGCGCTGAAGTGGATCACCGAGGGCGTTACCAACTCTGCAGGTATTCTGGCCATCACCGGCGCCGGCGGATCCTTCGGTGCCATCCTTCAGAAGCTTCCGATCGCGGACGCACTCAGTGCATCCCTGCTCGGACTCGGCGTCGGCGTTTTCCTTCCGTTCATCATCGCGGCACTTCTGAAGACTGCGATGGGTGCATCCACCGTTGCGATGATCACGACCTCAGCGATGATTGCGCCAATGATGCCGTCCCTCGGCTTCACATCTCCTCTCGCAAAGGTACTGGTCATCATGGCGATCGGTGCCGGCTCTATGACGGTTTCTCATGCCAATGACTCTTACTTCTGGGTTGTATCGCAGTTCTCCGACATGGATACGAAGGACGCATATAAGTGCCAGACCGGTATGACGGCAGTCATGGGTGTCACGACGATCATCGTCGTATTCATCCTGTCACTGATCTTCGTGCATTGATACACAGAATCATATAGATATACACGCAGGGCGCTGGATTTCCAGCGCCCTGTGAAATTTCTGTGAAGCTATGGATTCTCCTGCCGCTGCGGTCTACAATCACTTTATCATTATCCGCTGCCTGAACGTAAGTGGTTTATCCACCCTGGACGCACGCGTGCAGCACGTGCAGACCTCAGGCGACGTTTCATCGAACGTATATTTATAAACATTGACGAAAGGAGTTTAAAGAGACAATGTGTACAGCAGCAACCTATAAGACGAAGGATTTTTACATCGGCAGAACGCTCGATTATGAGCTTTCCTATGGCGAAGAGGTGACGGTCACGCCGCGAAACTATCCGTTCCGGTTCCGTCACGCCGGCGAGCTGAAGTCGCACTACGCGATCATCGGCATGGCCTTCGTGGCTGGCGGCTATCCGCTTTACTATGATGGCGTGAACGAAAAGGGTCTCGGCATGGCGGGCCTTAATTTCGTGGGCAATGCGGTCTATCAGGATGCTCTCCCGGATGTGCCAGCAGAGACCGATCAGGTCGCGCAGTTCGAATTTATCCCGTGGATCCTCGCGCAGTGTGCAACGGTCGACGATGCGCGGACGAAGCTCGCGACACTGCGACTTCTGAAGACCCCGTTCAGCGAGCAGCTGCCGGCAGCACAGCTCCACTGGATCATCGCAGACCGGGATGAGTGCATCGTCGTCGAGTCGATGGCGGATGGTCTTCATGTATACGATAACCCGGTCGGTGTCATGACGAATAATCCACCGTTCCCGAACCAGATGTTCGCCCTCAACAACTACCCGGGTGTTTCCCGGAAGCAACCGGATGCCAGCTTCGCCGGTGTACTCCCGCTTCAGGCCTACAGCCGTGGCATGGGCGGCCTGGGTATCCCGGGCGATCTGTCGAGTCAGTCTCGTTTCGTGAAGGTTGCCTTCACGAAGCTGAGCTCCCTTTCTGGCGATGACGAGCGCTCCAGTGTGAGCCAGTTCTTCCATATCCTCGGCTCCGTTGACCAGCAGCGCGGCTGCTGTGAGGTCGCTGAAGACAAGTATGAGATCACGATTTACACCTCCTGCTGCAACGCAACGAAGGGCATCTACTACTACACGACCTACGACAATCACCAGATCCACGCCGTCGACATGCACCACGAAGACCTCGACGGAAGCGAACTTCGCCGCTACCCGGTCGAACTCGAAGGCGAGGTAAAGTGGGTGAACTAAACTTCGCAGATCAGAAAACCGTGTCAGCGCATCACTCGTTTCAACCCGAGTGATGCGCTTTTCTTGAAGCATTTCATCTTCTTCGTATAAATTTCCTGCAGCATTTCATCTTTTTCGCGTTTTTTTGTTGAAATGTTTCATCTTTTTCACAGAAATGCTGTCTGATCCATGGATTTCCTACCTTTACGATGCTACAATCATCCTATAGCCATGCTATCCTGGAACGAGCGTTAATTATCCCGAAATGATGTACACTACGGAAAGCGAGGTGCGATGCATGTATAGAAAATTTTATGAGCAGCTGATGGAGTGGGAGCAGAAGCGCATCCCGTCACCGCTGCTGGTGATCGGTGCTCGGCAGATCGGAAAGACCTGGATCATCCGGAAATTCTGCGAAGAAACGTATCCGAACTATATCTATATCAATCTCGAGGAACGGGCCGATATCGCATCGGTGTTTAAAGGAAATCTCGATCCGGAGACGATTCTTCTGCAGATCAGTCAGATTCTCGGACAGCGCGTGGACGACACCACACCGATCTTTTTCGATGAAATTCAGTCCTGCGAAAGAGCGATTACATCCCTCAAATACTTCTGTGAATCCGACAAGCCCTATCGCATCCTCTGTGCCGGCAGTCTCCTCGGCGTGAAGCTAAAACGTTTCGAGGGCTCCTTCCCGGTGGGAAAGGTCCGCATACTGAAGATGTACCCGATGGATTTCGAAGAGTTCCTGCTCGCCTGTGGCGAAGACCTCCTCCGCGATGGTATCCGGGAAGCGTACCTCGGGCGAATGCCTCTGGCGGAAGGCGTGCACGAGAAGGCACTGCGTCTGTACCAGGACTATCTCTATATCGGCGGTATGCCACAGGCCGTTTTATCCTATCTGGAAAGCGAAAAACTGGCGGTTGAGGTCGATCCGCTGATTTACGAAAACCTGCGCCTCGCTTATCTCGCCGACATGACGAAATACGTGACGAGTCCTGCGGAAAGCGTAAAAATCACGGAAGTTTATCGCTCGATTCCGCGACAGCTTGCAAAGGAAAATCCGAAGTTCAGATACAGTGAAGTGAAACCGAAAGCAAATAAGCGGGATTACTTCGCGCCGATCGACTGGCTGGATGCCTCCGGCATGATTTATAAAGTCCATCGTCTGGAAGTACCACTCTCACCGCTCAGTGGTTACGAAAACAGCGACAGCTTCAAGGTCTATCTCTCCGACACCGGCCTGCTGACGCATATGTGCGGCCTGCACTATCGCGACCTGCTGCCGGATGTGCACAATATTTATAAGGGAGCCGTGACCGAAAACTACGTGATGCAGCAGTTCGCGAGTAAGAACCGTGCGCTCTACTATTTCAAGCCATCTGAAAGCATGGAAATCGATCTGGTAAGTGACCTGAATGAGCAGATCATCCCGATCGAAATCAAATCCGGTCGCAACAAGCGCTCCACCAGCCTCCGAAATTATCGCGAGAAGTACCAGCCGGACTACGCGATCCGCTTCTCCGAGCTCAATTTCGGATGGCAGGACCAGCTCTACTCGATCCCACTCTATGCCGCCTGGTGCATCTGATGCTCAACAAAAAGCCACGCGCACCGTTATGCTGGTGTGCGTGGGTTTCTGTTGTTTCGGATTTATTTCGGTAGCCGTTCAGGCAAGGGACCCGAACGCTTATTTATTTCATCTCGCCGCTGATTTCCTTCACCGCATAGCCTTCGCGGGCGACGGCGGCGATGATGGTCGCCGGGGCGATGTCACGGTCACAGTCGACGTGGGCGTGCTTCTTTCGGAGGCTGACATCAGCCGCGGCACCGTCGATGGCGTTGATGGCACGGGCCACCTTCGCAGCACAGTTCTCACAGTGCATACCTTCGACCTGGAAGTCGTAGCTGTGCAGCACAGGGCCGTCCAGTTTTTTCTTTTCTGGCTTCGCGATGCGCTCGCAGGAGCCACCGCCACAGCAGCCGCCCTCGCCATGCAGATGCTTCGCCGATTCCTCCACGGCCCAGGCCACGATGAGCAGCAGCACGACGATTACAATCAGATTCGACATATTCTCTCCTATTTCAGTGCACTGCAGGCATGATGTCCAGTTTCAGGGTCTTCCATGCCTGCAGTTGCTTTTACTTCGTCTCTTCCAGCAGGTTCGTCATGCTGTCGATGCCGACCATCATGGTGGAGCTGTTATGAAGCAGCGCCGAGGTCGACGGGGTGATGAGCCCACCGATGCCGAGGGCGATCAGCAGGGAATTAAAGCCGACGATGAAGCGGTAGTCACCGTGTACACGGTTCATCAGTGCGCGGCTCAGACGCCGAAGTACGACGAGCTCCATGAGGTCGTCCGCGGAGATGGTGATGTCCGCGATTTCACGCGTGATCGCTGCGCCGGAGCCGATGGCGACACCGACATCCGCCTCCGACACGGCTTCCATGAACTTGCCGCCCTTGATGGAGATACCGTAATTCCGCGCTTCCTTGATCGCCGACAGCACCGCAAGCGGTACCGAACAGCACACCACCTGCAAAAACACCAAGCTTCTTCAGATTCTTCAGATCCTTTACCTTTAACATGATTCTATCCTACTGATTGATCAATAAATGTTAGTTTCTGCTAACCTCCAAATGTTAGTACCGTCTAACCCGGATGTCAAGAAAAATCACGCGCCGGAAAACTCACTTTTTCGAATGACTGACATAGTTTCAGACGAGCACCCAGGGACGAAAACATATCCACGAATTACATAAGCACGATCGAGAAGTGGGCCGATCCGATGCACCGAGTTACAAAAAGGACGCCAATCGGCGTCCCTCTCGTTTTATACCACATTCATTTCGGTGAGAACTCTTTGTGCGTTTCTCCAGCACAGCCTGGTTTCAGGCTCTCACCCTCTACATAGTCCGGGATATGCATCCGTTTCTCCAGCACAGCCGGGTTTTAAGCCTCTGCAGAGAACTGGTCCTTACCAACCGAGCACAGCGGGCACTCGAAATCCTCCGGAACATCTTCCCACTTCGTGCCAGGTGCGATACCACCATCCGGGTATCCCTGCTCCTCGTCATACTCCCATCCACATACATCACATACGTACTTCATCTTTTTTCCTCCTGATTTTTTCGTCATTCCTGCATCTGACATGCAGGGCAGATCGCCTTAAACATGATATCGTAACTCAGGAACTGCATCCCATGCGGATCGCGGATCCGCTCTATGAGACCCGGCATTTCGTCGATGTCTACATCGAACACCTCTCCGCAGCGCACGCAGCGCCCATGGTAGTGATTTCGCAATGTGAAATCGAAACGATCCGGCCCATTTGGAACCTCGATGCGACGGATACTTCCCTCCTCTGAGAGGATGCCGAGATTTCTGTACACCGTACCCTTCCCGATGCCAGGGTGTTCCTGCCGGACGTATTCGTAAACCTCCTCTGCCGTCACATGACGTTTCATCGTCAGAACCGCATTTCGAACGAGATCTTTCTGCACGGTGTTTCTTCTCTCCATGTCGCCTCCGCCATTTCTTAATAGGATTAATTCCTATTAAGAATATACATCATGACCTACATTATGTCAACATCCGTAATGCTTTTTTCCGGAAATCACCGGATCTGCGAATAGAATTCAGTAATCCGTAATCTTCTTTTCCACGAGCTTATCACCTTCATAACGGAGTTTAATGGAGAAGAAGCGCTCATCCCCGGAGAGGAGGCGCTCGAGGAAGACGCGATCACCTTCCCAGGTCGGGAGCGCAAGAACGTCCGACTTCTCCACCCATGCGAGCTCGCCTTCATCGCACTCGATCATCTCGCCGTCAAAGGCATCCGCGGTGAAGACACACATAAGCTCCGGCTCGCAGACGTCACTGAGAAAGGTCACGAGACCGCGGAGGCGATACGCCGTCAGCACGAGCCCCGTCTCCTCCTTCACCTCGCGAAGCAGGCACTCCTCCGGCGTCTCACCGTTTTCCACATGTCCCCCGACACCGATCCACTTTCCGGCATTGATGTCATGGTGCTTCTTCACCCGGTGAAGCATCAGGTACTTCCCCTCTTTTTCGATATAACACAGCGTCGTCATCTTCATCACGCTCTTCTCCTTTTTTATTTCAAAATCAGGGAGCCAGTCACCCGGCTCCCCTCGCTATCCACATAATCTATGAAGTTTTACACCCGCACGCAGTCTCTCGTGATCTCCGCAAGCGTGCTCACACCGCACATCTCCATGGTGTCCTTCAGCTCGCTGCCGATCTTCTGGATGTACGCCTCGACGCCTTCCTCCGCGCCACCGTACACCGCCGTCACGAACGGACGGGCAATGATGACGGCGTCAGCGCCGAGTGCCAGGGCCTTAAATACGTCGGCACCTGAACGGATACCGCCGTCGACGAAGATCTTCATATCGCTGCCGGTCGCACGCACGGCCTTCACGATCTCCTCGAGCACTTCTGCCGTCGCCGGACACTGGTCGAGCACACGTCCGCCGTGGTTCGAAACCACGATAGCCGCCGCACCGGCCTCCTGTGCCTTCAGCGCACCCTTCACGGTCATGATGCCCTTCACGATGAACGGCACACCCGCTGCCTCTACGATTTCATGAAGCTCCTCCACCGACTTACTGCCGGCCGGCGGGGTCAGGTTCTTCAGGAAAGGAAGACCGGCCGCATCGACATCCATCGCTACGGCGAAAGCATTGGCCTCCTTTACAAGCGCCATCTTCTCGCGCACCGTCTCGATGTTCCACGGCTTCACCGTCGGGATGCCGAGACCACCGGCCTTCTTTACGGCTGTGGTCGCGGCCACCATCACCTCCGGATTCGTGCCGTCACCGGTGAACGCTGCGATGCCATGCTCCGCACACGCAGACACCAGGATGTCGTTGTAGGAGATATCGTTCAGCGCATCACCGTAGTGCAGATTCACCGCACCGACCGGACCCGCGAAAAACGGATACTGGAAGGTCTTTCCGAACAGCTCGAGGGAGGTGTCGACCGGACGCTTCTCTACCAGCGTATCCATCTGGAGACGAATCTCCTTCCACTTATCATAGTTGCGGATCGCCGTGTCACCGACGCCCTTCGCGCCCGGACCCGGAATCTGGTTCCGGCATGCACGCCCGTTGCACTCCAGGCACGCCTTACAGTACTTCCCGATGCGCGTTCTCGCCTGCTCTATACACTCTGAAAAATTCATATCATGCCTCACTTTCTATACACCATGTGTTTCTTATTATACACCGTCGCGCCAAAAGTAAAGCATTTTTTACATACCGAAAGTTTATGGGGTCTGACCCCATAAACTTCTGTTTAGATTCTGTTTAGAAAAATTTAATGGGGTCAGACCCCATTACGAAATTCTTAAGATGACGGTCGATGAAAGCAGGCTTGCGTCGGTCCGCGCTCCGGTGCTATCCTATCTACGCTATATGCCTGAACGCGCGGATTACGAGCATCGAGATCTCCGCGCTCCGCAGCAGTCTTATCTTATCATTCAGAAGGATCTATCATGGCTATGACTACAAAAGACGAATACCTCATCACAGACGCGCCTCTTCGCGCGCTCACGATCTTCGCGCTGCCGATGATTCTCGGCAGCTTTTTCCAGCAGGTCTACAACATGGCCGACTCGATTATCGTCGGCCAGTACGTCGGCTCCGCCGCGCTGGCGGCGGTCGGTGCCTGTGCCGCACTGACGAACGTCTTCATCTGTATCGCACTCGGCGGCGGTGTCGGCGCCGGCGTGCTCGTGAGCCGCGCATTCGGCGCACGCAACTATGAGCGTATGAAAACGATCGTGTCAACCTCACTCATCAGCTTTCTGGTCCTCAGCATCCTCCTCGGCGGCCTCGGCTTCGTGCTCTCCCGCCCGATGATGCGCCTGCTCCAGACCCCCGCTGACATCCTCGACACGGCGACACTCTACCTCCGCGTCTACTTCCTCGGTTTCCCGTTCCTCTTCATGTACAACATCCTGTCGAACATGTTCACCTCGATCGGAGAGTCACGCATCCCGCTTGCACTCCTCATCTTCTCGTCCGTGCTGAACATCTTCATGGATCTCTGGATGGTGGCGAGCCTCGGCATGGGTGTCTTCGGTGCCGCCCTCGCAACACTCATTTCACAGGGCATCTCTGCCATCTTCTCACTACTGATCTTCTTGCGCCGGATGCGCCGCTATCCGGGCCGCTTCGCCTGGTTCGACCTTCAGGCGCTTCGGGCAATGCTGGAAATCGCCGTGCCTTCGGTCCTCCAGCAGTCCACGGTCTCGATCGGTATGATGATCGTCCAGGCCGTCGTGAACCCATTTGGCACCCAGGCGCTCGCCGGCTACTCCGCGACCATGCGCGTCGAGAATGTGTTCTCGCTGATGTTTGTGTCGATCGGCAATGCTGTCTCCCCGTACGTTTCACAGAACCTGGGTGCGAAGAAAACCGATCGTATACGAAAAGGCTACCGCGCTGCACTTCTGCTGGACGTCTGCTTCGCCGTGCTCGCCTTCGTCGTCATCGAAACACTGCATACGCAGATTTCCGCCCTCTTCCTCGGTAAGGACGGTACCGCCCTCGCCTATGAAGTCTCCGCAGGCTACATGAAGTGGCTCGGCTACTTCTTCATCTTCATGGGCATCAAGATGGCTACCGACGGTGTGCTCCGTGGCCTCGGCATCATGAAGCCGTTCCTCATCGCAAACATGGTGAACCTCGCCATCCGTATGTCCGTCGCGCTCATCTTCGCCCCACGCTTCGGCATCGCCTTCGTCTGGCTCGCCGTCCCGGCCGGCTGGCTCGCAAACTTCCTGATCTCCTACGCTGCACTTCGGAAGAACTGGCCAGCTTAAGTCTTCATGATAAACGGTGCAAATCGCGCCAGACACTTCTCTGCATCGACATACCAAAAACGCTGACCTGCACTACGCAGATCAGCGTTTTTTCACTCTTAAGAAAATCTTAATGGGGTCTGACCCCAATGTCGTCAACTTAACATTTAGATCCACGCGAAAGCGTGGGTCTTATTTTTTTACAAATAAATTTATCAAAAGACTTGACAAAACCTCCCGAAAGTGAGGTCGCTTCGCGACCTTGTCAGTCAAGGGGATGTTCGCAGCGGCGCGAACCCTTAACCGCACTTCAAGGAGGTCAGTCTTATGAATCGAATCAACATCTGCAAAAACATTATTCAATCCATCCGTGATTATATCACAAATCCGGATAACCTCGATGCTTATCGTGAAAAAAATCGCTTCGTCCGTAAGCGGAAACTATCGATTTTTCATGTAATCATGTACCTGCTCTTCACCTCGAAAGCGTCCATGTATCAGAACCTTTTCAAAATCCGAACGGAGCTGAAAAACCTTGAATTTCCTGATGTTTCCAAGCAGGCGCTCTCCAAAGCCCGCCAGTCCATTCACCCGGATTTATTCCTTTCACTCTTTAACATCTCCGTTGATTTGTTTTATAAGCAGCAGCCTCAAAGACGGACATGGAACGGTTACCATCTTTTAGCTGTTGATGGTTCCAAGATCGAACTACCTAATTCGAAATCCAATTTCGAATTCTTTGGCGAAATGTCGACCTATCCAAATCCAGAGCGACGTTTCACTTCGGGGCTGGCATCGATCATCTATGATGTTCTGGACGATTACATCGTTCACGCTTCTCTCAGCCCGTATTTGGCCTCTGAGCGTACGGCAGCGAAGGAACACATCGCAAATCTTGAAGCACTTGATATCTTCGCCGATAACAGCATCGTCATATTTGATCGAGGCTATTACTCTGAAGGTATGTTTCGCTTCTTTTCTGAACGAAATCATCTTTGCCTTATGCGCTTGAAAGCCAACACAAAGATAGTTAAAAACTGCAAAGGCGATACCATGTCCATCCTACCGGGCAACCCAAAATCTGGAACAGAAGATGTAAAGATACGAGTCGTCGAGGTCGACCTTCCGAATGGAACCCAGGAATATCTCGCTACAAACATTTTTGATCCAGGCATTACGCCGTCGATGTTCCGTGAACTTTATTTCTATCGCTGGCCGATCGAAGTGAAGTACAGAGAGCTCAAAA